>JAADFN010000036.1 GCA_013152895.1 Acidobacteriota bacterium | reverse complement strand
CCCCGGCGGGCGAGACGCCCGCCGCTACCAGGGGAAAGAAGGCCGGGACGAGACGCCCTACCCCTCTCGACTAACAAGAATCGCCGGTCAATGGAGACTCTCGTGTATGTCATTGTCATCGCGGTCTTGCTGAGGCCAACGACACCCCCGTTTGTTAGCCCCTGTCCTGGTGCCCCCCTCCGCATTCCGGTAATCAGACAAAATTACCCCCCTCCCCCTGCGCCATTTTTGGGAATGTCCAGTGGATCAACGGTTTTCACGCAGGTGGCCGTCTTGCCAATGATCGAACATTTTGACCCCTTGACGGGCTTCATGAGGCAATCTAGCCTCATTAATGTTGGATGGGCCTAACCATTACGAGATATAGGCGTTATCGAAAGGAGGTAGGTATGAAAGTTGAGGGTGTGAGCAAGGTTACTTGGATTACAGACCTGCTGAAGGATCTTGTTAGCCTTGCAACAACAGGAATGAGATGTGGCTGCTATGAGGGTGGTACCTCCTACACCGACAGCTCGACGCTGTCGAAGATCATTTTCACAATCGTATTGGCTTTTGCGTTGGTATTCGTGGGACGGGCCAACGCCCAACAGATGCCGATTGACCCGCATCCGGGTTCGTCCACCTGTTATGCATGCGACACCACGCAAATCCCATTGTGGGGCGTGCTGGCTCAGTGCATCCACTCAGCAGCGGCCAGCTGGGCTCAATGCAAGGTCATTGCCATTACCCCGACCGTACAGACCTGTGCTGGCTCGGGCGCCTGTGTCCCCTTGTGGAGACCAACTGTTAGTTTTGAGAACTTGTATCTCGGGCGTGCGATTAAGCCGGATCATCCTGACCGGGCGAAGCGGGGGCGTGATCATGCCACCCTGGCCGCACGGCAGTATGATCAGTGAGGAGGCATCCGGCGATGAGGAGTGTTCTGACACGGACCATCGTGATGATATTGGGCGTCGTCCTGCTGAGCGCTGCGGGAAACGCCCGAGCGGCATCCACGCCTGCGGCCGCCCGCCGTACCGCGCCCGGGCTCGTCCTTTCCATCGTGCCACCGGCCGGTGCCGGCCGTTTGACGGTGTTGCGGTGGACGGGGACCCGCTACGAGCCGGCAGCCGTGCGGACCGCCTCGCAGGGCGGCGCCTCGCTCGTCGTGCCGGGCGGCTGCGTCAAGGACGCGGTCTTTGTGGTGGAAACCGGTTCACGTGTTTCCCGCCCGGTCAGACCTGATACGGGCCGATGCAGCTCACCGATCGCCGTAAAGCTTCTTCCGAGGGCGAATGTTACGTTCGATGCAGTTGCGGCGAGCGGGGGGCGCGTGCCGCGCACCGCGGTGCTGCGTTTCGCGCCGTGCCCGGCGCCGGGGAGCGTCAACGCCCCGGCGGCGGCACGGCTTCCCGTGGCCCTTTCGCCAGCCGGCGCCGTGAAGGCAGTCATCCCCGCCGGCTGCACCGACCTGTCGCTGCTGACCGCGGCGTTCGCGCCCCACTCGTGGTGGGGCCTCGACCTTCCCGCGGGGAAGGTGACGCGTCTTGGTACCGTTCGCCTGCGCTCCGGCGCCTCACTGCTCGTGCACACCGCCGATGCCGATGACGGCCTGCCGCTTGCAGGTGTGACCGTTTCCCTCGTCAGCGCGGCGCATGCGGCCCGGGCCATTCACGCCGCGCTTGGCGGACATGCGCCGAAGGGAGGGGTCGCTTCCGGAACGTCGGGCACACGCGGCTGGGTGCGGCTCTCCGGCCTTCCGGGGGGACGGTTCCTCTTGATCGCCGTGGCGAAGCACCACACGCCGGGCTGTGCCAAGGTGGCGCTTGAGCGCGGCAAGGAAACCGTCGTCGATGCCATCGAGGTTGGCCGCCCGGGGTCGTTGGACGTCTTCGTCGATGACGCTGACCTGAACCTGCCTCCGGGGTTTGCGTTGGAGCTGGTGCCGCACGTGCGCATCTGCTGCCGCGACGTTGTTGCGCTGGCCCCGGTGGCGGTGCCCCCTTCGGGCGCCGTGCACCTGAGCCGGCTCGTCCCGGGCCGGTGGAAGCTCGAGCTGGCGCTCATGCAGCCCTCGGGCCCGTACTCCACGATGGGCAGCGGCGAGGTGACGATCCCGTCCGGGGGCGGGGCGTCGCTCGAGGTCAGCCTCGAGGGGAAGCTGTTCCACGGCGAAGTGCTCTTGGGCGGCGAGCCGGTCGAGGCGCACTTGGAATTCGCCGCGGTCAAGCCCAGGCCCGGTGATTCGAGCGTTTCGAGCGCGTCGCGAGCCGATGGAAGCTTCACAGTCCTGCTGCCGCGGCCCGGTGCCTACAACGTTCGCGTGTCCGTGGCACAACCCGCGTTTACGACGACAGCCCCGGGGGTTCAGTTTGAGAAGCCGTCCAAGGCGGTCAAGGTCCGCCTGCCGGACGGGCGGATCGAGGGCTCGGTGACCGGCGAACGGGGCAACGCTGTCGCGGGGGCCGAGATCGTTGGCTACGAGCTTTCGGGCGGACGTGGGAGGCCGCGTGCCGGTTTACCGCCGACCGCCAACGCCGTGAGCGCCGACGATGGCAGCTTCACGATCGAAGGCCTCGTGCCTGGCCGGTGGACGCTCTCGGCGACACGTGGCGACCTGACGTCGGGGCCGCGCTCGGTCGGTGTGACGTCCGGCGGCGAGGGCGCCGAGGTGACGCTGGTGCTGCGCGCAACCTTCCTGCTCAAGGGCGCCGTGCGTCTTCCCGGTGGTGCACCCGTGGCCAACGCCAGCGTGCACGCGCTGGTGCGCGGCAGCTCGGGTATGCCGGAAGTCGCGTCGGCGAGGACCGATGCGACCGGCCGCTTCGAGCTGCGGCTGCACGCGCACGAGGGCGATCCGGTAAACGTGACCGTCGCGGGTCCCGGCATCGGCGCCGCAGCGTTCCCCGTCCATCTCGCGCACGCGCCGCTGAGGCTCGGCGTGACCCGGCTCAGCGGACGCGTGGCATTCTCGCTGCCGCTGGACCGCCAGGTGTCGTTTCACGTTGCGCTGGTACGCCCGGATGGCGCCTTCATCACCCTGGAAGATCTCGTTGCCGCCGGGCTGGCCTGGAAGCAAGGGAAAGATCACGCCGAGATCTCGATCGCCCGCCTTGCTCCCGGGCGGTGGAACGTTGTCGATATCAGCCATCCGGCAGCCGGGCTTGCCCTGGTGTCGGGCGCCGGCGCCGGCCTGCCGGCCATCGCCAGGTTCACGCTCGTGGCCGGGACGACACAGAGGGTGACGATCGGCGGGTAGGCGTTGTTCCTCGCCGCCGGATCGCGTCCTCCGGCCTCACGCGCCGGGATCCCACGTTGACCATGTTTTTCTGCCCGTGCGGGCCAGAGGCCCCGGGTCTCAGCCCAGGCCCAGCAGGTGGCCCACCTGGAAGACAACGACCGCCAGGAGGTAGCCGGTGCTCAGGCTGATCGCGACGGACAGCGCGGCCCATCGCGAGCCGATCTCCCGCCGGATGATGGCGATCGTCGCCACGCACGGGATGTAGACGAGCGTCATGACGAGGAAGCTTGCGGCGGACAGCGTGGTGAAGCTGTGTGCCAGGGCGTGTGTCATGGCCGCCTGGCCGCCGTAGAGGGCGCCGAACGTGCCGACGACGACCTCCTTGGCCAGGAACCCGAAGATGAGCGCGACGGTGGCTTGCCAGGAACCGAAACCCGCCGGGTGGAAGACCGGTGCGACGAACGAGCCGATGTGGCCGATCAGGCTCTGTGCGGAGGCGTACGGGACGCCGGCGGGCAGGCTGGCGAGCAACCAGACGGCGATGACCGCCCCGAGGATGAATGTGCCGGCCTTGCGGATGAAGAAACCGGTGCGAAGCGTCGCCGATCTCGTGGCCATCTTGAGCGAGGGCACGTGGTACGCGGGCAGCTCCATGACGAGCGGCGAGACGGCCTTGGTGAAGAACGCGCGGCGCAGGACCCGGGCGACGATGACAGCGATGATGATGCCCAGGAGATAGAGGCCAAAGACGACGGTCGCCTCGGAGCGAGGGAAGAAGATCCCGGCGAAGAGCAGGTAAACCGGGAGCCGCGCCGAGCACGACATGTAGGGAATCGCCATGGCCGTGAGGACCCGGTCCTTCCTGTTTTCCAGGGTACGGACCGCCATGATCGCCGGGATGTTGCAGCCGAAACCCAGGAGCATCGGGATGAAGGATTTCCCGTGGAGGCCGAGCGCGTGCATGACGCGATCCGCGACGAAGGCGGCGCGCGAGAGGTACCCGGAGTCCTCCATCACGGCGATGAGGAAGAACAGGATGAAGATGTTGGGTACGAATACGAGGATCGCCCCGACCCCGGAGATCAGTCCATTCTGGATGAAAGACGTCACGAGCCCGTGCCCCGGGATCATGGCGGAAAGCGCGCCGAATCCGGCATCGATCAGGTCCGCGAAGGGGTTGCCGACCTTGAAGACCAGGAAAAACATGACCCACATGGCGAGGAGAAAGAGAGGGCCCCCAAGGTAACGGTTCGTGACGAAACGATCGATGCGGTCGGTCACCGCGGCCTTCTGCTCCGTGCTCAGCTTCCGTTGGACGCACTCCTTGGCGATGGAATAGACGAATGCGTAACGCTTTTCCGCGATGAGCTCGTCGAGCTCTCCATCGAGCTGCTCCTCGATTTCGGCCCCCAGCTCGGCGACCATGCCCTGGAGCTCTTCGTTGCCGGGGATGACGAGGCTTTGATCGAGGATGGCCAGCGCGTGGAAACGCGACTTCGCCTCGTTGGGGAAAGCCTCCATCAGCCGTGCGACCGCCGTCTCGATCGGCGCCTGGTAGACCGGACGGTGCGTGGGAAGGCCGACGTTTTCGATGTTGTCCAAGACCCGCCACAGCCCGCTCATACCTTTGCCCTTCGAGGCGATGGTCTTGAGGAACGGAATACCAAAGATCGCGGAGAGCCGGTCGGTATGGAGCGTGATTCCCCGTTTCGTGGCCATGTCGCTCATGTTGAGCACCGGGATGACCTTCAGCCCCATTTCCATGATCAGCGTGAAGAGGTAAAAGTTCCGGTTGAAGTTTGCGGAGTCCATCACGACGATGACGGCATCGGGCGAGCCGCTGGTCAGGAAATCCATGGCAATCCGCTCGTCGATCGAACGCGCGGACAGCCCGTAGGTCCCCGGGAGGTCCACGAACGTGAATGTGCGCTCGCCCCGGGTCACCGTGCCCTCTTTCTTCTCGACCGTGACACCCGGCCAGTTGCCGACCTTCAGGTTCGAGCCGGTGAGCTTGTTGAACAACGAGGTTTTGCCGCTGTTCGGGTTTCCAGCGACCGCGATGGTGACGTTCCTACTCATCGCCGACCTCCTGGACCATCACCTTCGCCGCCATGCCGGCGCCGAGCCCGATCCGGGTGTCGCCGTTGGCCAGGATGAGCGGTCCACCCCCCGAGCTGCTGGTCACCCGGTAACGTGCGCCCTTGACGATGCCCATCTCCTGGAGCCGGAAGGCGCAGCTGCGTCCACAACGAAAACTTACGACCTCTACCATGACGCCCGGTTCGGCCAATGCCAGCGGTACCATCTATGCCTCCCGAACGGTGACGGCTTCGGCCTCGTCCTTGCGGAGCGTCAGGACGTACCCCTGGATGACGATTTCCAGCGGAAATCCAAGCGGGCCGCGGTTTTGGATCTTTACGGTTTCACCGGGGATGACCCCCATGTCCAGCAAACGCCGCTTGACGCCGCGTTCGCCGCCCAGCTTGACGATCGTGTAGAGCACGTTGTCTTTTCCAGCGCTGAGCGGCTGTGCTTCGGGGCTTTCTGACGTCATCGTGATGGAACCTCCCGGAATGTGGGAACCCCGTTTTCGAAATGCGCGGAGCTCGGATTGGATATCGAGGCCCTGGCTCTTCTTCCAGGCGAGAAAAGCAAAGAAATCTTTCATGGCGGCCAGCGTTTTCGGAGACACGAAGTGCTCCATGCCGCAGGCGTCTTCCGAGGCGATCTCGTCGTCGATGCCAAGGATGAACCTCAGGAAACGGTAGATCGTCTTGTGCCGTTCGTAAACGTCGCGCGCCCGTTCGAGCCCTTTCTCCGACAGGGTGACGGCCCCGTACCGCTCGTAATGCACGAGGTTCCTGTTCTTGAGGAGCTTCAGTGCCGAGATGACCGAAGGGGTCCTGACCCCGAGCTCGCGAGCGATGTCTGAAGTCTTGACCATACCGAGACGCAGGGACAGCAGGTAGATCTGTTCCAGGTAGTCCTCGGCGGTGTGCGACAGCACCATGATGCGCCTCCGCGCGGGATTATGTTAGTACTTACTAAATTTGTCAAGCAGCCATGTGAAGATTTCTAAGTAATTGAATCTACTGCAGTTCGTGTCACATTGCACCTCGAAGGCAAGAACTTGACACGGTGTGTGTCTCTGATATTGTTAGGGCGGCCTAACACGGGGCCGACGGCCGGAAGGAGGCAGCAGCATGCATGGCAATCGGAATGTTGACGGTTCCACGATGTCGGCGGCGGACCGGGCTGGCGTGTTCCCGCGCGGTGTGCTCCTCGTGGTGGCGTGTCTTGCCCTCGTGCTTCGTCCCGGTTTCGGGGACGAGCCCGGCGATGGTCCGGCGCTACACGTTCACGGGGTTGTCGTTATGGACCTGCTGAGAAATCGTAACGTCGACGATACCTTCGCCCACTACGCGGCGCGAACGGGCGCGGCTTCTCGCTCGACCGGCGGCCAGTCATGGCTGGAGCTTTCGGGCGTGTTGGGAAGGCCGCGTGGCATCCGGCTCAGCTACTGCGCCTCGGCGGATTTCATGGGCAAGCACGGCAGCGAGATCGTCTCGGCGTGGATCCGGGCGCGGCACGGCCGGTGGTCCCTGCTGGCCGGGAAAGCGGAGAGCCTGCTCGCCACGAACGAGACGACGCTCAATCACGACGGCTTCTACTCGAGCGGTGGCATCCAGACCGGCATCCACGCCAACCTGGACGAGCTGCGTCTCGGGTTCGACGCCTCGAGCTCCGTGACGCTTTTCGCCCTTCTGACGAACGAGCCGGCATCGAACGGCGGGCCGGATGGACAGGTCTTCCACTCCAGGAGGCCCGCGTTCCAGGCAGCGTTGCAGTACCATTCCGGGTGCCTGTCCGCCAAGCTCGCCGGTCATCTCGGCGCGATGAGGCTTGGGGACGGCAGGCACTTCGATCCCCGGGCGCTTATGACGGAGGTGAAGGTCGCGCTGGGCCGGTCGCTGACGTGGACGTTTACCACCTTCCGCGCGTGTGCCGGGTCCGAGCTCTTCACGACCGATATCCTGGTCGACTACGTTTCTCTCCCCGGTGGGGGCATCAGGGAAACGGCCACGGCCGGCGGGCTCAGCCAGCTGATTTTCGAATCTCCACACTGGGACGCATGGGCGGGATTCGGTCTTTTCACGGTCTCGGAACGCTCCAGGCGGCGGCTCGCCACCGTCGAGCCGGAAGACGCGCTCCTCGACAACCGCCGCTGCTCGCTCGGGGGTCGCTGGCACATCACGCCGACCCTGCACGCCGCCCTGGAGCTCAGCCGCTACTCGACGCGCCACCTCCGGGGCCGGCAGATCGACCATGTCTCCGGCACGGTCGTCCAGCTTCAGCTCGCCGTGACGTTCTGAGCACCGTCATGCCCCAGGAGTGGCACCACGTCTGTGGACTCACAAAGGGGGCACGGCCTCACCACGATATGCGATGACAGTGACATACACGAGATTCTCGATTGACCGGCATTCGTGTTCGTCGGGAGACCGTGGAGGCGCCCGGGAGGCCCTGCTTGCAGCAGGTCCGCGGTCAGCGCCCGGGAGGCCCGGCCTACGGCCGGCCCGCGTCATTCGCCTCGATCCGTCCCTCGCGCGAGCGCGGGTCCGGCTCGAAG
>JAADFN010000035.1 GCA_013152895.1 Acidobacteriota bacterium | reverse complement strand
GGTTCCTGGCCGGGCGCCGGCGGCTGGCCACGGCATGGATCGCCGCCGCGCTCCTGGGCGGTCTGACCATCCTGCTCGTCAGGTCCGGGGCACCCGCCTCCGTTTGGCTCCTCGCGTGCTCGACGCCGGTGGCAGCCATCGCGGCGCTGGCCGTCCTGTCGCGGTGGCCGCGCTGGCTGGGATGGGTGGCGGCGGCCGAGCTCGTTATCATCGCGATCGGGATCAATCCCACCGCGGCGGCGGCCGACCGTTTGCCAAGGCCACCCGCTCTGGCCCGGCTCCAGGCCCTCGTTGCCGCCCGTCCGGGGAGGATCATCGGCATCGATGGCGTCCTGCCTCCGAACGTGGCCAGCCGCTACGGTCTCGCCGATCTCCGGTCGTTCGATCCCGTCCGGCCGTGGCCGCTCGCACGGCTGCACGCCCTGCTGGGCGCCACCGATCCGGTCCTGCCGGGGCCGCTGCACCTGGCGCCTCCGCGTCTCCTCGGAGCCTGGAGCGTGCGGTACCTGGTGACGCCGGCGCGGCGGGAGGCGCCAGGCTGGAGGGCCGTGGCATCGGGAGATGGCATCCGGATCTGGGAAAACCCGTTCTGGCAGCCGGAGATCAGGGTCGCCGGCCGGACCGTCTCGCTGCCCGAAGAGCAGGGATGGCAGCTCCTCGGCCGCGATCCGGAGATCCTGACGGACGGTGCCGTGCTCCCGCCCGGCTCGGCGCAGGCGCACGCGGCGCATCACGCGGTGCAGGTCACGACGAACACGTCATCCCGGGTCGAGGCGACCGTCACGTGCGACGGGCCCTGCCTGTTTCTCGTGGCCCGCCCCTGGGCCCCCGGCTGGGAGGCCTCCGTCGACGACCGCCGCGCCAGCCTCCTGCGGGCCGATCTCGCCGCCCTCGGCGTGATCATCCCCCCGGGGAAGCACCAGGTCGAGGTGTCCTACCACCTGTACTGAGCTTCGCGCGTTATTCTCCCTGATCCTGGTGCGTTTGGGCGGCTGCCGCGCGATTTACGCCCGGATCGCCGAACGACGAGGCGCTGACGACCTTCTCCGCGATCTGCTGGACCTGGCGCAGCGCCGTGTCGAGCTGGGCTTTGAGCTCCGCCAGTTTTCCATCGCGGTCGGCCAGCATTTTTTCAAGCCCCACGATCCTCTCTTTGAAGACCTTGGTCTCCCACTGGCGTTCGAGCGCGGCCATGGCCGCCTTCTGCTGTGCGTCGTGCAGCGCAGCCTCGCGGGCCGCCTTTGCAGCGGCCTCGACCTCGGCCTGGAGCCGCTTGGGAAACGCGGCAACTTCATCCTGTAAAGAGGCGAGCTCCGCTTCCCTCGCTTCGACCGCGGCCAACCGCTCGGTGACCTCACGCTCGGCAGCGGCGAGTCTCTCTTTCAGCTCCTTGTCCTGGGCGGCGCGTTTTTCTTCGAGCTCGTTGGCTTCGAGACGGCGGGTTCGATCTCGTTCGTAAAGGTAATCGGCCTCTTCGCGTTCCCGCTGCTTCTTGAGCTGCTGCGCGTATTCTTTCTGCTCCGCTTCTGCCTGCTCCTTCTCGTGGGCCCACGCCGCCCGGGCCTCGGTGATCTCCTTTTCCAGCGCCTCCTTCTGGGCGGTAAATGTCGCCTCGAGCTCGGCGGAGCGTTGCTGGTACTCAGTCTGGAGCGCCTCGAGTCGGGCCGCGTACTCGCGTTCCGCCGCTTCGCGTTCTTCCTGGTATGTGGCCATCAGCTTGCTGAAGGTGCTGGCGGAAACCTCGATGTCGTGAAGCTCCTTGAGCTCCGCCTTCTTGAGCTCGACGGCGCGATTCAGCCGTTCGACCTCTTCAGCCCTGGCGCTCATGGCCTCGAGCAGCTCGTTGAGCGTCTTGCCGACCTGTCCGCGCAGGCGCCCAACGCTGGTGATGACGCCCTCGACGGTCGCCTCGTTGGCGATCTCGAGCGCCGCTTTGCGCAGCTGTTCCTCGGCGTCTGTACGCGCTTTCCGCGCGGCCTCGAGCTCGGCGGCGCTCTTCGTATAGGCGTCGAGCAAGGCCTCATACTGCTCAATCAACTTCGCCTTTGTCATGTTTGGTGAGATCTTGAAATTCTCGGACATCGTGACCTCCACGTCGATTCCTTCACAGTATAGAGGAGCCCAAACACCCAGCTAGGCGGAGTACGCGAGCTCGTAGGAGGGGATGACGAGCACCCCGTGCTCCCGTGCGTGTGCTTCCACGTCCGGGTGGAGCTGGTAGGAAACCATGAGGAGAAAGGGCTCGCCTTCGATCATGCCGGAGCCTTTGAGGCGGGAGACGAGTTTCACGAACGTGTCGACATCGTGCTTCTTCAGCCGTGCCTTGGCCTCGCCGAGGATCGTGACACGGCTACCGTCCTCACGGTGTCCCTTTCCAAAGATGTTGAGCTCGTCCTGGCGGCCACCGGCATGACGGACCCATCGGCGGGAGAGCTTGCCGTCGACCGTGACGCCGGCACGATCCGGCAAGATCCGGGGAAGTGAGACGATCGCGCGGTCCTCCAGGCCGTAGCCAACCGCGTCGGAGAGCCCACCGACCATTTGGCGGGTTTCCCGAAGGCCCTTGGCCAGTTTTCTGACCTCTTCTTCGGTACGCGCCTGGGCTTCCACCAGTGCTCGCTGCCCTGAAGCGAGCTCTTCGACGCGTTGTTCAGTTCGTTGCTGGGCTTGGGCGAGTTCTTCGAGGCGTTGTTCGGTTCGTTGCTGGGCTTGGGCGAGTTCTTCGAGGCGTTGTTCAGTTCGTTGCTGGGCCGTGGCGAGTTCTTCGAGGCGTTGTTCAGTTCGTTGCTGGGCCGTGGCAAGTTCTTCGACGCGTTGTTCGGTTCTCTGCTGAGCTTGAGTGAGCTTGGTAAGAGCCTCTCTGAGCTCCTGAAAATCTTGCTTACTTACCGTATTGGCGATCTCACGATAAAGCTTCTCCAACACAGAGGCGAGCGCCTTTGCCGCGTCGGGGCCAAACGTCTTGGCCAGCTCTTCGTAGATGGCAAGCGTATCTAACATATAGTCATCGTATCACGATAGTGAAGAGTGCTGGTTCAAACCACACCGGTGAGTGCATTGCGATGTTATCGCCTTCATGTGCCTCGCAACGTTGTGACATGCGCATCCTGCGTTCACTCCACCCCTGACGCCACTCCTGAATGGGCATTCCCTGAGGTGGCGACTCGGCTTCTCCCGCCAGCCGCCAGCGTTCATCGGAGTCGCATCGAAACGACCTCGTCAACGGCTGCTATTCCACGGGGCTTTCGCGGAGGCCGCTGGGATGGTGATAGATCAGCCACAGGTTGCGCGTGTAGATGATCCAGCCCGTGCTCTGGCCCAGGATGCCGACGATGTCGCGGCGCCAGATGAAGTAGATGACAAGCATGCTGGCACCGCCGAGGCTCATCCACCAGAAGGCGACGGGTACGACCGAGCGCTTGCGGCGCTCGCTGACGAACCACTGAACGATCATGCGGCCGGTAAAGAGCACCTGGCCGAACAGGCCGAAGGCGACCCATGCGATCCCGATGGGGGAGGTGATGTTCAACAGGTAGTACAGCGGCTTGCGCCCGGAGTAGCCGGAGTAGAGCAGATCGGCGAACCTGTCGGGCGGAAGCTTCTCCACGCGGCCGTTGCGCCATGTGACCTTGTAGAGGTAGCCCCCGCCAGGCTTGGGAATGAGGAAGACCGAACGCACGCCGACGGGCTTGATCTTGATGTGGAGGGGACGTGCCGGGCGCGCGGGTTTCGAGGCCGTCGCCGGTGCGGGCGGGGTCGCGGATGCCGGCCGGATCGAGAGACCCAGGGCCACGGCGAGAGCCAGGAGAAGAAGAGATGCGCGACGGTATGGGGAGCGCCATCTTCCCGGTTCTTGTGAGGAGGCGTCTTCACGCTGTCCACGTCGACGCGCGAGCGCCTCAACATGCATGGTCTCGCTCTGGTAGTGGGTGCTCACTTCAACTTCCAGTCCAGGTGCCTGTTTTGCATCCAGCGGACGGCGATGGCATCGCCCAGCGCCCGGAAGGCCCTGTCGAGCGTTCCGTACTTGCTCTTCCCAGCCTGGCGCGGCGCATGGCGGACGGGAACCTGGACGATGGAGTATCCCTCCATCTTGAGCAACGTCGGGAGAAAACGGTGCATCCCGTTGAAAACCTTGATCGACCGGATCGCATCGCCGCGAAAGACCTTCAGCGGGCACCCGGTATCGGCGATGTCTTCGCGCGTCAGGCGGTTGCGCACCCAGTTGGCGAATCTCGACGAGAACCGTTTCCACCCCGAGTCCTGGCGGTTCACCCGGATACCGACGACGGCGTCCACGCCGGTCTTCTCGAGCTCATCAAGGAGATTCGGGATGTCCTCCGGGAAGGTCTGGAGGTCGGCATCGAGGAATGCGACGTACCGGCCGCGGCTGTGGCGGAACGCGGCGTCCATGGCGGCGGACTGGCCGAAATTGTGGATGAAGTGGAGCGGACGGATCCTGGCATCGGTGGCGGCGAGCTCGTCGATCCGCTCTCCCGAGCCGTCGGTGGAGCCGTCGTCGACAAGGATCAGCTCCCACGAGCGCCCGGTCGCCTCCATCGTGGCCCGCACCCGCTCGACGAGCGGATCCACGTTGCCGATCTCGTTGAAGACGGGCACCGTGATCGAAACGTCAACCGGCTCGGGCATCTCCATAGTGCGCATAGCGTACCAGAAAAAGGCCCGGCGCTACTCGAGGCGCATGAGAAAACGTTCCGGTGGCTCGAACCCCGTAAGCCGGGCGGTTTCCTTGCCATTGGCGTAGAGGATGACGGTGGGAACGCCGCGGACGCCGTACTTCGCGGCGAGCTTCCGATTCTTCGCGGTCCGCGCGGTCATGTCGACTTTGAATCGTGCGAAGGTACAGCTTCGCGGCGACGCGGGGATCGGAAAAGGTCTTGTCATCCAGCTCGTGGCACGGCGCGCACCAGTCGGCGTAGAAATCGATGATCACCGGCCGGCCGGAGGCGATGGCGGTGTGGACGGCGGATGCGTTGAACGGTTGCCATGCCAACGCACCCGTTTTCCCCGGGCTTCCGCCGTGCGGCACTTGCAGAACACCGACGACCAGCAGGATGGCTGCCAGCAGGCGCATGACCCGGTCGATCGTGGGCTGATCATGTGCGGTCCTTTCGACGACGAGCATGTAGAGCGCGCCCAGGATCAGGGTCAGGGCCATCAACCACGCGGACACGTCCGGCGGCAGCACCGGCCTGAGGAAGTAGACGGCCATGGCGACCAGGATGACGCCGAAGACCTTGCGCACGCCTACCATCCATGCGCCGGAGGCGGGCATCTTGTTGAGTGCGCCGGTGAACGTTCCGAGGAGGAGGTAGGGGATGCCGAGACCCATCGCCAGGGCGAAGAAGAGCACGAAGCCGAGGACGGGACTGCCGATGTTGCCGACGTACGTCAGGAGCCCGAGAACGAACGGCCCGATGCAGGGGGCGGCGACGAACCCGACGAGCAACCCCATCAGCCCGGCGCCGAGATAGCCGCTGCGTCCTCCCGATGCGCGCATGGCCCAGGCGGGGACGCGAAGCTCCCAGAGCCCGAACATGGAGAGCGCCAGCGCGAGGAGAACGACAACGATGACGCCGACGACGATGGGACTCTGGAGCGCGGCACCGAAGAGCTGCCCTGTCAGCGCCGCGGCGACGCCGAGCGCGGAATAGGTGACGGACATCCCGAGGACGTAGACAAGGGCCAGGAAGAATGTGCCGCCCTGGCGTCCCTTTGCCTCCTGGGTGAAGAACCCGACGGTGATCGGGATCAACGGGTAGACGCACGGCGTCAGGTTGAGCGCGAGGCCGGCGAGAAAGACGATCAGGAGTTGAAGCGGCAGGCTCACGCCGGCGAGCTGCGAGGTGGCCGGTGACGTTGCCGGTGATGGTGGAGCTGTGCCCGGTGGCGCGACGGAGCCGGCCGGGGCCGGTCTCCCCGGGAAAAGGGCGTCATTGATGCTCTTGGTTGAAGACCCCGCCAGGGCCACCGTGACGTCGAGGGACGCCGTGACCGGGGTGGGGGGCAGGCACTGCGTGTTGTTGCACGCCTGGGCCGTCAGCGTTGCTGTGAGCGTCGCCCGACCCTCCGCGGAGGCCGGTACCGTTCCGGATGCGATGATCACGGCGGTGTTCTCCCACACGTTGAGCGGGGTTTTCGAAAAGCTGAATCGCACCTGTCGGGCGGGAGGCCATGTGACGGTCGGCGCCGTCCAGCCACCTGGGAGCTTCCACTCCAACGTCGTTGGGACGGTGAACTCGCTCCCGGGCGCGTTGCTGTTGATGTGCCATCCCGAATCGATCGTGACTGTCACCGCCAGCCGGTAGGCAGCGCCGGCGGCGAGCGGCGACCGGTCCGCCGCGAGCGAGAGATGAAAGACGGGTGCGCTGCCGAAGCCCTGCGCCGCCAGGCTCCCCGTGATCAGGACCGTCACCAGGACGAAGAACATCACCCTCTGCTTCACGTCGTGCGTGGCTCGTCGTTTCAAGCTTTTTCATCGATCTCCCTCGGGTGCTTCTTTGCTGATTTCCCGGGCTGCGCGAGCCAGGGCGGGCGCCAGCCTCTCGATGATTTCCCGGACCTCCTCGGAGTACAGGCGCCAATACGTTGTGATCAGATCGGGCCTTTTGGTTACAGTCAGCTCGACGGCACGTTCCAGGCGCCATCGTCTCACGGCGCCATGGTTGCCAGAACGCAGCACCTCGGGCACAGGGTGTCCCTCGACATCGGCCGGCCTCGTGTAGGCCGGGAAGTCGAGAAGCCCGGCGGAAAACGAGTCCTCGGCGATCGACTGGGGATCGCCCACGACGCCCGGGAGGAGGCGTACCGCCGCTTCGATCACGACCATGGCCGCGACCTCTCCGCCGCCGAGGATGAAGTCGCCGATGGAAACCTCCTCCGGTTCGAGGATTTCGTTGACGCGTTCGTCGAACCCCTCGTACCGTCCACAGA
This sequence comes from Acidobacteriota bacterium, assembly GCA_013152895.1. Classification (GTDB taxonomy): domain Bacteria; phylum Acidobacteriota; class Thermoanaerobaculia; order Thermoanaerobaculales; family Sulfomarinibacteraceae; genus JAADFN01. Next base: position 30,564 of record JAADFN010000035.1, on the reverse strand, counting down.
GGAGGATGACGCGTTGGGACGTGGCAATGTTCCCAACGAGCTCCTGGTCCAAAACGCGTCCGCGCGGGGAGAGCATGATCAGCCGTTCGGAACCGTTCGCCTCGGCCTCGATCGCCCGCACGGCGCGGAGCACGGGCGGCGCCTGGATGACCATGCCAGCGCCGCCGCCGTACGGCTCGTCATCCACCTGTCCCCAGCGGTTCTCGGCCCATGCCCTGAGATCGTGGATTCCCAAGTCCACCAGCCCACGGGCGATCGCACGGCCCATGATACCGTTGGTTGCAAACGGACCGAAAAGATCCGGAAACAGTGTGATGACGTCGAAGCGCATCGTCCCTCCGAACGGCCCAACGCAGCGGTGGCGGAAAAACTGCGGCACCCCGCCGGGGGGTGCATCAGGCCTCGAGGTACTCGTCGTCCAGGAGTCCGGCCGGCGCATCCAAGGTGATCACGCCAGCTTCGGTGTCGATCTTCGTGACGATCTGGGGAACGTACGGAACCATGAACTCCCGCGTGCCGCGGCGCACGATGAGCAACCCTTGGGGCGTCTCGCTGTCGACGGCGATCACCTGCCCGAGTGGCTCTCCCGTCACGGATTGACAGGCGAGTCCAACGAGGTCGTGATCATAGTGGTAGCCCTCGGGAAGGTCTCCGGGGTCCTGGGCCGGGAGAAAGATGTATTGTCCCCGCCATGCCTCCACGGTCTCACGATCCTGGATTCCGCTGACGCCGAGAAGCCATCCGCCCTTGTGATAGCGGACGTGGTGAACTTCGAAGGTCCCGGCCGGCCCGGTTTCGTCTCCGAGGCCGAATTGAACTCCGTCCTGCAACCGCTCGGGAAAATCCGTGATGATCTCCACGAGAACGTCGCCGTGAATCCCGTGCGGCTTCTTCACGCACCCCACGATCAACCAGTCTCGCGGTGCGCCGGAATGCTCCTTGCCCGACACTACTCCAGAATCTCGAGGACGAACCGCTTGTGCATCTTCATGCCGGCGGCCGCGAGAAGGGTCCGGATCGCGCGGGCGGTCCGACCCTGGCGGCCGATGACCTTCCCGAGATCCTCGTTGCGGACTCTGAGCTCAAGGACGGTGGTTTGCTCCCCCGCTACCTCCGTGACCTGGACGTCCTCAGGATTGTCGACAAGAGCCTTTGCGATTTCTTCCAGCAGGTCCTTCATGGCGCTCACCGGGAAGCTCCTTTCATCAGGAAGGCGGGGTGTCCGTCTTGGCTTTCTTCGCCTTCTTCACGAGGGAGCGGACGGTTTCCGACATCTGCGCTCCCTTCTGTTGCCAGGCTTCGATCTTGTCCGTGTCGATGCGAATCTCGGGCGGTTCCGTGTTCGGGTTATAAAAGCCGACCTGTTCCAGGAAATCGGACGTCGGACGTTTCCGGGAGTCCGACACAACCACTCGAAAGAGCGCGTTGTGCTTGGCTCCAACGCGCCGCAACCTGATCGTCAACATGTGTTCTTTCCTCCTCTGTTCGTGGGCGGTTTCTCTTGGCCGCCGCTCGCTCGTGTTATCGCATTCCCAGCTGCCGCTTGAGCATCCGGGGATTCGTCTTGCCCATCCGCTTCATCAGCTTACGCATTTGACCCAGCTGGCGCAAGAGCCGGTTGATTTCTTCGACGGTCGTCCCGGAGCCTTTTGCGATTCTCTTCTTGCGTGAGCCGTTGAGGATCTGCGGGTGGCGCCGTTCCTTGGGCGTCATCGAGTTGATGATGGCGTCCATCCGCTTGAGCTGGCGTTCCTGCGTATCCCCGATCCCGCCCTCCGGCATCGCCTTGCTCATCCCGGGGATCATCTCCATCACCTGCTGCAGCGGTCCCATCTTTCTCACGGTTCGAAGTTGCTCCTGGAGATCTTCGAGATCGAACTTGTTCTTCTTGAGCTTGGCCTCGAGCCGCTTCGCGCGGCGTTCGTCCATGCTCTCCTGGGCCTTTTCGACCAGCGTCAGGACGTCGCCCATGCCGAGGATCCGGCCCGCCATGCGGTCTGGATGGAACTGCTCGAGGGCTTCCAGTTTTTCGCCAACGCCCGCGAAGACGATCGGTTTTCCGACAACCTCGCGCACGGAGAGGGCGGCCCCGCCCCGCGCGTCGCCATCGAGCTTGGTCAGGATCACGCCGCTGACGTCGAGCCGGTCGTGAAACGCCTTCGCCGAGCGGACCGCATCCTGGCCGGTCATGGCGTCGGCCACGAAGAGGATGTGCTGGGGCTTGAGGATCTTCTTGAGCCGGACGAGCTGGTCCATCAGCTCCTCGTCCACGTGAAGGCGACCCGCCGTATCGAAGATCAGGACCTGGTAGCCCTTGATCATCGCCTCGCGGAGGCCCTTCTTTGCTATTGCCTCCGGATCGTCCAGGTCGCGCGTATCGACCGTCGGGATGTTCGCCTGTTTGCCGAGCACGAGGAGCTGCTCGCGGGCGGCCGGCCGCGACGTGTCGGCCGGAACCAGAAGCGGGAAGAGACACTTTTTCTCCCGGATCCACCGGGCCAGCTTGGCCGCCGTCGTCGTCTTTCCGGACCCCTGGAGGCCCACCAGCATGACGACTGCCGGGCGCCCCTTGAAGCTGAGATCGGTCGTCGTATCGCCCAACAGGTGAATCAGCTCGGCGTGGACGATCTTCGTCACCATTTGCGCCGGGGTCACCGAGCTCAGAACCTCTTTGCCGACCGCCTTTTCCCGCACGCGCTCGGTGAATGACTTCACGACATCGACGTTGACGTCCGCCTCGAGCAACGCGAGGCGAATCTCGCGCAACGCGGTGTCGATGTGATACTCGGTGAGGTGCCCCTCACCCCGTAAGGTCTTGATCACACGGCCCAAGCGGTCCTGAAGACTCTCCAACATAGGAGCGTAAGCTTAGGTCAGACGCCGTTTAAGGTCAAGGGCGCAAGAGGGAGCGTGGCGCCCTGCGCCGGGAGGGCCAGCTCCCCCGGCTGATGAAAGGGATCCTGGGGGGTTGCGGTTGCCAGGAGTGTTTGAAAGACAAGCCCGCATCTCTCCACCGACGTCCTGGTGCAACGGCGGGTACGCCCGACGTTGCGGCGTTTCTCGCGGCGGCGGCGCCGACGACGTGGCCCGAGCACGCCTTGACTCCACCTTGGTCAAAACGCCCCACCGGCGGGCATCTCCACGGTCTCGTAACGAAAGTCCGCGAGATATGTGGGCTAGAATAGAGGCGTGAAAACCACGGAGCGATCACGGACATGGATGTTGAGTGGGGTGATTCTCCTCCTGGCGATCGCCGGGTATGTCAACAGCGTTGGCGGCCGTTTCGTGTGGGACGATCGCATGTTGATCCTCAAGGATCCTGCCGTACGATCGTTCCGCCAGGTCGCGGGGGTTTTTTCATCCGATTTCTTTCAACGGTCTGAAAGCCCGGTCCCCTATGGCTATTACAGGCCGCTGACGACGCTCTCATACATGTTCGATCGAGCGCTGTGGGGCCTGAAACCATTCGGATTCCACCTGACGAACATCGCGTTGCATGGATTGGCATCGGTCCTGGCTTTCTTTTTCTTGCTCCGTCTTGGGTTGTCCAGGGGCCAAGCGGGTGCGGCGGCCGCCCTGTTTGCGGTGGATCCGCTTCACAGCGAAAACGTGGCGTGGATCGCGGGGCGGACCGACCTGCTGGCCTTCGTCTTCGGTGTCGGTGCGATACTGCTGCACCTGGCGGCACAGCCGCCTCTCGTGGAAACTGGGAACTCCTCGAAGACGGGGAAACGGCACGTTTCGGAGACCGGGAAGGGCCGCGCCTCCGTTCGGCTGGGACGTGAGAGCCTCGCGTTGGCGTTGTTCGGATTGTCGTTACTGGCCAAGGAGATGGCCGTGGTGATTCCGGCGTGGATCTTTCTCGTTCACCTGCTTCGCCGACGCGAGGGCTGGCGAGGCTCGTTGAAAGCCGTGACCCCGTTCGTGGCCGTTTTCGCCGGCTACGCCGTGATCCGCTTCGCCGTTGTCGATGTGCCGCCCCCGCGCCACGTACCGGGCACCGGGATCATTGCGGCCCTGATGACGGCGCCGGCGACGGTGTTGAGATATCTGGGCTGGCTCGTGTCTCCAAAAAGCCCCAGCGCCTACGTTCAGAACCCGTACGTGCGCGTGGTTGGAGATCCCCGGTTTTGGGGTGCGGCACTCGTTCTCGCCGCCGTTACATACGGTATCGTGAGAGCATCACGGAAAGACGGGCGCATCGGCCTTCTGGCGGCCATGTTCGGCCTCTCGCTGATTCCCATCCTGAACTTCGTCAGGGTCGCCAGCCCGGCCGACATGGGGGATACGATGGCCGCCCGCTTCTGCTACATGCCGTCACTGCCGTTTCTGGCTCTCGCGGTCGTTCTCGTGGCGAGGCGGAGATGGCTCCGGCCCGCTCTCGGCGCTGTCGTGACGGCAGGGCTCGTGACGCTCGGCCTGGCAGGCACATGGCGGCGGAACTCCGACTGGCGTGATGAGCAAACCCTCTTCGCCAAGACCGTCGCCCAGGCGCCGGATGCCCCGCTTCCCTGGGTTCGTTTGGGCTTTGCCGAGCTTCGGCGCGGCAAGACCGTCGCCGCCGGCCAGGCCTTTGCGCGCGCCAGCTCGTTGGCGCCGGACGCCTGGATCGTGCTCAATGCGCGGGTGAATCTGTTGGTGACGAAGGGCCGTGCCTGGGAGGCGCTCCCGCTCCAGGAGAAGCTCGTTGGAATGGCAGGCCGGGCCAGGCCGGTGCAGCTCAGCAACCTCGCCTTCCTCGAGCGCGTGACTGGCCACGTCCACGAGGCCCGGACGATCCTGGAGCGGTTGATCGCCGAAGGACATGCAACCCCCGACGTCTGGTTCAACCTTGCAGAGGTGTACCGAGCCGAAGAGAAGAACGACGCAGCGTCGGCAGCGTACGCCAAGGCCATTGCCGGCGACCCATTTGACGTACGAAAGCTCGTTCGTGTGGCGTCCTTCGCGCAAAAGCGGGGAGATCTTGCCGAGGCCCAGAGACTCTATCGAAGAGTTGTCCAGAGGCAGCCCGGCAATGTGCAGGCGCGCCTCGGCTTGGCGGATCTCCTTGCGCGGGAAGGACAGCGCGCCGGTGCTCGTGCCCAGTTACTGGCGTTGGTGCGAGACACTGACGATCCGCGCGTCCGAAGAGCCGCGCAGACCCGGTTGGACATGCTCGGCGGAGCTTCGATCAATGGTAGCTCTGACCTGGCGACGACCAGATCGAGGACGAAGGAGGGCAGATGAAACGTTTTTCGAAAGTGACGGCAGTCCTGTGGGTTGTCCTGGGGCTCGTTGCCGCCAAGGGCGCGGCGGCACCCCCCTCGATCGTTGTTCTCGTCAGTGTCGACACGCTGCGTGCCGACTTTGTCTCCTTCGATGGACACCGGCCTCGGACGACGCCGTTCATGGACACCCTTGCGCGGCAGGGGATCGTGTTCCGTACAGCGTACTCCACGTCGTCATGGACCCCTCCCGCGATGGGATCTCTTCTCACCGGCCTGTATCCGACGAGCCACGGGGTCACGACGGGCAACGTTCAGCACGTGGATCGTGTGGAGCAACCTCCTTTGCCAAGAGCGCTGACAACGCTCGCAGAGATGTTCCACCGTGCGGGCTATACCACCATCGGCGTACCGGCCAACCGGCACCTGATGGCACGGCTTGGATTTGCGCAGGGATTCGACTTCTACTACCGCGAGGCGGCGTTTCTGCCGGCGGTTCGCGTCAACGACCAGGTCCGCAAGCAGCTGCTCTTGGCGTTCGGCCCCGAGTGGCGGAAAACATGGAAACGCGGCAAGGTTTTCTTGTGGATTCACTATTTTGACCCTCACGACCCGTACTTCGCCCGGCATCCATGGATCGACCGGTACGCGCCGGAGTATGAGGAGCATCCGCAGGATTTTCCGGCGAACATGGTCATGAAGGAGATCAAGAGACGCTTTCCACATCCCGATGCGGCTCTTGGAGCGCGCATCCGGCCCCTGTACGAGTCCGAGATCTCGTACTGGGACGCCCACTTTCGCCGCCTTGCGCTCCAGCTCGGCCTTAATGCTCCCAACGTGCTCTTGATCTTTACGGCCGATCACGGGGAGGAAATGGCGGAGCACGGCGCGCTGGGACACTCGCAGAGCCTCCACGAGGAGCTGGTACGCGTTCCCCTCCTGGTACGCTGGCCGGAAGGCCTTCCCCAAGGCGTGACCGTTATGCGGCCAGTCAGCATCGTCGATATCATGCCGACGATGGCACAGCTCGCCGGTATCGTGCCTCCGCGGGGCCTCCAGGGGAGGAGCCTGGTGCCATTGATGATGGGCAAGGACAGAAGCCCCGCACGGCCGGTCTACATGGAGCTTTTCCCGCCGAAGCCGCACCTCCTCGCCATCAGGAGCGGACCGTGGAAGCTGATCCGGGGTCTCGGTTCGAGCGGACGGGTGGCCCTCTACGATCTTCGCACCGATCCGGGAGAGCACCATGATGTCGCGTCGACGCACCGGAAGCTGGTTTTCAGGCTCCAGAACACGATGGCGGACTGGTACCGGGGTCTCCCACCGGCACCAACGGCGAAACCGGTGCCGTTGAGAAACAAGAAGATCGAGGAGGAGCTGAGGTCGCTCGGGTACCTCCAGTGACCTGGAGCGAAAAGGGCTATAATCTTCTCGAGAGTTACGATGGAGGCGCGCCGCTTACTGCTTGAACCCGAGTGCCCTGGGCCGGAAGACCCGCGCATGGCCGGGCTTGTCAGTGCCCTTGTGACGTTGGCCGGTGCACGGTGGGGGATTCTCAAGATCCGGCAGGATGGCTGGAACCGGGAGTGCCGGTACGTGTCGGGCAATCCGTCCGGGGCGAGCCACGATCTCATGATCGAGGAGGGACCTGGATTTCACGCGAGCCTCGAGGTTGATGTTGCCACCGTGGCCGGGGAGGAGATCATTGCGCAGGCCGCTTTTCTTCTGGAACAGGAGATGAGCATCCGGAGGCTCGGCCGGCAAGTCGCCCTTCTGAAGGGCGCCCTGGATGGCACGTCCGCCGCGGTTTTCCTGTTCGACCGGGTTGGGAATATCGTGTATGCCAATCCTCCCGCGGACGCCATGTTGACGCAACAGACCCAAGAGGGGCTCGTCGTTGTCGAGGGCGGCCATTCGCCGATGCCGCTGATGGGCCTCTTGTGTCAGTGGGTGGACGACGCCGTGGCCTCTCAGGCCGGGTCGGTGGCTCGTAACGAAGTCGTGACACTTTCCGATGGCACGATATTCGCGTGCGAGATCCTGAGGATCGCAACCGGGGACGATGGCGAGCCTGGCGTCGTCGTTCTTCTGCAGCCGGTGACGGCTGCGCCGGATATCCGCCTCGAGATCCTGGCAAAGAAGTTCGGTCTCGGACCCAGGGAGCACGACGTTCTGAAGCATCTCGCCAACGGTCTCCAGACCGCGGAGATCGCCAGCGCGATGTGTATCAGTCCTCACACGGTCCGCGACCATATCAAGAAGCTCTACCGGAAGACGGGCACGTGTTCGCGGGGCGGGTTGCTGAACCTCCTGTCCAGGGGTGGGTCCGGGACGCTGACCAGAACAGCGGGGTGAGGTTTGGACCATCGGGCCCCGTCCCGCCGCCGGGCGATCCGTTCGCCGGGAATGCGATAATGACGTCGTGCACATCACGCGCTTCCCCGTTGTTGCGACCGGCACGGTTGTGTTGGCCCTCCTGGTCGTGTTCTTCCCCTCGCTTTTTTTCGGGCGGGTGATCTCTCCGCTGGATGCCCTGTATAACACGCCTCCGTGGCGCGCGACGCACCGGCCGGTCGAGGTCACGAACCCGGACCTGACCCCCGCGGCCATGGTTTCTCTCTCGTTGATGGAAGCGGCGCGACACGACGGGCGTGCCATCGCACTGTGGAATCCCTACCTGTCCGGTGGTGCGAGCGGAACGCTGGCGTGGAACAACGGCCTTCTATCACCGGCTGTCCTGCCGTTTTGGTCGTGGATCGATCCGGCACGCCTCCCAAACGCCATGGTGCTCGTCAAGTTTCTCCTGGCCTTTGTGGGCCTCTGGCTGTTTCTGAAGCGCTTTGGGCTGGGCGATGTGCCGGCGTCGGTGGGAGGGGTCGCCTATGCGTTGGCCGGTCCCCTGACCGCGAACTGGCTCTGGCCCTCCAGCGCGACTGCCGCGGGGCTTCCGCTCCTGCTGTGGGCGATCGACAAGACCCTCGCCTCGGCGCGTCCCTGGCGATGGATAGCGCCCGGTGTGCTGGCATGGCTGGTTTTCCTGACGGGCGGGGCTTTTGGAACAACGCTCGTCGGCGGCGTGATCGTGGCGGCATGGACGGCGTTCCGTTGGCTTCATGTCAGAAAGGAGCGTCCGGGCTGGACCCGGCCGGCGATCGCCTTGGCCGTGGGACCGCTCCTCGCCGTTGCTGTCCTGGCGCCCTCAGTGGGCCTGTTCGCCGCCTCGTTGCATTCTTCCGGCGTCCCCAAGAGCCCTGTTGCCCGGAGCTCGTGGGGCGCCGGCGCCGTACGCCTGCTTGGCGATCCTTTCGTCTATGGAGACCCCCGGAAAGAGACATTCACGCCTCCATCGCGGATGGGAACGGTTCCGTTTCATGATACGGTGCTCAGCGTTGGTACCGTGACGCTCTTCTTGGCCATCCTGGGGGCGGCGACACGGAAACGGGAGGCCGTGTTCTGGACCGTCGTCTTTGGGTTCGGCCTGTTGATGGTGGCGTGGGGCCCAGCTGGAGGGCTCCTGGACGTGATTCCGGGTGGACGGGGCATACCGGCGTTCCGCATGGCTCCATACATCGCGCTGGCCGCGGCGGTACTTGCAGCTTGGGGCGTTGCGGCACTGCAACGCCTGGCCGGGTCCGGGGTTCTGGGTAGCGCGTGTGGACTTCTCATCGTGGCCGTCGCGTTGGAACAGGGGATGTTCGCAGGGCACCTTCTTGCATTCTTGCCTCCGAGCCAGGCCAGGTGGCCGGTCACCCGCGGGCTGGAGTTTCTTGAGAAGAATGCCGTGGATGAGCCAAGCCGCGTGGCGCCTCTCGGGGACACGTTGACGCCAGATACAGCCCAGGCGTATGGATTGGAAGATCTCCGCAGCCGGTCCGCCTCGACGCGTTCCTATCGCAGGCTCCTGTCGATCATCGATCCCCAAGTTGAAATCGAGCCGGAGAAGGGGTTGCGGCTCAACGCCGCCACGGTCAATCTCCAGCATCCGTACCTTCGCGCGCTGGGAGCGCGCTGGGTGTTGGAGGACCCGCGGTACGGGCTCGTCGAGTTCTCGTTGGGTCAGAACACGGTCGAGATCGAGCCGCGTCATGGCCTGGTTGGTCCGCTCGTGGCGGGCAGCGTCGTGACGCAGGACCTCTTCCTCCCGCGAGGGTGTTCCAGGTTCGCGTTGAACGGTGATACGCGCAGGGAAAAAACGGTCGGGACGTTGCGAGTGACCTTGACCGACGAGATGACCGGGCTGCACCAGGCCGCGTGGACCGTTGCGGCTTCAAAGATTGCAACCGACGGTTTCGTCTGGCTCAACATGCCCCCGGGACTTGATATGGCGCACCGTTTCCGTCTGACGGTCGTTTCGGAGATTGCCAGTGGCACGCTGTGGCTGCGCAGGACGTCGAAACCGCACGCCTTGGATGGAGAGCTCCTTTGGAATGGCCGGAAGATTCGCGGAGATCTCGGCCTGTCGTTCGATGTGTCCGGGTATGTGCCCGTCTATACCGGGAGAGATCTGAGGATCTGGGAAGATCGCCGCGCCGCTCCACGATTCTGGATGGTCAGGCGGGCAGTACCGGGCGGTCTCAACAAACTCCTGGATGCACAGCCGCCATTTGATCTGATGCAGGAAGCCGTTGTTTCGCCACGGAGCTTCCAACGGCTGAAGCAGCTTCTCAAGAGGCATGTCCGTCATGGCCGTGAGGAGCTCTTGCTCAAAGCGTGGGCGCCCGCCCTGTACGAGCTCCGGTCGACGTTGGCAACTCCAGCGCTGATGGTCAGCTCGTTGCCCTCCAGGCCGGCCCTCTGGCGGGCGTACATCGACGGGCATCGCATCCGGTTGATGACGGTCAACGGGCTGTTTATCGGCCTGCCGGTACCTGCCGGGACGCACCGCGTGAGGCTCGAAGCTGGTCTTCCCGTGGATCTGTGGGCTGCGTCCGGGATTGGCATGCTCCTCTGGATGGGTCTTGCCATCGGGGCGGTTTGGGCCGGGAGGGGACGCCGCCGATGAAACTCGTGATCCAGATCCCGGCGTGGAACGAGGAATCGTCCCTCGGTGAAACGCTGGAAGCCCTGCCGGATCAGATCGAAGGCTTTGACACGATCGACGTGCACGTCGTCGATGATGGGTCCCGGGACCGGACCGCGGACGTCGCCCGGCAGCACGGCGTACGGGTCGTGAGCCTGGAAGCTCACCGGGGGCTGGCCGTGGCGTTCGAAACGGGGGTCAAGGAAGCGTTGCGAAGGGGCGCCGATGTCATCGTGAACACCGATGCGGATAACCAGTACGATGCCCGTGATATCGCGAACCTCGTCAGGCCGATCCTCGATGGCCGCGCGGACATGGTGATCGGCGATCGCCAGGTCGGGCGTTTGAAGCACTTCTCGCTGACGAAGAGGATCCTTCAACGGCTGGGGTCATGGCTGGTCCGGCGGCTGTCGAGGACGGACGTCCGGGATGCAACATCCGGTTTCCGCGCGATTTCCAGGCAGGCTGCGCTCAGGCTCCACGTCTTTACGCGGTTCACGTACACGCTGGAGACCATTCTCCAGGCCGGCGAGGCGGGGTTCAGAGTCGTCTCGGTCCCCGTCAGGGTCAACCCGAACCCACACCGGAAATCGCGGCTTTTCCGCTCGAACATCGAGTACGTGATCCGCTCGTTGGAGAGCCTTGCGCGCATCGTGGTGCTGTACAACCCGCTCCGGATATTCCTCCGCGTCGGCTTCGTGCCGGTCGTGGTGGGCGGACTGCTGTTGGCGCGGTTCGGATGGCTCTACGTGCACGGCCAGTCCCCCGCGGGTCACGTGCAATCGTTGCTGCTCGCCGTGATCCTGATCGTGACCGGTGTACAGATCTGCGTTCTCGGCCTGGTCGCCGACCTGATCGCGGTCAACCGGCGCCTGGTGGAGGAGATCGAGTATCGCGAGCGGGACCGCCTGGGATGAAGCACGGGCGGATGCGCATATGGCTGCTTCGAGCGATACAGGCGGCCGTGGCTGCGACCCTGCTCCTGGCGGTTTTCTTGATCGCCAGGCCCGGCAACGTCGCCAGGCTTGTCCGCCGGACCGATCTTGCTGGTTTGGCTCTTGCGGCGGGCGCCTATCTTGGTGTCGTTGGTGTGCGCTCGTTGCGATTGCTGCTCATCCTGCCACGCGGCCGGCTGGGACTTGGAACCTCCATCCAGATTTCGGCCGTGGCCCAGACGGCGACGTCTTTCCTTCCGGCTCGGCTCGGGGAGCTCGCCCTTCCGGCTCTGCTTAAGCGCGTGGCAGGGCTCGAGCTGGCCTCCGGGGTCGGCGCGCTTCTGATCGCGCGTTCGCTGGATCTTGCAGCTCTCGGTGTCTGGGCGTCCGTGGCGGTGGGCGCCCGGTGGGGGGCCGAGCGACCGCTGTTGCTCGCGGCATGCCTGATCCTGGTGGCGCCGGCGCTGCTCCTCCCGGTCTCGGCGGCCCTGGCCGACCGGCTGGCGACGCGCCTGCTGGCGAGACGTGGAGTTGCGGGACGGCGGTGGACCCGGAGGATCCGCCGGTTGAGAAAGGCCTTGACATCCCTCGCGGCAACGCCCGGGCGGCTCGTCGCAGCCATGGGTGCTTCGCTGGCCCTGTGGGCCGGCATCTGGCTCATCGTTGCGATCCTTCTCGGGGCCATCGGGTACAGCTGGCCGTTCGGAGATGTTCTCGTCGGTGCGGTGGCCGCCTCGTTGGCGACCCTGGTTCCGGCGAATCTCATCGCCAACGTGGGGACGCTCGAGGCGGGCTGGACGGCGGGCTTCGCCGCCGTTGGAATTCCGGTGACAACGGCGGCGGCGAGCGGCATCGCCATCCACCTGCTGTCACTGGCAGTCACGGCCGTTGTTGGAGCGTTCGCCGGTCTGAGCTTGTTGGTGACGGGGTCTCGCCGCCGCTGAGGGGGACCGCCGTGCAGCTCGGGCAGCGGCGCCGGTCCTCAGGCCATTGCGGCAAGCTCCTTCTTGTCCTGGTACGGGAGATCTCCCATCCATCCCGGTGCGTCCGGAAACGCCGAGACGACCCTGTTCCAGTTTGGGAGGAGCGGGACGTGCAGCAGGTTCGTCAGGTAGCGTTCCCCGGCGTTGGACAGGGCTCGGGCGAAGGCCTCGGCCGAACGCTCTTCGAGATCGCGGTCGAACGGGTAACCGTTGATGGCGGCGTCGAACGCATACCGCTCGATGTAGTCCTGGGCCAGGCGCAGGTAGGAAGCCTGGACGGCGCCCAGCATCGCGGGCGAGATCTTGGCGCCTTCGGCGGCGATGGTCCGGAGGATGGAACCCGTGATATCACTGACCATGCGCATCAGTCCTTGCTCCGGATCGTCGGCCGACAGCTTCTGGTGCTTGTGGTCGTACCGGCCGGCCACGTCTACCTGGCAGAGCTCCTTGGGGGAGAGGTTGTGGTAAACCTCTGCGAGGATGCCCACCTCGAGCCCCCAGTCCGACGGAATCCGGATGTGGCGAGCGAGGTCGAGCTGCATCGACATTTCGCCCGCCAAGGGATAGCGAAAGGCCGACAGGAATTCCAGGAAGGGTTGGGCTGGGAAGAAGTTGCGCAGCGCCGTCAAGAACGGGTAGAGAAAAAGCCGTGTGACGCGGCCGTTGAGACGATCGCTGATCCGGGCGTAGTACGCCTTTGCAAACTTGAAGTCGATATCTGGTCTGAGCACCGGGAAGCAGAGTCGCGCCAGCAGGTACCGGTCGTACGTGATGACGTCGCAGTCGTGGAGCGCGACCGCCTGGCAATCGCCGACACCGAGAAGATGGCCCAGGGCAAACCAGACGGCCTGCCCCTTGCCCTGCTCGCGTTTGACGAGCGCCCTGGCCTCGAAGCGCTTGAAGATACTCGTGGCGCGCGGACCGTCGAGCCAGAGAATCGTTGTCTCCTGGGGCAGTTCAGAGAAGAACTCCAGCGCGCGGAGGTAGTCGGCCTTCGTCGCCCGGTCAAGCGCGATCACGATACGGTGAATGTATGTCACATCCTTGAGATGGTCGAGGATCTTGGGGAGGGCCTCGCCATCCATCTCGGAGGCGAGACTTGGTAGGAGCAGGGCCATGCGCCGGTGGGCCGCGGCATCGTGCAGGCTGGATTCGAGGTCCTCGAGATTCCACCGCTCAAGGCGGTGGAGGGTTGTAAAGAGATGATGCTGGTGAAAATCGCTCATCGCTGCCTCCCGTCGTTTCCGGCGCTCTTCTCAACGTCACGCTCACGCACGAGCTGCCGTTGCTTCGAGTTGTGACTTCAACGTCTGCCCGGTTTGAGACGAGCGCTGCCGGCGGTTTCCTCACGCTTGGCCCGCTGCCAGAGGGCTTCCTGCTGGTGAGGATCGAGATCGCGCAGGCTCGTTCCCGAGGCGCGGGCGCCAGCTTCCATGGTCCTAAAGCGGCTCATGAATTTCCTGTTGGCCTCCTGGAGTGCGGTTTCCGGTTCCACGCCAAGATGACGAGCGACGTTGGCCATGGTGAACAGCACGTCCCCCATCTCTTCCCGGACGCGGCCGTTCCCGCCGCGTTCCAGCTCCTCCTTGAGCTCTTTGGTCTCCTCTTCGAGCTTGCCGGCGGCGTCGCTCGCCCCGTCCCAGTCGAAACCCAGGGCGGCCGCCTTCTCCGTCATCCGGAACGCCTTGAGAAGGGCTGGCAAGGCGTTCGGGATACCGTCCAGGGCGGAGGCACCGGGCTGGTTCTTGCGTTCGGTCTTCTTGATGTCCTCCCAGTTCCTCGTCACGTCATCCGCCCCATCGACGTGAACCGACCCGAACACGTGGGGATGGCGCCGAATCATCTTCTCGGAGATGCCGTCGCAGACGTCATCGATCGTGAACCATCCCTTTTCACGGCCGATCCTGGCCATGAAGACGATCTGCAGGAGCAGGTCGCCGAGCTCTTCCTCGAGCGTGTCTGCATCTCCCGAGGCGACCGCATCGGCCACTTCATACGCCTCCTCGAGCAGGTAGCCGGCGAGCGAACCGAGTGTTTGCTCCCGGTCCCAGGGACATCCGCCCGGTTCCCGGAGGCGGTCCATGATTTCCACGAGACGGTCAAAAGAGTGCGACACCAGCTGATTATATCGCGGCCCGCCGAATCCGTTTGGCTCCCCAACGAGTGGAGTGGGCGAGTGCTCTCCCGCTTCCAGCGTGTTCTATTCTTCTGCTCTTCTGCGTTGGCCAGGCAGAGCCGTATGAAGCGGGATGGTGCTGTTGTCGAGGGGGAGGAGCCGGTTACGACGGGTAGGTCATCGCTGGGATGCGAATCGTGGTGGGGTAGCGCGTGAAGTGTGCGAGATATGCGGGCGAGCGCAGCCCGATCCATCCGCTCACGCAGCGCTCGGGCTGCGCCGGGCTACGGAGAGGTCGTATCATCCGGACGGCAATTGCGGTCTGGGCGGGCGGCATCTGTTGTACGATGCGCATATTCGCGGGTGCATTGGAGGCAGCATGGGAGGGGACATCGAAAGCACCGGGCGGGGACGCGGGCGCTTCGTGGCCGCGGCCGCGGCCTTCGCGTTGCTGTTTGCAGCCGTTTTCTCGCGCATCGTGCTGTCCGGGAGGATCTTGGCAACAGGAGACGGGGCATTCATGATTCTCCCCGCATACCACGTCCCTCTGAGCCTTTGGTCACCAAACGTCTTTGCAGGTTATCCGGTCGCAGCCGATCCCGAAAGCATGTTCTGGTATCCGCTTTCTCTGCTCTTGCCCAACGGTCTCGGCTGGTTCAGCCTCCTCGTCGCCCTTGGGTACGTCATCGCGTCATTTGCACAGTACGTTTTCGTGTGGACGCTGACGGAGTCCAGGATGGCGGCGGCCGTGGCCGGTCTCGTGTACGGCCTCTCCGGCTTCTTCGCGGCCCACATCGGACACGTCAACATGATCCAGGCGGCAGCGTGGGCGCCTCTCTTCCTGGCCGGGATCGAACGCATGCGGAAGGGCCCGGGTGCCGGAGGGCAGGCGCTCGCGGCCTTTTCCCTGGCCATGTGCATCCTTGGGGGGCATCCCCAGATCATGGTGAAGGTGCTGATCCTCGGCGGTCTCTATGCGTGCGTGCGTGCCGCCGGCGCTGCCCCGGGGTGGAAACGCTTCATGGCTCGCGTCCTCACCGCTTCGGTGCTCGGGGTCGGGATGGCTGCCATTCTGCTGGTTCCGCTCTGGCAGCTCGCCGGGCAGAGTGTTCGCAGGGCCATTTCGTACGGTTTCTTTGTGCAGGGCTCCCTGCCGCCACGCCAGCTCATCACGCTCGTCTTCCCGACGTTGGTCGGTGGCTGGTCAACCCCGTTCAACCATGTCGCGTACTTTGGGAAGTGGTACGTCAGCGATGTGACGGGGTTCGTGGGTCTCACGGCGATGCTGCTCGCGATCGTGGCCGTGTTCAGGGCCAGGCAGAAACGGCTCGCCGGCTTCTGGACTGCGGTTGCGATCGGTTCGCTCGTGCTTGCCCTGGGCCGCTACACACCGCTCGCCCACCTGCTGTACCACATCCCGCTCGTCAACAAGTTCCGCTCGCCGTCCCGGTATCTCTTCGAGTTCACTATCGCGTCGTCGGCGCTCGCCGGCATCGGCCTGGCGACCTTGCAGAAGCTGCCGTCCAAAGAGCGATTGAGAACGCTTTGGATCGCCCTGGCCGGAGTGGGGGTCATCATCGGGCTGGCGCTTGCCGGCACGTTCTTCTCTGCGGCGGCATTCCGGGGGTGGGCGGTTTCCAGGCTGCACGCCGCCGCGCCCGCATCGCTGCCGTGGCGGGTCGGGGCGATCGCCCCTCCGCTGGTCCTCTTCCTCGTGAGCTTCGCGGCCCTCTGGATGTGGAGCCACCATCCCGCCTCCCGCCTCCGGGCGGCGGCTGTCGTCTGTGCCGTGGCGATCGAGCTGGTGCACTTTGGCTGGATCTATCCCCGCGATGCCTTTATCTCCGCCTCCTGGTTCACCGCGACACGGGACCGTCTTGAGCCGTTGATGAGCGAGCTCGATGCGATGCATGCCCGCTATGCTCCGCTCGAAGGGAATCACCAGAACCCGGAGGCGGCCGTGCCCAACCTCTCCCTGTTGTGGGGGTTCCCCAGCGTCAGCGGTCATAACCCATTGATTCTTCGCGAGTATGCGCAGTTTGCCTCGATGAAGCGCTGGGGCGCCATGGCTCCCTCCGTGCTGCCGGCACGGAATCGCGCGCTGGACCTCCTGTCCGTTCGTCTTCTCTTTGTGCCGGCTCGCCGCACCGACGTTCTTCGCTCCGTTGCCCGGGTGGATGCCCCGGCGCGGGACGAAGGAACGGCGTCCCCCGCTCGGCCGCCTGAGGGAACCGGGCGCTGGGTGGTGCGGGGCAGGCTCGGCTCGACCGTAACCCTTGAAAACCGGCGGGCGCTGCCCAGGGTATGGACCGTGCGCGAGGTTGTTCCGCTCAAAAAGCGCCAGGTTCTCGAGGCGGTGCACACGTCCCGTCTTCCCGGGGGCGCGGTGTTCGATCCCCTTGACACGGCCCTGGTGGATGCCAGATCCGGCGTCAGTGTCCGGCATGGTCTCGCCCGCGCGACGGTGAGCATTCTGAAGCTCGAATCCGATCATGTCGTCATCCGCTCGGCGAGCGACGGCCCCGCGTTTCTCGTCCTGTCAGGCGTCGACTATCCGGGCTGGCAGGCGCACGTCGATGGCCGGCCCACGCCGGTTCTGAAGGCGGATTTCGTCCTGCGTGGCGTTTTCGTGCCTGGCGGACGCCACGAGGTCCGATTCGATTTCAGGCCCCTGACGTTCCGCGTCGGTTTGGCCCTGTCGCTTCTCTCGCTGTTGCTCTTCTCCGGGCTCGTATGGCGCGAGCTGCGATCTGGCCGGCGGGAAGTCCGGGAGCGATCTTCTGAATGATCTGGCGCTCCGGATGCCATCGTTGGCGGGATGTGCCATCATCGGGGCCGATGCGACGACTTCGGATGTTCGCGGCCGTCCTGCTGCTTGCAGGGTCGGTGGGATGGGCCCACGCGGGGCTGTTGTGGGAGGTCGAGACCGCCGGCGGGCAGGTTCTCAGCAGCCGTGGTGGCGGGACGCCGTTCAACCCGGCTTCGGTCGTCAAGGTGGGGACGACGTGGCTCGCGCTCCAGCGGCTGGGGCCGGAACACCGGTACGTGACGGAGTTCGGGGCAGCCGGGACGCTCGATCCGCGGCGTGGCCGGCTGCGAGGCGACCTGGTCGTGCTCGGGGGTGGCGATCCGGACTTCCAACTCGAGAACGCCATGCGTGTCGCCCGGAAGCTCAACCGGTCGGGTGTCCGGACGGTGACCGGCGGTCTCGTGGTGCAGGGCACGTTCTGGATGGGTTGGGAGGGGGGGCCTTTCAAGCGTAGACCGACTCGTACCGCGCGCCTCGTGCTCGCCGCACGGCGCCTCAAGCGGGCAATGGATCCAGCCCTGTGGAACGCGGGGATCTGGAAAACGTGGCGTGACCTGGCCGGGAGACGGGGATGGGACGCCTCCCATCCGCCACGGGTGAGGATCGGCGGTCCAGTCCGCGTCGGGACGGCCGGGCATCCCGCCGTCCTGGTCGTCCATCGTTCAAACCCGCTTCGCGTGATGCTCAAACGTTTCGACGTGTACTCGAACAACGACATCGAGCGGATCGCGGATCCGCTCGGAGGCGCGCCCGCCGTGCAGGCGTTCCTGCGTGAAAAGCTCGGGGATGCGGCGAGACAGGTTCGTCTCGAAACGGCGTGCGGGGAGGGGGAGAACCGGATGACGCCGCGGCTGGTCGTCAGGATGCTCGTACGGTTCCGCGTGGCACTGGCAAAGATGGGACTTTCGCCTCGCGATCTGCTGCCGGTGCCCGGATGCGATCCCGGCCCGGTCCCGCTGATGTTTCCCAGGCTTGCGCGCGGACGCCTTGCGCGGGCCGTCGTCTGCAAGACGGGCACGCTCAGCTCGACCGACGGCGGGGTCGCGGTGCTCGCCGGGTTCTTCAGAACACCGGCCGGCCGGATGATTGTTTTCTGCGTGGCGGCACCGGAGGCTGGCCGCGACCTGGGTGGCTGGCGGCGCAAGGAAGAACATTGGCTACGCCGGTTGATTGGCCGGGAGGGCGGGGCCGTTCCAGGGGCGTGCGGTGCGCCGTTCGTTCTGTCTGACGCATTGGCCACGGTCAATCCGGTGCGCCGTGGCGCGAGGAGGTAATGATGAGCGTGCACGATGACATACGGCAGATGTGGCCGGAGCTCGAGTGGATCGGCGACTCGAGCCTCCGTCAGCGCGTCGTGGAATGCTGGGCCCGCGCGTTCGAGCTTTCCCCGTTGAAGCCGGCCGACCTCGGGCGGATCCCGTTCACTCTGAAGGTTCCGGACTGCCCCGTCTCGTTCCTCGCGCACAAACGTCTCGTGGTCCACATCGCCCGCGACGCCGGCCTCAAGGTTCGGGAATTCTTCGGAGAGGCGTTGCCGGTGGACATGGATGTCCTGGTCGCCGGCGCCATCCTGGCAGATGTCGGGAAGCTGCTGGAGTACGAGAGCGACGGTGCCGGCGGCATCCAGCAGAGCGTACGCGGCTCCTACCTGCGGCACCCGTTCACCGGCGTGGCCCTGGCGATGGAGCAGGGGCTCCCCGACGCGGTCTGTCACATCGTTGCGGCGCATGCCGGGGAGGGCGCGCTGGTGGCGAGGAGCACCGAGGCGTGGCTCGTCCACCATGCGGACTTCATGACCTACGAACCGTTCGTCAACCGGCTGATCGTTCCCTCAAACCCGTGAGGCGGTCTCCCTGAACGGAGCTGTCTACACCTCGGCGAGGAGATGAATCCGCTGAAGGCGGATGAGGCCGGCGGAAGCGAGCGTCTCGAGATCTTGGGTAGCGAGGTTGATCAGGTCCGTCTCGGGGAGGTCGGTTTGGGTGATCTCCGCCCCCCTGAGGATGCCGAATCCGGTGGCGCCGCTCGAAGGGGCGGGCCGGCGTCCGACGGCTCGGGCGAGGTCGACCAGATCCAGCCACTGCTCACCGGGGAGATTCGGCTGTGTCGTCAGCGGATAGATGATGTAGCCGACCCGTGCCGTCAACCCGGCGTTGCGCAGAACATCGGAGCGACTGGTAATGCTGAGCACGCGCTGGGCGACGATGTACGACTGCTCGGGATCGAGATCCCGGACGAGTGCGAGAAACTCGTTGGGACCGAAACGTCCGAGGATGTCCGAATCGCGAAGGGCGCCTCTCAAGGACGCGAAGAAACCCCGGTGGATCGATTCCAACGTGTCCTCGTCCGGAACGATCTGGGTGTTTTCGAGTGGGACGATCCGAATCAGGTACAGGCCGATAAACAGTGGTGGGAGCTCTTCATCGGGAGTGGACCCCCACCCCATCGCCCGCCGCTGTGTCAACCGGATCTCGTACGGGAGGAGAATATGGAAAAAGCTGGCGTCTGCTTCCGGGAAGGCTTCCGGGTATTCCTTTCGAGATGTGTCCATGACTGATCTTCGCAGAATCCCACGCGCCGGTCAATGATCCGGTCGGGCGGGGATCATCTGGTGAAACTCGCCGTGGTCCGCCAGCCACCGTCCGTAGCCATGAACGAGCTGCAGCAGCTCCGCGTTCCGGTCCAGGTCGCCGGGAAACTCCAGGCCGACATCGGCATCCTTGCGGCCGGTGAAGGCGCGCCACGAGTCGGGAGTCGGCCGGATGATTTTGAGATCGAGGGGACGGTATGCATCCGAGCCCGGGAGGGCGGCCGCAAGGCGCCGTGCCAGCCGTTTGGCGTCCGCGCTTTCCGCAGCATCCGATGCGAGCCCCGCGTGAAGGGCGGCCAGGGCGTTGGCCCGGATGAACATCTCGAGATCGTTCCGGTAGATCTCGTTCGTCAGGATTTCCTCCGCTCGCAGGCCGATCTCGAGGAGGCCATGAAACTCGTGGTCCGCCCCGGCCGGATCGAGAGGGGAGGCCAGGACCACGTCGATGCCATCAAGCTCGATCCCGCCCTGCTTCGCCGCCCTGATCGCGTCGGCCAGTGGGGTGATGTTCCGGACGCCCCCGTCCACGAACTGGCACCGGCGTCCGGAGCACGTGGCGCCCGCAACGTTCACAACGAGCTCGACCGGATCGAACGCCAGGGGAATGGCCGTCGATGCCAGGATCAGCGGCACGATGCTCCCGGCCTCGACATCGGCGGCCGGATCGACGGCGAGGTATTCCCCGGTCTGGAGACAGACGACGCCGACACGAAGCGCATGGCCGAGCGACGAGAGCCTGCCTGCCAGGCCGGCCGCAAACGGTTCGAGGATCTCGGCAAGCTCGCGATTGTCATAGAGTCCGTCCGTCGCCAGGATATCAGCGTAGGCCAGCAGCCCGGGGGCGATGGCATGGACGGCGAGATTGGCCGCGTCCAGCTTCGACCGGAAGGCGGGCATCCCGCGGCGAGCCTGGTCCACCCAAAGACGAGCCATCTCCTCGACCCGGCCCTGCGCGGCCATGAACGCGTTGAGCGCTCCGGCCGACACGCCGCAATACACGCTCCACCCGCCGTGACCGGCCTCGGCCAGCCGGTGGACAACGCCAGCCTCGAAGGTCCCCTTGACCCCCCCGCCGGAAAGAACGAGCGCCCGTGCCATGAAACCAGAATACCGTGCCCTGAAGAGATCCTCCAGTTTCCCCGGGGGGGCCACAGAGACGGAACAGACGAGAGCTCGACGGCCGACCTGGATCTCGAACATACGTGTCCCGCGAGAGCTGCTCGTAGGAGCTGCCACGGGATATTGCCTCGTGCCCCGGGCCCAGCAATTCCGCAACGGCGTGATAGACCGTCCGCGGATCTCCTGTCGGCAATGACGGCCAAGAAAACCCTTCTCCAACGCCCAGACGAGTGATCGTTGCGGAATCGCTGCTCCCGAGGCATCAGGGAGGTCGTGAGTGTGCTATAGTAATGCCTCACCTGCCTGACGGCCCGGTTCCTCTTCGTTGAAGTCCTTGCCCGCTGGGTTGGAATTCAACGCCTTGTGCGCGAGAGGAAAATCACGTGAGTTATTCCAGACAGAGTACGCCTGTGCGGCGTGCGCAACAGAGGAGCGGTGTCGACGGCGCCGCGTTTCACAATGACCGGGGACAGGCGTCCCTTCAAACCAAAGCGATGCTCGCCGGCCGGCCGGCGGTTCATCACGGTGCGGCGGGGGAAACGGTCTTTGACCTCCTCATTCCGCCGTTGAAGAGGGCGCTTGAAGATTTGGGCTACCAGCAACCGACGCCGATTCAAGAACAGTCGATTCCGGATCTGCTCCACGGCCGGGACATGTTGGGGTGCGCCCAGACCGGAACGGGCAAGACGGCGGCGTTCATGCTGCCGATTCTCCAGTACCTGGACGGGAACCGGAAGCGGCCCGCGCCGGGGCGGCCCCGGGTGCTCGTCCTGACACCGACCCGGGAGCTGGCGGCCCAGATCGGGGACAACATCGCGGACTACGGGAAATACCTCCGGATCGCTCACACCGTTATCTTCGGCGGCGTCAAGCAGAATCCGCAGGTTGCGCGTTTGAGACGGGGGCTGGACGTCCTGGTGGCCACCCCGGGCCGGCTGCTCGACCTGATGCAGCAGGGGCACGTCGGGCTCGGCTCTGTCGAGGTGTTCGTGCTGGACGAGGCCGACCGGATGCTGGACATGGGTTTCATGCCGGACATTCGGCGGGTCGTCGCGACGTTGCCGGCTCAGCGGCAATCCCTCTTCTTCTCCGCCACGCTTGGAGGCGAGATCGCGGCGCTGGCCAGCACCATGGTGTCGGACCCTGTCACCGTCACCATCGCACCGGAGCAACCAACGGTGGAAAAGATCCAGCAGAAGATGTTGTTCGTCGAGAAACAGGACAAGGACCGCCTGCTGGCGTCGATCCTGGCGGACGAGGCGATGGATCGGGTGATCGTGTTTACCCGGACCAAGCACGGCGCCAACAAGGTCGTGCGCAAGCTGGAAACCGCCGGCATCCCGGCCACGGCCATCCATGGGAACAAGAGCCAGGCGGCGCGTACCAGGGCGATGGGCGACTTCAAGGCCGGCCGGGTCCGCGTCCTCG
Source organism: Acidobacteriota bacterium (assembly GCA_013152895.1). Classification (GTDB taxonomy): domain Bacteria; phylum Acidobacteriota; class Thermoanaerobaculia; order Thermoanaerobaculales; family Sulfomarinibacteraceae; genus JAADFN01. The sequence continues at coordinate 8,360 of JAADFN010000035.1, read as the reverse complement.
TGGCGACCGACATCGCCGCGCGTGGCATCGACGTTCAGCGTGTGTCCCACGTGATCAACTACGACCTGCCCAACGAGCCGGAGGTCTACGTGCACCGCATCGGCCGGACGGCGCGGGCGGGGCTGGACGGTGTCGCCCTGTCGTTCTGCAGCGCCGAAGAACGGGGATGGCTGCGGGCGATCGAACGGCTCCTCCGGCAGCGGGTGCCGGAAGACCGGAATCACCGCTTTCACTCCGAGCACGCCCGGACCGCCTCCGGCGCCGATGCGCATCCGGCGCCCAGGGTCCAGCAGCGCTCCCGCCGCCCGTTCAGTCCACGCAGCCGCCGCGGGCGATAGCCCGCACACCTGGGACCGCCTGCTGGGACTCCGGGTCCGCCCGTCATTGCGGCGTTTCTCCCGGCGTCGCCACCGGCGACGTGCCACGAGCACGCCTTGGCGCCGCCTGACCGGAACGCCGTACGGACGGGCGTCTCCACGGCCTCGCGACGAAAGCCTGTACGATTCCAGGAAGCTGGAAAGCCGAATGCGGTGGGGTCAGTACCGGGCCTCGGGGTGGTGCAGCACCACCGCTGAAACCGAGGCCTCGGGGTTCATCATCAGCCCCTCGGTGAGCTCGATTCCGATCTCGGAGGGCCGGAGCAGGCGGAAGATCGGACGTTGCATCTCGAGGTCCGGCAGGGCGGGATAGCCGGGAGAGAGACGAATCCCGCGGTAACGGGCCTTGAGAATGTTCGCGATGGAGAGCCTCGGCGGATCGGGGAATCCCCAGAGGGCGCGGATACGCCGGTGCAGCCACTCGGCGGTTGCCTCGGCGGTCTCGAGCGCGAGGGCCTGCAGGGCGAACGAGTCGAGCAGGCGGCCCTCGTTCTTGAGAGCCTCCGCGGCCACGCGGGACGCGGGTCCGGCGGTGACGACCATCAGGGCGATCGTGTCGTGCGCGTCCGGATCGGGATGGATCCAGGCGGCGGCGCTCCGGCGCGGCGTGGCAGGGAAGCGAAGCCGTTCGAGCTCATTCCCCCCGGCATCGGCGAGAACGGCGTCTTCACCCTCGGACCACGCGCGCAGGAAACGGAAGACGCCGGCCGGGGCGAGCCATCCGTGCGCGAGGGCCTCGTCGGTCAGCGCGTCGACGCGGGCCGCGAGCTCGGTGGCCTTGAGATCGCCCCGGGCGAGGAGGCGCCTGACCGGACCGCCGAGCCCGAGATGCTTGCCGAGGAGCATCTGAACGTTGAGATAGGGTAGCACCTCGTCGAGGGCGATGCCGGGGAGCACGTGCCGGGCGAGGTCGGGCGGCGAGGGAAGCGCCTCGGGTGGCAGCGGTTCGACGGTCCGAACCGGGGCCGAGCGGCCTCGCTCCGGCCGGACGGACGCCGTGGCATGGCGCGGCGCCTCGTCGCCGGGAACCTCCTGCCCGGAGGCGATGGCGTTGGCGAGACGGAGCCCCTCCAGGGCGTCCTTGGCGTAGCGCACCGGCGCGGCATGGGCCGGTGCGATCTTTTCGCGGACGAAGCGCGGGTTGAGCGCGGCGCCGCCGACGAGGACCGGAACGTCGACGCCACCGGCGGCCAGGTCCTTGGCGGTCGCGACCATCTGGTGGGCGGAGCGGACGAGCAGGCCCGAGAGCCCGATGATGTCGGTTCGCTCGGCGCGCCACGCCTCGATCAGCCGCTCGGAGGGGACCTGTACGCCGAGATCGACGACCCTCCACCCGTTGGTCGAAAAGATCATGCTGACGAGGTTCTTGCCGATGTCGTGGACGTCGCCCCGGACGGTGGCCAGCAGGATCGATCCGCGATCGGCACTGTCCTCCCCGCGGAGGTGGGGACGGATCAGGTCGACCGCGGCCTGCATCACCTCCGCCGAGACCAGGACCTCGGCGACGATGAGCTGGCCGTCCCCGAAGAGGCGGCCGACCTCGTCCATGCCGGCCATCAGCGGGCCGTTGATGATCTCGAGCGGCTCCATCGTCTCGAGGAGCGCGGCGACCGTTGCCTCGAGGCCCGTCTGCTCCCCTTCGATGACCATCCGCGTCAGGCGTTCGGCGGGTGGGAGTTGTTCGAGCTCGCCGGCGCGGCGTTCGCGGACGCCGCGGAAACGTTCGACCAGCGCGTCGATGGCGGCGCGGTCCCCCTCGAACAGGATGGCCTCGACCAGACGGACGTCATCCGGATCGAGGGTGGCGATGCGTACGAGCGCCTGCGTGTTGACGATGGCCGCGTCGAGACCCGCCTCGACGCAGCGGTGCAGGAAAACGGCGTTGACGACCTTGCGCGCGGCGGCTGGCAGGCCGAAGGAGACGTTGGAGATGCCGGCCAGGGTGAGGACGCCCGGGATCGCCGCCTTGATCCGGCGGATCCCCTCGACCGTCTCGGCGGCCGACCCGGCAAACTTCGGGTCACCGGTCGCGGCGGGGAAGACGAGCGGGTCGACCAGGATCTCGGCGCGGCGCAGGCCGTGAGCTTCGAGGACATCGACGAGCCGGCGGGCGACATCGAGCTTGCGTTCGGCGGTACGTGCCATGCCATCGTCGGGGTCCTCGTCGATGCAGCCGGCGACGAGCGCACAGCCGAAACGCCGGGCGAGCGCGGCGATCCGTTCGAGGCGTTGGCCGCCATCCTCGAGGTTGACGGAGTTCAGCACCGGGCGGCCGGGGGCCAGCTCGAGCGCGGCCTTGAAGACCTCTGGGTCGGTAGTGTCGATCATCAGGGGGATGCGGACGGCGCGGCGGACGGCCCGGACAAGCGCAGTCATGCGTGCGGTCTCGTCGGAGCTCGGATCGGCCACGCACAGGTCGAGGAGGTGGGCGCCGCGGCGGGCCTGCTGGCGTCCGACGGAGGCGGCTTCGGCGAACCGGCCGGCGTCGAGGAGCTCGCGGAACCTTCTCGAACCGAGGGCGTTCGTGCGCTCGCCCACGAGGGTCGGCGGCCGTTCCTGGCGAAGCGGGACGGCGATACCGCCCGCGGCCCATGAAGGCTCGTAGTCGGCCGGCCGCCGCGGCGCGTGCGAGTCGGCGACCGCTCGCAGCGCACGGATGTGGGCGTCCGTCGTCCCGCAACATCCGCCGAGGATATTGATCCATCCCTGGGCGGCGAACGAGTCGAGGATCGCAGCCATGTGCTCCGGAGTTTCGGTGTAGCGCCCGGATTCGTCGGGCATCCCGGCGTTGGGAACGACGGAGAGGAATGCCGGGCTCATCGCGGCGAGCGCCCGCACGTGCTCCCGCATCGGGCCGGGGCCGGTCGAGCAGTTGATGCCGATCCACAGTGGGCGCCACGGTTCAACCATGACGGCCACGGCTTCGATCGTCTGGCCGCCGAGGGTCGTGCCGCCAGGCTCGATCGTGGCCGACACGGCGACCGGCATCCCGGGCGCGGCGTCCCGGCACGCAATCAGGGCGGCCTTGAGGTTGAGCGGATCCTGCGACGTTTCGATCAGGAGCACGTCGGCGCCGCCCTCCGCCAGCCCCTCGGCCTGGATCCGGTACGCGGCCACGAGCGCGCCGAACGTGATCCCGCCGATCAGCGTCAGGCTCTTCGTCGTCGGCCCCATCGAACCCGCGACCCAGCGGGGGCGGCCCGAGGTTGCGAATGCATCCGCCGCCTCGCGCGCGAGCTTGGCAGCGCGGAGGTTGATCTCGCGCGCCCGATCCTCGAGCCCGTACTCGGCAAGGACGACCGGCGATGCGCCGAAGGTATCGGTCTCGACGATGTCGGCCCCGGCCTCCAGGTAGAAACGGTGAAGCCGGAGCACGGCGTCCGGCGCGTTGAGAACCAGCGCCTCGTTGCAGCCGGCGAGGCGCTCTCCGCCGTAGTCCCGGACGTCGAGCTGCATCGCTTCGAGGGCCGTTCCCGTGGCGCCGTCGAGCAGCAGGATGCGTTCGTCGAGGGCTTCGCGAAGCGCGCTGGAGCGGCTCACGAGGCGATCTCCTCGAGAAATGCTGCGAGGCGCCGGCCGACCGCGGGGAACCGCCGGGACTCGACGGCGAGCGCCGCGGCGTGACCGAGCCTTTCGGCCAGGATGCGATTCGAAAGGATCTCCGAAACGGCCGCGGCGAGATCGGTGGGCGATCCCGGGACGATCCGCCCCGTGACCCCATCCTCGATCAGGTCTTCGACCCCCGGCAGCGCGGCAGCGACGACCGGCCGCCCACACCCCTGCGCCTCGGAGATCGCGCGATGACCGTGGTCGGAACCTGCTGCAGGGAAGAGCACGACATCCATCGCCGCGTAGAGCTCGGGCAACTCACGTCCCCGGTAGCCGGCCCAGTGCACGTGGCCGGCCAGGCCGAGGGAGGTGGCAAGCGCCTCGATCCGCGGCCGGGCCTCGCCGTGACCGATGATCAGGACGTGCAGGTCGTGGGACAGGCGCGCCGCCGTCTGGATCAAGGTGTCGAAGCCACGTCCGGCGGCGACCTTGCCGATCATGCCGAGCACCGGTGCGGCATCGTGAATTCCGAAGTTCCGCCGCCACGGGTTCCCGTCGCGGCCGGGCTGAAACCGTTCTTCCAGGGGGACGGGAAACGTCGCCGCGGGGGGGGGCTGACCGTGCTTGCGCTGGAACTGCTCTTGGAGCGCGGTGTTGGCAAAGGTGGCGCCGCCGAGGTGCCGGTACAAGCGGCCGCGGAGCGGTCCGCCGGCGACGTGCTTGGCGTTCCTGAAGTTGCGCACAAGCGGCGTCGTCTTCCACGCGCGGGACAGGTGGCAGAGGGTGTGATCGTGGGGGAGATGACAGACCACGACATCGGATTCGAGCGCGTGATCGCGGATGCGGGCGAGGTTCGCCTTGAGATCCGCGAGACGGCGTTCCTTGCGAAGGTCCGGGAGCGCCCACTCGAATCCAGCGAGCCGGTCCTGGAGGTTGTTTCCGCCGACGAAGAGGAGCTTCGCTTCGACGCCGGCGGCGTGAAGCGCGCGGCAGCAGTGCTCGGCGGCCGCAGCGGCGCCCGTGTACTTGTTCGACGAGACGATGAAAAGAACCTGCATCTCGGAGAGTATACCCGCGAAGGAACGCCGAGCTCTGAAGAGGAAGTCGGGGAGCGCCCGGGGGAGGGGAAGGCAAAATGATGAATGATGGCGCAACAACTTTGCACCTTGGCCGAAATGCCTCACGTCGCACATATTGGTACACTGAGCTCGATACTCTTCGTGCCGCCCGGGCTGGAACCGGGCAGGGACGGGAAGGGCCGGCGTGGGATGAGCCTTCCTCTTTCGGTGTCGATGATCTCCTTCAACGAGGAGGCGAACATCCTGAGGACGATCGAAGCCGTCCGGGAGATGGCATCGGAGATCATCGTTGTGGATTCGCACTCCACGGATGCGACCAGGGAGATTGCCATTCGTGCCGGCGCCTACGTCTTCGAGGAGGACTGGAAGGGGCACATCGCGCAGAAGAACTCTGCGCTCGACAAGTGTACGCAGCCCTGGATCCTGGCGCTTGATTGCGACGAGGTGGTCTCGCCAAAGCTGAGAGATGCGATCGTCGCGGCGTTGCAGGCGCCCCACGCTGATGGCTACATGGTCAACCGGAGGACCATCTATCTCGGGCGGACGCTCAGGCACATGTGGCAGCCGGACTGGAAGCTGCGGCTTGTCAGGCGTGACGCCGAGCCGGCTTGGGGCGGCTACGATCCCCATGACAGCTTGCGGATCGACGGACGTACAGCCAAGCTGCACGGCGGTTTTCTCGAGCACTATTCGTACCGCGACCTCGATGACCACTTGCGGCGGCTACTCTCCTATGCGCGCATCGCCGCGATGTCGTATCATGAGAGGGGGAAACGTTCTGGAGTTGGGAAAATACTGGTCAGCCCCGCGGCTGCGTTCTTCAAGGCGTTGCTCGTCAAGGGCGCCATTCTCGATGGAGCGCCCGGGCTGATCGCCGCTGGAAGCACGTACGTGTCCGTGTTCGCAAAGTACTGCTTCTTGTGGGAGCTTGAGCATCGGCGCCCGCCTGGAGGCGGAAGCCGGGGAGGGACATGATGAGAAAGGCCCTTGGTGTTCTGTTCGTCACGGCTCTACTCGTGGCATCGCAGGCCATGGCCGGACAGATTCTTCTGCCCGTATTCACGTACGCGTTGCCCGGATCGTCCGGGAATCTCTGGTACACGGAGATCTCCCTTGTCAATCCGACCCAGGAGACGATCACCGTCGATCCGCCGGTCTTTCTGCCGGGGAGCATGGATCTGACCCACCCCTGTCTCCCACCTGCCAGGCAGATCCAGGTTCCAGCCGAGAGCACGGTGATCTGGAAACCGTGGGATATCGGGATGGAGCTCGGCTGCCCCGATTCTGCCGTGGGGGGGCTCCTCCTCTCGGCGGATGGTCCGCTCGTCGTCACAAGCCGTGTGACCAACGTCAGGGACTGGGAGATTTCGACGACGGGACCGCTTCAGGGCTTCGGTCAAACGATCGACGGGATCGATGTCACGGCGTTGCCAGGCCCGCAAGAGGTCCTGATGCTTCCAGGCATGATCTGGCACCCCAATTCATGTGGACCACGCGAGTTTGATTCGTACGTGGGGTTTGCGAACCCCGGGGACGAGCCGCTTGACGCCATCATCGATCTTGGACCCCAGACGGGCGACAGCGCGGTGTACGTCGATGGCAAGCTGATGGGCCTTCCAGCGACGGTAACGGTTCCGGCACGGAGCTGGATCCAGGTCCATCTTTCGCCGGTCAATTCGATCATGGCGGTGTGCCTGCCGCCCCAGCGGTTCGACCTCTTGATCACCGTCAAGGGGCCGATGGCCGTGTACGGATCGGTCGTGGACCGTTCGACGCAGGATCCAAGGACCGTGTTGCCGGTGCCGGTGCAGGCGGCGGGAGCCGGAGGAGAGTAGGACCGCGTGACGCGCCAGAGCTTCTCCAGCCCGCATCTCTACGGACTTTCGTTGCGAGACGGTGAAGACGCCCGTCAGTGTTGTGTTTCGACCAAGGTGGGGCCGACGTGCTCGAGGCACGTTGTTGGCGCCGCCGCAGCGAGAGGAGCCGCACCGGTGAGCGTATCCGCGGTCGCAGCAGGAAGTGTGCGAGACATGCCGGCCAGGCTCGCGATGTGACGGTGACGCCCCGCGTTTCCGTCCTGCTGCCGGTCCTCGATGCGCGTGGGTTTCTCGACGCCTGCCTGACGAGCGTCGAGCGCCAGACGTTCAGAGATTTCGAGCTCGTCGCGGTGGACGACGGTTCTCGCGACGGGTCCGGCGATCTCCTGGAAAGCTGGGCGCAGATCGATCCCCGGATCCGGGTTTTCAGACGTCCGCACGGGGGGCTGGTCTCGGCGTTGAACGCAGGGCTCGAGCTCTGCCGGGCGCCCCTCGTTGCGAGGATGGATGCCGACGATGCTTGCCACCCGCGGCGTCTCGAGCTTCAGCTCCGCTGGCTGGCGAGTCACCCCGATGCAGGCGTCGTCTCGTGTCTCGTGCGTCACATCCCGGTTCACCGTGTGGCCGAGGGATTCCGCATCTACGAGACGTGGCTCAACGGCCTGGTCAGCCACGAGGCGATGGTGCGCGAACGGTTCGTCGAGAGCCCGCTGGCCCATCCCTCGGCGTTGATCCGGCGCCAGGTTCTCGAGGCGGCCGGGGGCTGGCGGGACGAGGGGTGGCCGGAGGATTACGACCTGTGGCTCAGGCTGGTTGAACGGGGCGTGCGTTTCGGCAAGACGCCCCAGGTCCTCTACTTCTGGCGTGAGCATGCCGGCCGCCTGACGCGAACGGATGGCCGGTACTCGGTGGAGAATTTTCTCAGGGCCAAGGCGTGCTTTCTTGTCAAGGGTCCTCTTGCAGGAGGAAGGCCAGTCATCGTGTGGGGCGCCGGCCAGACGGGACGCCGGCTGTCGAAGCATCTCCTGCGCGCGGGAGCCGCCATCGCCGCATTCGTCGACATCGATCCGGCAAAGATCGGCCGGACGGTGCGGGGCGTACCCGTCCACTCTCCGGACGATCTCCCGGTGCTTCGAACGCCGGAGAGCATCGTGCTGGCGGCGGTTGCATCACGCGGGGCTCGCGAACTGATCCGCCAACGCTTGAAGGCGCTGGAACTCGTCGAGGGCCGTGAGTTCTACTGCGTGGCATGATCCTCGCGCATGGCGGGACCGGTGAGGCGGATGCGCCGTATACTGGCGGGTGGAGCACGATCGCATGAGTCTCAGGATTCCCATCCTCGCGGTTCTGGGCCCCGGGGCCACCTCGGCTGCGGAGGAGCGTGTCGCCGGGGAGCTGGGCCGGGCGGCGGCTGCCGCGGGGTGGGCGGTGCTGACGGGTGGGGGGGGCGGAGCGATGGCAGCCGCGTGCCGCGGCGCGGTCGAGGCGGGCGGATTGACGATCGGGATCCTGCCGGGAGCGAGCCTTCAGGAAGGTTC
>JAADFN010000034.1 GCA_013152895.1 Acidobacteriota bacterium | reverse complement strand
CGGCGAGCGCAGACGGCTTGGCCCGAGGTCTGCCGAGGGTAAGCCGTCGAGCACGGCACCTCGATGGGTCCCGGCGGGTGCAGCCCCGAGCCGAGGCGGCGGACCGGCCCCGCGCAACCCGCAGAACCTGTCGATGGGAGTGTCGGGGCGTGGACGGTGGGGATGCTGTGGCTCGGCGTGCCTCGACCTTCGGTCTCGGCGTCGCCTCGCTGGGGGACTGCGCGCCGTGCCTCGACTGTGCCTCGGCGTCGGCTTGCCTGGATTGAAGGTGGCTGCGCCGTGTCCCGGCCTGCGGCCGGGACGCTCGCCGCTTCCAAAGACCGGCGGTGGCATCGGACGCCCTGCGGCCGCTGATGAGCCGGAGGCGTGTCCCTTCACTCCGAGGACCCGGAGGCCCGCCCCCGTTGTCATCCCGAGCATCGTCATGCCCGAGGAGTGGCACCAGGTCTACGGACGAACAAAGAGGGTGCGGTCTCAGCAATACCCGCGATGACAATGACATACGCGAGATTCCCCCTCCACGGGTGGTTTGCAACGTGTCACGTGACGGGTTATACTACGACGGTGATCAAGACCTTTGCGGATCGGCGCACGCAGGAGCTGTTCGTTGCCGGGGAAACCAGACGGTTTCCGTCAGACGTTGCACGCCGGGCGCGGCGGAAGCTCGAGTACATCGACCTGGCGATTCGCCTTGATGACCTGAGGTCCCCCCCGGGAAACCGGCTCCACAGGTTGGGGGGAGACCGGGAAGGGATGTATGCGATTTCCATCAACGATCAATGGCGCATCTGCTTCCGGTTCGTCGACGGCGATGCGTACGATGTGGAGGTCACAGATTATCACTGAGATGAGGTGCGAGATGAGTATTCCAGAAACGGGAGAGAAAAGAGTTCGGCCGATTCATCCCGGCGAGATGCTGCGTGAGGATTTCCTCCCCGATTACGGTCTGACGGTTTCGGGTTTCGCCCGGGCGTTGGGGGTTTCACGCCAGACGGTGAACGAGCTGCTTCGCGAGCGCAGATCGTTGAGCCCGGCGATGGCGCTGCGGCTATCGCGTCTGTTTGGTAACTCCCCGCAGTTCTGGGTCAACGCGCAACGCGCCGTCGACCTGTGGGATGCTGCACAGAAGATCGGCCGGGACATCGAACGGATCACGCCACTGACCGCAGCGTAAGAACGGCAGAGCAGGGAGCGCGCCCAGATCTGGATGCCTGGCGTAGATAGCGGAGCAGATTCTCAATCCAGGCTCCAAGCTTGCGTCGACGCGAACGTGGACTTCACGCTCGCTGAGGAGTTGGATGTGGCGGATGTGAAGGTCGACGAGGTTCATGCTGCCTGAGGCTCTACCCGCCACTTTCTCCGACCGTGATCACGGCGCCCGAGGAGTAGGTGGCGAACTGGGGGGCGTAGAGGCACTGGAGCGTGGCCGGGCCGGTGTGGAAGCGGCCGGCGGTGGCGGCGCGCAGGCGGTGGACGAGGGTGTACGTTCCGGCGGGCAGGTGTTCGATGAAGAAGTCGGCGCCGCTGTCGCGGATCTCCTGGTAGACGCCGAGACCGCCGATCCACCGGTAGCCGGAGGTCAGCGTGGCGGGCTCCATGCCCGCCGGGCGGGGATCGTGGAGGTGGACGTATTCGGCGCGGTGCCGGGCGGTGATGTCGAGGTGGACCTCGACCTCGTCGCCGGGGGCGAGCGGGCCACCTTCCGCCAGCGGTTCGAGCACCCACCCGTCCGCGCGGTGGATGCGCCGGTAGAACGTGCGCGTGATGGAGAAGAGGCTTCCCGGTTCGGCGGCGGGTTCCTTCTCGGTGGAGAAGCTCCATGTGGCGCCGGCGAAGGCGAATCCCTTTCCGCGGCTGGTCACATCGATCGTGCTCATCTGGGCGGGGACCATCTCGTCGCCCGGGATGACGAGCTGGCCGGTCGTCACCGGCTGGTCGGGCGCGAAGACGAAGGTCGCCGACCGGGGGCCAGCTGCGACGTGGATCGTCTGCGTCGCACCGAGGGAGCCTTCACGTTCCATGTAACTGACGAGGGCGTAGATGACCTCGGCGGTGGTCCGGGTGGACTTCCACTGGTTGAGCTTCTTGTCGAGCAGGAGCCAGTGGACGAGCCCCTCCCGGCGCGGATCGGCGGGATCGAGCACGGTCAGGACCCGCAGGGCCAGCGCCTGGCTCTCGGTGGTGTCGTTATACCAGAGCCACGACCGGGCCTCCGGTTGCCAGTAGGTCCCGAGCTCGGGATCGGTGATCGAGCTGTCCATGACGCTCGCGAATACCCGGGTGGCATCGGCGTGACGCCCGGCGCGCTCGAGCGTCATGGCGAGGTAGCCCTTGATCCTGGGCGAGGACTGCCGCCAGTGCGCGAAGGAGAGCTCGAGCATCTTCCGCCGCTCCTCGGGCGTGAAGACGTCGCCGGTCCAGCTCGGATCGGGAAAGTTCGACAGGACGTAGTTGAGGTAGGTGATCGTCTGCCAGCAACAGTTCTTCGCCATCGCCTGGCGGACCATGGTCCCCACGTACTCGTCGTGCAGGTAGCGCCAGGCGCGCACGACCATCGGCTTCGGGATCGCGATGTGATGCGCGAGCGCCCGTGAAAGGCCATCGACGATGTAGCAGGTCATGAAGGGGGACGGGGGGCCTCCCGGCCACCAGGGGAAGCCCCCGGAACCGGCCTGCGCCCTGGCGAGCTCGGCCAGCGACGAGGCGCGGATGGCCGTGGCGACGTCAGGATCCAGGAGACGGATGAGGTCCGCGGGCTTCTCGCCGCCGCCCTCCGCTTCGACGAGCCATGGCGTTTCCTCGAGCAACATCCTCCGGTTGGGATCCGGCCTGTTCCACGGCTCCAGCCGGGTGGTGCGCCGGGAGAGCTTCTTCGCGAGCTTCGCGACGGCGGGGTGCTGCTCGAAAACCTTCGACACGATCGCCGTCGAGAGGAACCGGTCGAGGATCTGCTCGGTGGAGTGGTAGGGGCTTCGCAGCAGCGAGGGGAGGGCCTTCAGCACGCTGGTGAAGAGCTGGGCATCGACGGTGACGACGAGCTGCTCGTTGATCCGTGTCGGATCGGTCGTCGAGGCCATCCCCGGGAAGGAGAGCGTGCGGCGGCTGTCGTTTGTCAGCGTGACGAACCGTGACTGCATCAGGTGGTAGCGGCCGGGAAGGATGGGAAGCGGCCGCAGAACGCCGTCGGAGAGGCCGTTCGCCCGCGCCACGGCCTTGAAGGCAACGAGACCGACCCGGGCGGGCACGCTCAGGGGAAAGGTGAGGATCGCCTCCTTCCCCGCCGCGACGTGGAAGGAGGCGCTGCGGCTGCCCGCGCCGCCGAGACCGAACGCCGCCGCAAGGCTCCGGTTGGTGTCGGGATCGAGGATGTCGATGACGAGCGTGCCGTCGAGCGGGGCCGTGCCGGCGTTGGTGACGGCGACGCGCAGCCGCGCCCGGTCACCCTCTCGGAAGAAGCGGGGGAGGTAGGGACGCACCATCAGGTCCTTGACGCTTCGGGCCGTGCGGTGCAGGCGGCCGGCCTCGAGCGTCCGGGTCATGGCCCACACCCACAGGTTCCAGCTGGTGACGGAGTCGGGCACGTCGAACGAGATGGTGACCGAGCCCCCAGGCCCGGTCAGCAGGTGCGGTTGCCACAGGGCGGTTTCGGCGAAGTTCGAGCGCAGCTGGACCGGGGGCCGTGGTGTTTGCGGCGGGGCGGCCGGTTTCCCGCGCGCGGCCGGGGGCGCCGCAGCCGGACGAGCGCTTTCGACGGCCTCGTTCTTCAACCCCATCGTCTTGAACATCCGGATGCCGCGTCCGCGCCAGCCCATGCCCCCGATGCCGTACGCATCGAGCGCGACGAGGCGGGCACCGTGGAACGATGGAGCTTTGACCGGTCTGTGCCACCGGCCGCGCCTCCACAGGGACGGCGCGCTCGCCAGGGAGACCTCGAGCGGAGTCAGCCGGTCGCGCCTCGGGTAGAGCGCACGGATCTCCGGCGCCGGGTAGGGCGCAAACAGGTCGAGGCTGGCGTCGTACATCAGGGCGAGGACCTCGGCGGCGTTCTCGGCAACGGCCTTTCCGTCCGGTCCGGTGACGGTCACGCTGAACGTCTCGTGAGCGCCCGGCCGCATCGTGTCGCTGAAGTGGGACAGGGTCAGGTGCAGGTCCTTCGAGGCCCACGGCACGTCGAGGTGCCGTTCGATCCGCATCAGCTGGTGATCCCGCACGGCGGTCAGCCGGATCGCGAGGCCACCCTGGTCCTCCGCGGTGATGGGAAGCTCGATGATCTGGGGGTCTTTGCCCGCCGTGAGCGCACGCCTCTCGATCTGCCGCCCGTTCCTGAAGATCTCGAGGGTCATCGGCTGTCCCGGGAGCCCGGAATGAACCAGGATCCGCGCCGAGCCCCCGGCGGAGACGGTTCGCCGCTCCAGACGCAGCAGGAGTGGGACCCGAAGCGGGAGCATGCCCCGCCGGGCGACCACGACGATCCGTTTGAGTGACGCCGTGGCACCGAACGGATCGCGGGTCGTGTAGATCAGGCGGTAGGCGCCCGGATCGAGATGTCGAAGCGTCAGCGTTGCCGTTCCCTTCGCGCCGTGCTCGAGCGTGCCGTGCGCGACGGCCGGTCCGTCCGGCCAGCCATCCATGATCTGCTCGGCCGAGAGCGCCGTGTCCCAGCGGGGACGGAGACGATCGCCAGGGGTGTGGAAGGCGCCCGGCGGCTCGTCCGGCCGGGTCTTGAGCGGGATCTCGGCCGGCAGTGGCGTTCGCCCCGGCTGGCGCAGCCGGACGAGCGTCCAGGAGCCTCGGCCCGGTTCCGGATGGCCATCGAGGTCCGTTCGCGTGATCGTCACGGTGGCCGTGGTGCCGGGCCTGAGGAAGCCGGGCAGCCCGGTCATCGACGCCTCGACCGCGACGAAACCGAGCCGGAAGCTCTTTGTGGCGGTCCTCGTCTCGCCTCCCTCACCCGTGACCTCGGCCACGAGGCGGTACCGGTAGGTGACGCCGGAGGCGGCCAGGCGTTCGTCCGCGGTGGGCGTGAACCGGGCGGCGAAGCGACCGTGCGCGTCGAGGGAGGCCGTTCCCGCGGCGATGGTCTCGGGCACGGTACGCGGGATCGGGAACCACCACCCCCACCACCTCGGCCAGACCGGTACGCGCTCCACCCGCCAGCGAACCGTGCCGGCGCTGAGCGGAAGACCGAAGTAGTACCGCGCTTGCCCGCGAAGCTCCGCCGGGCGGTTGAGGCGCAGCGGCCGCGTGGGCGGGAGGATCGTGACCGTGAACGTGGGGCGCTTGTACGCCTCGACCAGGATCGAGGCCGAACCTCCGAGGGACGATTCGAGGCGCCACCGGCCGAGCAGCCGTCCCTTCGGAATGGTGAAACGCCCGTCGGCCGAGCCGAACGAGCCGGTCGTCAGCAGGGCGGAGGCGGCCTCGCGGCCGTTGGCGTCGCGGAGCGTGACCTTGACGGGCCGAAACGCCCTGACGTGGAAGCGGCCCGAGGCGGGATCGCCCTCGTACGCGACGACCTTGAAGTCGAGCTCCTGGCCGGGCCTGTAGATCGCGCGGTCGGTGAACAGCAGGGCGCTCGATTTCGAGGCCGCTCTCGCGCGCCTCGGCCAGACGCTGCCGGCCTCGACGGCGATCTGGCCGTCCTTCTCCGCCAGGAAGAAGACGGGGGCCGCGCGGTGCAGCTCGAAGCGTGCGATGCCGTCCGTCCCGGTCGTGACGCGGGCGAGGATTCTCTGTCCGGGGCGTGCGCCGAGGCGGTAGAGCGTCACCGTGGCCCCTGCGATCGGCGTTCCGCTGCTGCCGGAGAGGACCTGCGCTTCGACCTTGAGGCCGTTGCGCCGGATCAGGAGCACCGGGTCGCCCAGGATGATCCTGAGCGCCTTCATCACGTTGTTCCGCGGTGAGAAGTCCTTGCGGATCGACGCCATGACGACCCAGAGCCCCGGCCGCGTCATCGGGGGCGTCACCCAGGTGACGTGGTTCCTGTAATCGGGAGCCGCGGGAATCACTACGTCCCAGGAAGCGTCGGGAGCCCGCCGCCGCACCCGCTCGACCTCGCGGGAATCGGGGAGCAGGCTCCACCCGTCGGAGCGTGCGATCAGCCGGTGGATGTGGATCCGCCACGCCCTGAAGAAGACGTGCGTCACGTTCTTGACCGTGAGCTTGAGACTCCGCTTGCCGGGACCGTCCGATGACATCCCCGCCAGCGAGAGATCGGGTCGTTCGATGCTGGCGACGATCGCGCGGCACCGCAACCCGCCCGGGCTTGCCGGATGCGTGCGGGCGCCTTGGAGCGCTGTCGCCCGCGCCCGGACGAGCGCATCGGGCGCGCCGTCCTCGCGGTAGAAGGTGGCCAGCGTCGCCTGGCCCCACGACCACCAGGGAAGACTCCTGTCGAAACGTTTCAAGGATGCAGCGAGCGTCCGGCGGATCAGCCGCCTGTCCTCGGGACGTTCGACGGCGCCATCGAGGATCTCGAGCCGGCGCAGGCGCGCTTCGAGGGCGGCTTCGGGCTCGTTCCGCCGCCGGTGCCACCGCTCCAGCGCGCCGAGCAGCGCGGAGAGACGGATCAGCGGATGCACGTGGGCATCGGCGAGGGAACGTCCCACGGACAGGCCGGGCGCCCCGGCGGCGAGACTTTCGAGATCGAGCCGGTAGATCTCGTTCGCCTGTCCGGGCAGCCAGTACGACCGGTTGGCGAGAAAGTCCGTCCAGAGGTAGGTGACGGCGTCGAGCACGGTGCCGCGGATCCGGGGCGGGTAGCTGCCCGGCACGATCGTCTGCGAGAAGGTGGTGGCGGGTTTGCCGCCGAGGGCCCGGCGTTGCTGCCAGGCCCGGAAGAACGCGAGGTTGATCTGATCGAGGATTTGCCGCCGGGTCCATTTCGAGATATCGATTTCCCCGGTCGAGATCACGCGTTCCCGCGGTCCGATCTGCCACGAGTAGGTGTCGAGATAGGCCCGGAGCGCATTGGCATAGGCGAGATCGAGCTGGGCCTCGAGCGCCGGTTCGGCGGGCCAAGGCGTCGAGCGGAGGAAGCGAACCGCCTTTTCGAATCCCCCGAGCGCTGTCTCGAGCTGTGTGGCCTTGATGAGCGCACGGGCCTGTTCACGTGCGTCGCCGCGTTTCGCCGCGCTTTCGAGCAGCGTGAGCACCATCGTGTGCGCGGCCTTGTACCGCTGGTCCCCGATCAGCGCATCGACCGCCTTCCACGAAGCCTTGGCCGGGGTCTGCGCGTTGGCCGCGGTTCGCGGGGACCTTGCAGCGGAAGGCGGGTGTCCGCCAGCGCCCACGAGTGCCAGCGCGAGCAACAGCACAAGGGCCGGCGAACGCGGACGGGTCGGCAGGCGTGGCCCTCCTCCCGGGTCCGATGCCGGGACTGGATCGGGACGGTGAGGCTGATGCACCCGGGAGCTCATGTTCCAAGTGTACCCCGCCCGCCCGGCCCGCGAGGTTGGGGAAAGCGGGGAGCCTGCCACGGTCTCGTAACGAAAGTCCATGACACGAGACGGGTCAGGGACGATGCGTGGACGGTGTACGGCGGCCGGACGTCAGGGACGGACAGAAAACGGCCAGCACGTGGCGAATGAACTGGCGGGTTTCCCGGTAGGGCGGGACGCCGCCGGCCCTTGTGACCGTTGCGGCGCCGGAGTTGTACGCGGCAAGCGCGAGCGGCAACGAGCGAAACCTGTCGAGCAGCTTCCTGAGGAACATGGCGCCTGCGCGGAGGTTCTGCATGGGGTCCCAGATATCGTGCACGTGTTCCTCTGCCGCGGTGACCGGCATGAGCTGGGCGAGGCCGGACGCGCCGGCCGGGGACCGGGCGCGCGGGTTGAACCCGGATTCGGCCTGGACCAGGGCGGCGAGGAGCCATGGGTGGATGCCGGCGCGCCTGGCGGCGGCCGCGATCTCGGCCCGGAACGGC
>JAADFN010000033.1 GCA_013152895.1 Acidobacteriota bacterium | reverse complement strand
AGGCCGGGCCTCCCGGGCGCTGACCGCGGGCCTGCTGCAAGCAGGGCCTCCAAGGCGCCTCCACGGTCTCTCGACGAACACCAATGCCGGTCAATCGAGAATCTCGTGTATGGCACTGTCATCGTACGTCTTGGTGAGGCCGCGCTCGCCTTGGTAGTCCGCAGACGTGGTGCTCCTCCAGGGGCATGACGGTGCTCGGAATAACGGGGAGAAGAAGGAAACACTTTGCCCCGACGCCCCGGCGTTTCTCCCGTCACAACCCCCTCAACGTGCGGCTTTCCTCCCATTCATCATTCATCATTCCTATTTCCCCTGCCGCCCCTCCCCCGTCTTCCACTCCGGGATACGGCACGGGGTCCAGGGGGCGCCAGCCGCAGCCAGCTTCTGGTTGATCGCGGCGATGTCGACGGTGACCAGCGTCCGAAGCTTCGTCAGCTGCGCCGCCAGCGCCTGGGATGCCCAGCGGAAGGCATCCTTCTGTGTCCGGGTCGGAGGCTCGTTGGTCAGCCACTGGCTGCCGACGATCCGCTCCACGCGGTCGATCACCGAGGGCGGTGCCGGGGTCCAGCGTTTCGTCTTCGTCGTATCTCCCCGCAACGCCGTCAGGATGTCGTCCAGCCGGTCCGTCAGGACGGTGACCTTCTGGATCAGCACCGGGTCGGTACCGGGGGCGACGAGCAGGGTCTTGCGAATCCGCTCGAGCTGCACCGAAGCCTCGTTGGCAGCCTCGAGGGCGCCGTGGGCCGCTCCGCGAAGCCGGGCCACCTGCTCACGGAAGGCAGCCGTTGCCCGGAGCACGGAGGCCGGAGGCACGTGCCCCGCGAGCGGCCGGACGCGGAAGCTGACGGGACCGGCGACGTCCTTCAGGACGCCGTCGATGAGCGTCTCAAGCGTTACGGAGTAGGTTCCAGGCAGCACGAGGGGGCCGCGATCGGGCTCGTCCCACGGCGCAAGATCCGTCTTCTTCTTGAGGGGAACGGGCGTCGTGGCAGGATACCGCAGGTCCCACGCCACACGGTGGATGCCCGCCTTGGTCGGACCGGTGATCCTCCGCACGACGTTGCCGGCATCGTCCTTGATGGTGAGCACCACGGCCGGGGCCACTTCGCGATCCTCGGCCCGCAGCTCGTTCCACGAGGGCCACGCGATCGTCTTGCCCGCCTTGCGCGCCTTGCGCTCGGCTGCGCGCCGCGCCTCGGCGCGGCTTTCGAGCCCATTCTTGAGGAAGTACGTCACGACGGCGCCGAACGGCGGGTTGGACGCGGCGTAGAAGTTGTCACCGAGAAAGCCCGTTCCGTGAATACCGAGGGGTTGGCGCGGCACGTAGAGCAGGGCGTCCCTGACGTCGAAGAGGGCCGCCGGCTTCTTCAGCACGCCGCGCCCGACCTCCCGCAGGGGCCGGTAGTCGTCGAGTACGTAGAAGCCGCGCCCGAAGGTCGCGAGCACGAGGTCGTGCTTCTCCCGCTGGATGGCGAGATCCCTCACGGCGATCGTCGGCAGCCCGCCCTTGAGCTGGATCCATCGCCCGCCCGCGTCCGGAGAGAACCACACGCCGAATTCGGTCCCCGCGAACAGGAGCGAGGGATCTCCTGGATCCTCCGCAACCGCATGGACGATCTGCCTGTCCGGCAGGTTGGACATGATCGGCGTCCACGTCCGGCCACGGTCGGTGCTCCTGTACAGGTACGGTTTGAAATCGCCCATCTTGTGGTTGTCGAACGCCGCGTAGACGAGGTTCGGGTCAGAAGCCGAGGCCACGAGCGCGCTGACGTAGGTGCGCTCGGGAACCCCCGGGACGTGATCGATCTTCCGCCAGTGGGCGCCACCGTCCTCCGTCACCTGGATCAGGCCGTCGTCGGTGCCGGCGTAGAGTAGCCCGGCGACGAGCGGAGACTCCGTGAGCGCGACGATGTTGCCGTATGGAGAGGTCGAGGCGTTCTTGGCGACCGCATCGACGCTCCAGACGCGGCCGAGCACCGGCAACGCGTTGCGATCGAGCCCGCGGGTGAGATCGGGGCTGATCGCGCGCCACGAATTACCACGATCGTCGGAGCGGTAGATCTCCTGTGCCGCGACGTAGAGACGGTTATGGTCGTGCGGGCTGATGATCAGCGGCGTGTCCCAGTTCCAGCGCAGGGGGGGCTGGCCCGGCGCCGGCTGCGGCTGGATATCGACCATCTCGCCGGTCTTGCGGTCGTAACGGACCAGGCCGCCGTACTGCGATTCGGAGTACACGGTGTCGGGATTCTTGGGATCGACAGCGGGCCGGAACCCGTCCCCGAAGACCGTGACAAACCAGTCTGCGTCCGTGATGCCGGTGCCGTTCAACGTTGCCGAGGGGCCGCCAAGCGTTGCGTTGTCCTGGGTCCCGCCGTAGACGAAGTAGAACGGCTCGCTCGTGTCCAGGGCCACCCGGTAGAACTGGGTCACGGGGAGGTTCGAGAAGAACCGCCACGTGGCGCCACGGTCCCAACTCTCGTACAGCCCGCCGTCGCACCCCGCCAGCAGGTGGCGCGTGTCCTTCGGATCGATCCACAGGGCGTGGTTGTCGACGTGCTTGTGGTTTTCCGGCACCTTCGACCACGTCTTGCCGCCATCCTCCGTCACGTGCATGAAGGTGTCCATCGCGTAGACCCGGTTCGGATCGTTCGGATCGCAGAAGATCTCGTTGTAGTACTGCGGGCTGCTCGTCGTGTAGTCCGAGCGCCTCTCCCACGTCTCGCCCCGGTCGGTGGATCGGTAGAAGCCGCCCTTGCCCTCGGCGGCCTCGACGATGGCGTAGACGGTATCGGGGGCCGACGGGGCGATGGCAAGGCCGATCCGTCCGAGATCGACGTTCTTGGGAAGGCCGTTGGTCAGCTTGCGCCACGTGGCGCCGCCGTTGGTCGACTTGTAGATCGCGGACTCGGGTCCACCGTCGACGAGGGTCCAGACGTGACGCTGACGCTCGTACGCGGCGGCGTAGACGACGTCGGGATTGCGTGGATCGAGCACGACGTCGGTGACGCCCGTTCGCGGGCTGATCGAGAGCACGGCCTTCCAGGTTCTGCCACCGTCCGTCGTCTTGTACAGGCCGCGGTCCCCGCCATCGCGCCACAGTGGCCCCTGCGCGGCGACCCACACGACGCGATCGTCCCGCGGGTCGATCACGATCTTCGAGATGTGCTCGGACGTCTTCAGGCCCATGTTCTTCCAGTGGGCGCCGCCGTCATCGGAGCGGTAGACCCCGTCGCCGAAGGAGACGCTGCGCTGGCTGTTGTTCTCCCCCGTCCCGACCCACACGACGGACGGGTTCGTGTGATCGACCGTCACGCAACCGATCGAGTAGGAACCCTCGTGGTCGAAGATCGGCTCGAACGTCGTCCCGCCATTGACCGTCTTCCAGACGCCCCCGGACGCCGACGCCACGTAGAAGATCTCGGGATGCTCCGGATTGACGGCGATATCGGTGATCCGTCCCGAGGTCAGCGCGGGACCGATCGATCGAAACTTCAACCCCGCGAGCGTGGCCGAAAGCTTCGCTTCGGACCGAACCGCCGCGGCCTTCTTCACCTTCGGTGTGGCCTTGCGAGCTGCCACCGGACCGGCCAGGCCGGCGATCAACGTACACGACACAACGGTGAGCATGAAACGACGCATGGGAACCTCCCGTGGCACGATGATGTCGAACACGCCCGCGATGGTAGCAGCTTCAGTCTTCGAGAGTGTCCAGGTCCACACCCACCGAAAGATCTACCGCGCGGGCTCGTGCACGGCGTTGCGACCGCTCTGAAGAGCGGGACGGGGCCGTTTTCCTTGACACAGGCACAAGAAAGGAGTATTCAGCCATTGATGGCCAGAATTGGCCGGAATGGAGGAGTTTGCCAATGGAATCGTACATGACCGCCAAAGAAGCGGCCGACTATCTCAAACTGGCCGAACGGACCCTGGTCCGGCTGGCCCACGAGGGGAAGATCCCCGGCGTCAAGATCGGCGGGCAGTGGCGGTTCCGGCGCGCACTGCTCGACGAGTACCTCGACACGCTCGCGGCGGCTTCCGTCGCCCCGGCCGTTCCACGGATGGGCCAGGTCATCGACGCGCCGATCGAGGAGATCTTCAGCGAGGAGAACGTTGTTCCCGACCTGAAGGCCGACGACCGCAACGGCGTCATTCACGCCATGGTCGAGCACGCGACCCAGCGGGGACTGGTCAACGACCCGTCCTGGTTCGAGACGGCGTTGCAGGCGCGTGAGCGGCTCGTCCCGACGGCGGTTCCGGAAGGTGTGGCATTCCTCCACGCGCGCCGTCGCTCGCCCGACAAGTTCCCCCAGCAGTTCATCGCGCTGGGCCGGTCTCCCAAGGGTGTCCTCTTCGGCTCTCCCGACATGGGCAAGACCCATCTCTTCTTCCTGCTTGCCCTTCGAAACGACGCGCTGCACCTGCGGTGGCTCTCCCGGCTCGCCTGGATCGTGCGCAACTCCGGACGCATGGCGAGCCTGATCGAGGCGAAGACGGAACACGAGATCTACACGGCGATGGTCGAGGCGTGCGACCTGCTGCCCGGCTCCCTCAAGCCGACGCACAGCGCGGTGGGACGCTGACCAGCATCATTCATGATCCGGGCCGACCCGCGATAGACTAGACCCGATGGATGAAACCCAGCGGGAGTCTGGCGGTATCCCCTCGCTCGAAGAGCTCGAGAAAGAGGTCGAGATCACCGTGTACCAGTCGCACGGGCCTGGGGGACAGCACCGCAACCGGACGTATTCAGCCGTCCGTGTGCGCCACATTCCGACGGGGATCATCGTCACCTGCGCCGACACACGCTCCCAGCGGCGGAACAGGCGAATCGCCCTCGAGCGTCTCAGGCAAAAGCTGATTCGCCTCGCTCGCCGCCGCCGTCCCCGCCGGCCAACCCGCAAGCCACGCAGCGTCCGGGAGCGCGAGCTGGCCGCAAAGAAGCGGCGCGGCCATCTCAAGCGTCTCCGCAGCAGCTCGAACGACGAGAACCTCTGAACATGGCCACACAGGAGGTCCCCATTCCAGCGTCATCTGGAGCCCCTTCGCCCGACGGGCTCACGCCGGTGCCAGGCGCGCTCGCCGCGTTCCTTCCCCCCTCCGGATCGGGCCCCGACGCCGTTCTCGACGCATTCCTCGCCTGGACCGCCGGGGCAGGATTCGAGCTGTACCCGGCCCAGGAGGAAGCGCTGCTCGAGGTCCTCGCCGGCCGGCACGTGATCCTCCAAACCCCCACGGGATCGGGCAAGTCGCTCGTCGCCCTGGGCGTGCATTTCGCTGCGCTGGCGGCCGGCCGCCGGTCGGTCTACACCTCGCCGATCAAGGCGCTGGCCAGTGAGAAGTTCTTCAACCTGTGCGATCTCTTCGGGGCGGACAACGTCGGAATGCTGACGGGGGACGCCAGCATCAACGCGGACGCGCCGATCATCTGCTGCACCGCAGAGGTGCTTTCCAACATGGCGCTCAGGCGTGGCGAGGCTCTCGACGTTCCCGACGTGATCATGGACGAGTTCCACTACTACGCCGATCCCGAACGCGGCGTCGCATGGCAGATCCCCTTGATCACGCTGCCGCACACGCGGTTCCTCCTGATGTCGGCGACACTCGGCGACACCAGCGCCATCGAGCGTCACCTCCGGGAAGAGACCATTCACGAGGTGGCCGTCGTCCGGTCGAACGAGCGTCCCGTCCCGCTCGACTGGGAGTACCGGGAAACGCCGATCCACGAGACCGTCGAGGAGCTTATCGCCACGGGCAAGGCACCGGCGTACATCGTCAACTTCACGCAGCGTGAGTGCGCCGAGCTGGCCCAGAAGCTGACCAGCATGCAGCTGACCAGCCGGGAGGAACGGGAGGCCATCCGGGACGCCATCGGGGGATTTCGCTTCGACTCCCCCTACGGCCGCGAGCTGAGGAGGTTCCTCAGCTTCGGCATCGGGGTGCATCACGCGGGCCTGCTGCCGAAGTACCGGCTCTTCGTCGAGCAGCTCGCCCAGCGCGGGCTGCTCAAGGTGATCTGCGGCACCGACACGCTGGGCGTTGGCGTCAACATCCCGATCCGCACGGTGCTGTTCACCAAGCTCGCCAAGTTCGACGGGCAGAAGGTCCGCATCCTGCGCGTGCGCGACTTCCAGCAGATCGCCGGACGCGCTGGCAGAAAAGGGTTCGACGAGGAGGGCAGCGTCGTGTGCCAGGCGCCGGAGCACGTCATCGAGCAACGGATCCGGGAGCGAAAGGCGAGGGCCGGGAAACGCGGCCGGTCCCACGTGAAGCAGCCGGCCAAGGGCGAGGTCAGCTGGTCCCGCGACACGTTCGAAAAGCTCATCGCGAGCCCGCCGGAAACGTTGCGCTCCCGGTTCAAGATCACCAACGGGATGATCGTACAGCTCCTGCAACGGGATGCGGATGAGAATGACGCCGGCCGCCGGAACTTCCAGACGCTCCGCGAGCTCATCGCCCGCTGCCACGAGGATCCCGCCACCAAGCGGCGTCTCGTCACCCAGGCGGCCCAGCTCGTCCGGTCCCTTCACAGGGCTGGGATCCTCATGATGGCTTCAGACACCAGCTCCGGATACAGGTGGGTCGTCGTCAACGAGGACCTCCAGTTCGATTTCTCCCTCCACCACGCCCTGTCCCTCTACCTCGTCGAGGCGATCGACGTTCTCGACCCGGCTTCTCCGGCGTATGCCGTCGACGTCATCACCTTCGCCGAGGCGATTCTCGAAGATCCCAGGGCTGTGCTCTATCGCCAGACCGACCGCGCCAAGCGCGAGCTTCTCGCACAGCTCAAGGCCGAAGGCGCCACGTACGAGGAGCGCGTGGCCCGCCTCGACGAGGTGACGTACCCGCAGCCGAACCTCGAGCTGATCGAGCAGACGTTCGAGATCTTCCGCCAGGCCCACCCCTGGATCGGCCCGGACGCCATCCGCCCGAAATCGATCGGGAGGGAAATGTACGAGGCCTACCTCTCTTTCGCCGACTACGTCCGGCTGTACGGCCTGCAGCGGATCGAAGGCGTCCTCCTCAGGCACGTCAACCAGCTGTACAAGACCCTGGTGCAGAGCGTTCCGGCATGGGCCAGGACCGAGCCGCTCGAGGACGCGATCAGCTACTTCCGGGATATGATCGAAACGATCGACCGATCGCTGCTCGAGGAGTGGGAGTCGCTCCTCCACCCGGAGCTCGCCCTGGCCAACCGCGGCGACGTTCACGCCACCTACCGGGAGGCGGCGATCGCCGAGCTGACGGCGGATCCCAAGGTGTTCGCCTCACGGGCCCGCGCCGCCATGCACCGCCTGGTCCGCGCGCTGGCATCCCGCGACTGGAAGGCCGCGGCAGCCGCCGTCCGGCCCGGGCCGGACGCCACCGGCGCTTCCTGGACGCCGGAGCGGTTCGAGGCGGCTCTGCGCCCGTTCTTCGAAACCTACGGCGAGCTCGTCTTCGATGCGGAGGCCCGCCTGGCCGACGCCACGAGGATCACCCCGGACGGCCCGCTCCAGTGGAACGTCACCCAGGTCTTGCACGATCCCGAAGGCGATAACCTCTGGTATCTCGAGGCCCGTATCGACCTCCGCCCGCCCGACGCCTTCGAGGGCCCCCTCGTTCAACTCGTGCAGATCGGCGCCTGACCGGTGCAGGAAAACCACGGATCGATCCGGCCGTCCTTCGATCCACCGTTGCGAGCACCCTCATGCCCCTTGGGGCACCAGGCCAGGGACGAACACGGGCCGTCGTTTGCCTCAACACGACCTACGATGACAGTGCCATACACGAGATTCTCGATTGACCGGCATTGGTGTTCGGCGCGAGACCGTGGAGGCGCTCGGGAGACCCTGCTTGCAGCAGGGCCGCGGTCAGCGCCCGGGAGGCCCGGCCTACGGCCGGCCCGCGGTCTTGAACCCGAGCCGTTCTGCACGCGAGCGTGCAGCCCGTCTCGCG
>JAADFN010000032.1 GCA_013152895.1 Acidobacteriota bacterium | reverse complement strand
CCTTGGTAGCGGCAGGGGTCCCGCCGCCTGGGTGGGGGAACAGGCTTTTCGGCCCAGCACGTAATGTGAGCTCTCTCCGCCGGGCGGGCGAGACACCCGCCGCTCGCAAAGATGAGCGGTGGCATCCGACGCCCTGCGGCCGCTGATGAGCCGGAGGCGTGTCCCTTCACTCGGAGGAGCCGGAGGCCTCTCCTCAGCCTGTCATCCTGAGCACCGTCATGCCCCACGAGCAGTACCACGTCTGCGGATGAACAAGGGGGGGGTGGCCTCAGCAAGGCGTGCGATGACAGTGACATACACGACATTCCCCGTTGACCGGAAATGCTTGTTCGTCGAGAGCGAAGGGCCATCGGCCCGTGGCGAAGGATCCGGGTGGGGGAGCGCCAAACCCGGAGACAAGTGGAGGTCACGGATTTTGCGGATTTCCATCGATCGGAGAGAAGGCGACGCCGAGGCGCGAAGGCGCGGGATTTCACCACGGAGGTCACACGCGAAGCCGACAACCCGTGCCATTGACGACAACCCCCCCTCCTCCAAAATGGGTACAGCGCAACAACCTCGGCCTCAGGACCTTGCAATTACACCGCGAGAGGACCATAATTACAATCAAAACAAATCTGGAGGACAACATGAAAGGGAGAGTATTAGGCGTTGTCGTGATTGTTGTGGTGGTATTCCTGGTGGCCGGGGCCTGGGCTGGAATTCCCGGCACGGACCTGTGGGAGCCATCTTTGGCGCGGACACCCGGGCAGAACGGCTCGCAGTGGTACGCGACGGTGTGGATCCACAACCCGGGGACGCAGGCGGCCCAGGTGACGGTGAGCTTCCTCGTCAGAGATCATTCGAACGTGTCGCCGATGAGCCAGACGGTGACGGTAAATCCGGGCGAGACGATGAAGCTCGGGGACGTATTCCAGGACCTGTTCGGGTTGAGCGACGCCAAGGGGGCGTTGCGGTTCCAGAGCGACCACAAGGTAGTGGTCTCGGCGCGCTCGTACAACCTGACGGCGGCCGGGCTGGCGGACTCGCAGGGGCAGTTCGTGGCGGCGATGCCGTCGGAGCTGGCGATCGGCTCGGGTCAGAAGACGTCGATTCCTGGGATCACGCAGCCTGCGGACGGGAGCTTTCGGAGCAACTTCGCGCTGGTGGAGACGGCCGGGGGGACGGCGAACGTCCAGGTGACGCTGTACGACCGGGACGGGGTGCCGGTCGCGACGAAGATGTACACGCTCTCGCCGTACGAGCCGATCCAGGTCAGCCTGCACGCGTTCAACTCCGGCGCGACGGTGGACGGCGGGCGGATGGATGTTGAGGTGCTGTCGGGGACGGGAAAGGTGCTGACGTTCGCCTCCATGGTTGGCAACGGCACGGTGTCGCAGGATCCGTCGACGCTGGAGATGGAGTACGAGCTGACGCAGGGCTCGGGGTCGGGGCTGACACAGGTGGCGCACGATAGCACGCTGGCTGGCGACGGGACGTCGTCGAGCCCGCTCGGAGTTGCGAACGGCGGGATCACGGCGGCGAAGCTTGCGGATGGTTCGGTGTCGAGCGCGAAGATCGCCAACGGGGCCGTAACAACCGCCAAGATCAGCGGCTCGGGTGCGTCCAGCGGCCAGGTGCTCAAGTTCAACGGATCGTCCGTCGGCTGGGCTGCCGATGCCGAGGGCGGGCTGAGCCTGCCGTACTCGGGCGCGGTGAGCAGCTCGGGTGTGGCCTTCAGCGTCAAGAACACGGGTTCTGGATTCGGCATCAAGGGGGTCACTGATGGCGCCATGTACGGCGTGTACGGGTACGCTTCTGCCGGCGGCACCGGGGTCCGGGGCTATTCGAGCTCGGGGTACGGCGTCACGGCCGGAAGCTCGTCCGGGATTCCGCTTTTTGTGCAGGGTGGCGGTAGCACACTGCTTCAGGTCCAAGACGGGAGCTCACAGAATGTCTTTACGGTGGATTCGACCGGGCGGGTCTCGGCGGGGACGGCGCATGTGTCCCTGCCGATCGCGTATGCCGTAATCAAGCAAGATGGCGCGGTCTTCAAAGGAACGCCGAACGTCAGCTCGACATGGAACGCCACGTACAAGAGGTATGAAATCACAATTGCTAACGTTACCTATTACTATCAACAGTACGTGACCGAGGTGACCCCGACGACTGCCTCGAATACCCCGAGGTTTGCCACCACCGGTAGCGTCGGCGGGAAGTTGCTGGTGCAGATCTATGATCTTTCGGGAAACGCGGTGCAGACGGGTTTCCACGTTGTCGTTTTCAAGCCGTAACGGTGGCCGTTCCAGGTAGCCCGCGTATCTCGCGCACTTTCGTTGCGAGAGCGTGGAGACTGCCTGCAACGCGTGGCGTTTCAAGCAAGGCACCACCAAAACGGCGCGGTGGCACGCGTTTCTGCGGTTGCAGCTGGAAACGCGGGAGAAATGCGGGCTATCAGTGCGGGGAGACCACCAGGCTGATCTCGACGTCGCCGACGCCGGCCTTGATGCGCATCACGCCGGGCCCTGGGCCGGTCCAGCTCAGCCGTTTGCCGACCATGCCGCTCCCATCGATCGTCGTGTTCGGCGTCGTCAGGGTCGCATCGCCGACGCCGGCGGCGCCGGTGATACGGCCGAACCGGGCCAGGTCACCGCGGATCGTGACGTCGCCAACCCCGGTATCAACGGTGACGTGTGAGCCGTGGGTTGTCACCGTGACATCGCCGACGCCGTCCTTGACTTTGACCGCTCCCGTCACGCCTCGGATCATGACGTCGCCGACGCCGGTGCGGACGGAGACCCCAAGACGGGCGGGGATGGAGATGCTCCACGTGGCTTCGAACTTTGGATTCTGACCGTTCGACTGGATCGAAAGCTTGAGCGTCTTCCCGGCGGGCGTCATGTCGAGCCGGGCGGCATCGACCTGTTTGCGGGCCTCGGCCATGGAGGAGAAGACGCCACCGCGGCGCGGTGTCAGACGAACGTGAAACTCGATGATTCCGGGCTTTCCAACCGTGATCCTGGCATCGCCGACGGCGACGTTCAGCTCGATGCCTTCGAGCCCCTTGGCCGGGTATGTGCCGCTGATCACACGTTCCCCGGCCGCGGCGTTGACGCCGGCCGCCCCGGCGAGCAGGAGGATCATTGCCATCAGTGTGTGCTTTCTCATCGCCGTCCTCTCTTTCACCGGAAACCCTCTTTCAAAGGCCACTGCGGCCCTGATGCAGCTTCCGGCGCGCGGGGTTCATGCCCACATGAAGAAAAACGCTGGGAGGAGGTGGAAAGTTCTGGCGGCGCCCTTTCGGGCGAAGCGTATCACCGGGTGCGCCCCGCCCTGAACGCCGGCGGCGAGATTTCCCACCCCCCGCCCCTTTCCCCGAGCTCGATCTTGCCGGAAGCAGTTTCGACGTCCAGCAGCGGGCCCGCGCCCTCAAACGTTACGCTCATGCCGTCTGGGCTGATGGTCGCGGCGAGATCGGTGCTGATCTTTCCCTTCACGGTACGAAGATGACCGGAGGGTTTGACGCCTTTGGGAAGTACAAGACGGACGTCGCCGGACGTACCACGCACCTTGATGGTGTCGCTCGGATCGATGCGATCCCAACGCAACGTGACCTTTCCGCTTGATGTAACGATACTCGCCGGACCGGACAGGGCGTTGAGCCAGATATCGCCCGAAGCGGTGTCGACGTGTACCTTCTTGGCGCCACCGGTCAATGTCACGTCGCCGCCGGCCGTCCTGGCGAAAAAGCTCTCCAGGGGTCTGACGACGTCGATGCGAATGTCGCCCGAGACCGACCGGGCATCGACGCTCACCGCGGCCCCAACGGCGTGAATGGCACCCGTTGCCGTCCGGAGGCGCAGCGGATCCGCGCCGGGAAAGTCTCCCCACAGCTCAATGGTGCCTCCCCGGGTGGTGATGTCCGGAATCATCGAAATGGGGAGAATCACGCCGAGATGCGCTTTCCCGGTCAGGTAGCCAAGGCCGAGGAATCCCTCCTTGTGGCGGGGTATGGTGATCGTCAGCGCATCGTCCTGGTCCGTCATGGTGGGCATGTGATACTTGATCCAGCTCAACGCGCGGGTCACGGTGACCCCGGATATCTTGAGCTGGGCCGTGACGTGAACGCGGTTGACATCCCCGGCGCGAACGTGGACGTCCACGTCTCCAGCATCGATGATGACCTTTTTCCCGGCCTTGGCGGGATAGGTCCACGTCTGGTTGATGGAGCGCTCATACGCGTGAGCAGCCGGCGCCAGGCTGGCGAGACACAGGATCATCACGAACGAAACGAGGGGTGCGCGGTCTGTCTTCATGACGTTTTCCCTTCTCCATGGTGAGGAAAGAGGATGAGCTGACCTGCTTGGGGGGCCGGGGCTCCTGGAGGGCCGGGGTGCGATGGATCGAGCTGCGGATTCAAGCGGACGGCGAATGCGCAGAGCCTCTCCTCCGGGTGTAGCCGGCCGAGGAATGTATCGATACGCCGGTATGCGGAGCGGACCGTTTCGTAGCTCGTCCCGGCGTAGCGTGCGAAGAAAGAAAGCGGAGCGGATCCACCATCGATCACAAAAACCGACGCCAGGAGGGCGGCTGCCCAGGCCTCGTGAGCCCGTGGCTGGACGGGATCCGCGTCGAGAAACCGCCGCCAGAGGCGTTGTGCTGCAAGGATCACCAGGCGGGGGAGCTCCATTGAGACACCGAGAGTTTCGATGGAGGCGTCGACCCCGGCTGTCGACGCTTCGTGAAGGGGTTGCAGGGACGTTTGCCAGACGGTGGCGAGATGATCTCGAGCGTGATGAAGATCATGTTGTTTCTTGAGAGTGTCATACGTTCTTCGGAGCTCGAAGATGTCGGGATGCGCCTCGAGGCCGCCCTGGATGGTTTGCATGGCCTCATCCCACCGGCCCATACGCGCCAGCAGGTTCGCCCGAATCCCGACGTGTAACGCGAAAACCTGCTCATCCTCCTCTCCCGCGTCGATCTCGATATCGTTGACGAGGTCCATGGCCTCCGGAACGCGGCCCTGCTCGGCCATCAGGAGCGCGAGCTGGAAGACGAGGTGCGCTGCGCCGGGAAACCGTTGCAGCCCGAAACGGAGGATCTCCTCCGCATGATCGTCCTCACCCTCCTGGATGAGGGCGAGGGCCATGAGATGAGCCGCCTGGGAGGATGGCTCAAGCTCCCAGGCCCCGGCCGCCGCGGCATAGGCGCGATCCGGCATGCCCATCGCGCCCATGGCGTGGGCTTTCCAGATCAGCAGCTCGGTCCTGAGCTCGGGAAGATCATCCGTTGTAGGCAGGGCGCGTTCCACCGCCTCGAGGATCTTCCGGTATCTCCGCAGCTCGCTCCAGTGCTCGCACTGCGCGAGCAGGTCCGCGATCTTGTCGCGGATCACACGTTCGGGAGAATCATTCCGGCTCGTCATCTCGGCTCATCATACCCCGGAAACCCGAGCCCGCAATTCTCACCGTCTCCGGAAGCGAAGCGCGGGACGCACCGGCGATGCCGGCGGAACCCGCGATCTCAACACCGGACCATGCCATGGGAGCGGTGCTGGAGGTATTCCCAGGACAACCCCATGCCGCTGCCGAAACTACGGATCCATGGGCGAGCGAAGCCACGTGCCGAGGAGCCGGATGGGGTCGTCCCGCACGTCCGGACCTGTGGAGAGCGCTCGCCGCCGTGCCTCGGCCCCGGTGGTTCGTCCGAGTGGGGACGTGGAACTGCGGTGGGCCGGGGCTCCTGGCCGTTGCAGGCTACTGCAACTGCGCCAGGAAGCTCTTGATCTGGGTCTGAAGCTTCTGAAGGTCTTCTTTTTCCCCGGGATTCGTGAGCTTGAGGGCGAGCTCGTCGACGTTCTCCTGAAGCGCGAGCATCTTCAAGCGGATGGCGCCCGCGTCGTACGATGTGTCGAGGCCTGAGATCGCGGCCGCCCGGCCCGCGTTGTTGTACTCGCGGACGAGGGTGTGGAACCGGGCGGTCAGCCGGTCAAGCTGCTGTGAGGCAGGCGCCGGCCTGGCGGGGATGATGCGGAGTGTGCCGGTCTTCACGTAGTTGTATGCGATAAGCCCAATCAAGACGACGATGAGGAAGAGAAGCAATTTCTTCACGATCGTGCTCCCGTGTTCTACGCCCCTATTGTGCCACGTCCTCCGTGAGACAGGGTGATCCCTCATCTGCGGGAGAGTCGGCCAGCCGCGGGACGGGGCGGTCTTCCATCTCGTCGGGGGCACACGGCTCGAAGATGCAAAAACACGGTAAGCTCAAGCTCTCCGGAGAGCCCGAAAAGCTTGCAGAGCGCCTTGCCGCCAATCATCAGCGTCAAGCGTCCGCACATCGGGCCATTGTCCCGCGCCGCCTGGGCCAGGGCGCATGGCGCTCTGAAAGGACGTTGTCGCCACGTGCCTTCGGCGAGTGCCGCCGGCGGCGCGGTGGAGGAACGTGCGCCGCGAACGATGGTCAGGCGTTGGCGGCTTCTTGCTTGTCCTGCTTGGCTATTTCGGCCCGGACCTCGTCCATGTCCAGGGCGAGAACCTTTCCGATCAGGTCCTCGAGCACCTCTTCGGGCAGCATGCCGGGTTGGGCGAAAATGAGAATCTTCTCGCGGAAGATCATCAAGGTTGGAATGGAGCGAATCTGAAACATCGCCGCCAGATCCATCTCTTCCTCGGTGTTGCAGGACGCAAAAACAATCTCCGGATGCTTCTCGGACACCTTGTGGAAAATGGGCTTGAAAGCCATGCACGGCCCGCACCACGATGCCCAGAAATCTACGATGACGATCTCGTTGTTCTCGATCGTCTCGTTCATGTTGGCGCTTGTAAGATCGATAACGGCCATGAAAAAGCCTCCCGGGGCGCTCGGCTCTCCGGAGAGGTTGAAGTCTCCAGAGAAACTCCAGTTATTAATATGGCCGAGATCTGTCGACGATCTCAGGCCGAAAGCAAAATCTAGCACAGGCGCTTGAGCGTGTCAAAAATCCTGGAGAAGCAGGAGAACGTACCGCTGGAAACGCTTGACGCTTGTTCGATGCACACACATAATACGGACGCGATGAGCGTTGAAATCCGTGTAAGTCCGCGTGTAGTACGACCCATCTGCTTCCTGCAGGGCGGGATGCCATGATGCCGACGAGCCCCCATGACGATCGTGAGGTCTGGCTCGTCGTCCAGACGAAGCCACGACAGGAGCGGGTCGCAGTGTCACATCTTGCGCAGCGTGAAGTGGTTCCGTACTGTCCGCTGTTTCTCGAGCCGGTGTGGCACCTGCGCGCCCCCAAGGGACCGGTTCCTCTCTTTGCAGGGTATATCTTCGTCAGGTGTGACAGCGGCCGTCAGCTCAACGCCGTACGGTATTGCCCGGGCGTGCTCAGGCCAGTGAGCTTCGACGGGCGGCCGGCAATGGTCGACGAGGCGTTCATCATGAGCCTACGGGACCTTGAGGGAGACCGCGGGTTTATCATTCATGAAGACGTCGCACGTCCGATGTCCAAGGGGTGCCGCGTGCGGGTGATGGGGGGACCCTTGAAGGGATTGGAAGGCATGTTTAACGGGTATGTCAAGGGTGGCCAACGCGCCCAGGTGTTGCTCGGACTTCTCAGGGCGCAACGCCTCGTCGAGGTAGACGTGGCGTCGTTGTCAGTGGTTGCCTGATGGTGACGGTGTATGGTGGGTTTTCTTTCACTCGTTTGGAGCACGTTTCTGCCGCAGAGCTTTCGTCCATCGGGAGTTTCTACCGATGTGCACGGAGAGACTGGTCGTGGTCCGAAGTCCGCACACTCTCGAAGAGTGGTTCGCCGCCTTCGTTTTTTCTAAGGAGAACGTTTTATGCCTGACGTGCCAATCAACAACCCGGGCGGACCTCAGTACGTGATGCCTCCGGGTGTGCCTCCAATGTGGGCGCCACCTCCTGCGGATGGCGGCTGGTTCGCCGAGGAGACGGAGCCCGAGATCAATGTGATGGACTATGTCCACCTCCTCTGGGGTCAGAAGTGGATCATTGCGGCTGTCGTCCTGGTTGCCATTCTTGTTGGGGGTGCGTGGGCGTTTACGCGTACGAAGCTCTACCGGGCTTCGACGCGAATCGCACTGGAGCAGGCGCCACAAATCATCAAGAATCAGATCTACAGCGGCGTGAGCTGGTGGGAGCTCCAACATTACGCCCAGGACCAGGTGCAGGTTCTCGAAACGCGGCGGCTCGCCGAACGGGTTGCCAGGAAGCTCGGCCTGGACAATCCGAACAGCAATTCCGCTGCGTACCAGCTTCTTGGCAACCTGACCGTCAAGCCGGTCAAGGATACGAACGTGCTCGAGCTCTCCCTGATCAATACCGATCCGAAGAAGGCGGCCGAGTGGCTCAACCTGTACGTGCAGGAGTACATCGCGATGAATATCGAGGACAACCTCGACCGGACGCGCAAGGTGTACGAGGTCATTCAGAGTAAGCTCGCCCCGTTACGCAAGCAGCTCGAAGCTTCCGAGCAGAAACTACTGCAGTTCAAGGAGCGCAAGGACGCCCTGTTTGTCGGGGACCAGGACAAGAACGTGATCACCGAGCAGGTCAACACGCTGACCTCGGCGTACGCCCAGGCCAAGACGAGCCGGATCAGGCTGGAGACGAAGATCGCGGCGTTGAAACGGCTCCGGGCGGAGAACCTGTCGGGCGCGAGCCTCCCGGAGATCATGAACGATCCAACGATCCAGCAACTGAGGCAGCAGCAGAACCAACTCGAGATCGAGCTGGCCGAGAAGCTGCAGACCTACAAGTCCGGCCACCCGATCATCAAGGATCTGCGCTCGCGAATCCGGGGTCTCAACAACAAGATCAGCGAGCAGATCAGGAGGATCGTAAGATCGCTCCAGACGGATTACCAGATCAAGAAGGCCCGGGAGCTGGCGTTGTATTCGAACCTCCAGAATCTCAGGCAGCAGGCCATCGAGCTTTCCAAGCAGACCCTGGAGTACGACAAGATTCAGCATGAGTATGAACAGAACAAGCGGTTCTACGAGGAGATGCTCCAAAGGTCGAAGGAGACCGACATCTCGTCGACGGCGGGTTTGAACAACGTGCGCGTTATCGATCCGGCCGTGGCCCCGACGGCGCCGTACCGGCCGAATCCGCGGCGTACGCTGCTGCTCTCGGTCGTGCTCGGACTGTTTCTCGGGGTTGGCCTGGTGCTCGGCCTGGATTACATCGATCAGACGATCCGCACTCCCGAGGACGTCGAGCGCTATCTCGGAAGCGAGCCGCTGGTCGCGGTCCCCGCGTACACGGGCGAGACTTCAAGCGTCGCACGGGAGGTGTACCACTCCCTGAGAACTGCGTTGATGGTGGCCGCGAGGAACGAGGGATCCCAGGTGATCCTGGTAACCTCTGCGACACCCCAGGAGGGAAAGACGACAACGGCGTTCAACCTTGCCAAGACGCTGGCGGTCAGCGGGAGCAAGGTGCTGATCCTCGATGCCGATCTGAGGAAGCCGAGTCTTCACCACCTGATCAACACGAAGAATGTGCGTGGATTGACCTCCGTCGTCCTGGGAGAGCGGGAGATCCTGGACGTCGCGCACACGATTGCCGACGTGCCCAACCTTGACATCGTGACCACCGGTCCTCTGCCTCCGAACCCGCCCGAGCTTTTCAGCAAGAAGTCGTTTGTCAGGATGCTGGAACGGGCGCGCGAAAAGTACGACTGGATCATCATGGATTCTCCGCCGGTGGCCTCGGTCACCGATTCGGTCATCGCCGCACAGGCCTCCGACCTTGTGCTGGTCGTCGTCCGCTACGGTTTTTCGAAGCGCAAGGTGATCAACGATGCGATGCGGCAGTTGACGCGGACGGGCGCCCGGATCGCCGGCGTGGTGCTCAACTACGTCGATCTGGAAAGGGATCATTATTATTACGCGGGTTATTACAGCTATTACCGGTACGGGTATGGAACCGACGCCACCGAGGGCGGGGATGCGCGGAAAAAGAAGAAAAAGCCGAGGGTGACGACATGAGGGGGATCATCCTCGCCGGAGGAGCGGGGACCCGGCTGCACCCATTGACGATCGCGGTTTCGAAACAGCTCATGCCGGTGTACGACAAGCCGATGATCTACTATCCGCTCAGCACGTTGATGCTGGCGGGCCTGCGGAAGATCCTGATCATCACGACGCCCCACGAGCAGGAACAATTCCGCCGGCTTCTCGGTGACGGGCGCCAGTGGGGGATCGAGCTCGAGTACGCCGTCCAGCCGTTTCCCGGCGGCCTGGCCGAGGCGTTCTTGATCGGCGAGCGGTTCGTCGGGGACGAGACGGTGTGCCTGATCCTCGGCGACAATATCTTCTACGGACACGGCTTCGCCAAGCGCCTGCAGCGTGTGGCGGCGGATCCCCAGGGAGCGACGGTCTTCGCCTACCGGGTCCACGATCCCGAGCGGTACGGCGTCGTCGAGCTCGGGCCGGACGGCCGCGCCGTGAGCCTCGAAGAGAAGCCCGCCAGCCCGCGATCCAACTTTGCCGTGACCGGCCTTTATTTTTACGACCGGCGCGTTATCGGTATTGCAAAGTCGATCGAGCGATCGGCGCGCGGCGAGCTGGAGATCACCGACGTCAACCGGTGGTACATGGACGCCGGCGAGCTTCACGTCGAGCTGCTCGGCCGCGGGTACGCGTGGCTGGACACCGGCACCCACGAGTCGCTTCTCAAGGCGTCCAAGTTCATCCAGATCGTCGAAGAACGCCAGGGATTCAAGATCGCGAGCCCGGAAGAGGTCGCATGGCGGATGGGATTCATCGATGGCGAACAGTTGAAGAAGCTTGCAGAGCCACTCGCCAAGAGCGGGTACGGGAGGTATCTCGTGGAGTTGTTGGATCAATGAAGGAGCTCGCGACATCGCTGCGTGAAAAGATTGTTCACCACGAGGCGGCCATCGGCGTCATCGGCCTGGGCTACGTCGGCCTCCCCCTTGCCATCGCTTTCGCCGAGCGTGGGTTCGACGTCCTCGGCTTCGATATCGACCAGGCGAAGATCGGCGCCATCGGCCGTGGGGAGTCGTACATCAAGCACCTCGACGGGGGCCGGCTCGCGGCGGCCGTCCAGGCGGGCCGGTTGCACGCGACGGCAGATTTCCATCGCCTGGACGAACCGGATGCGATCCTCATCTGCGTACCGACGCCGTTGACGCCCCAGCGCGAGCCAGACATGAGCTACGTGGAAAAGACCGCGCGGCAGATCGCACCGCGGCTCCGGCGGGGCCAGCTCGTCGTCCTGGAGTCGACGACCTACCCCGGCACGACCGACGAGTTGATTCGAGGCATCCTCGAAGAGTCCGGTCTGGAGTGTGGAACTGGTTTCTTCCTCGCCTTCTCGCCGGAGCGCGAGGATCCGGGCAATCCCGATTTTGGCACGACGACCATTCCCAAGGTGGTGGGTGGGGTCGATCCAGCCTCGGGCGATCTCGCCGAGCTCCTGTACTCGCAGGCGATCGCCCGGACGGTCCGCGTCTCGTCGGCGCGGACTGCGGAAGCCACCAAGCTGATGGAAAACATCTTCCGGGCCGTCAACATCGCCCTCGTCAACGAGCTTAAGGTCGTCTACGACGCCATGGGGATCGACGTCTGGGAGGTTCTCGACGCCGCGGAATCCAAGCCGTTCGGCTTCATGCGGTTCAACCCGGGACCCGGCTGGGGTGGACACTGCATCCCGCTCGACCCGTTCTACCTCGCCTGGAAGGCGCGCGAGTACGGCCAACCCACGAAGTTCATCGAGCTGGCGGGCGAGATCAACGTGGAGATGCCTCACTACGTTGTCGAAAAGCTCCAGATGGCGCTCAACGACCGTGGCAAGGCGATCAACGGGTCGAAGATTCTCGTGCTCGGTCTGGCGTACAAGAAGGACATCGACGATCCCCGCGAGAGCCCTTCCTTCGAGCTGATCCACCGGCTGCTCCAGCGTGGCGCCGAAGTCAGCTATCACGATCCACACATCCCGCGCGCGCCGCGCATGCGCTCCTGGCCCGATCTGCCTCCGATGGAATCGGTGGCGTTGACAGAAGATGGGCTCGCCGCCTGCGACGCGGTGCTCATCGCAACGGATCACTCCGCCGTCGATTACGATCGTGTCGCCCGCTCCGCACCGTTGATCGTCGACACCCGCGGCGTCTACCGGGACCCGCGACCCAACGTCGTTCGGGCCTGAGGAGGACGGCCGATGACGAGCTCGACGAAGTCTCCAATCCTGATCACCGGCGCCGCCGGTTTCATCGGTTTTCACCTCGCGAAACGGCTGCTCGAGCAGGGCGAGAGCGTCACCGGTCTCGACAACCTCAACGACTACTACGATCCCGCCCTCAAGCAGGCGCGACTCGCCCGGCTTGACTCCCACCCGGGTTTCCGGTTCGTCCGCATCGATCTCGCCGACCGCGCGGGCATGAAGTCGCTCTTCGAGGAAAGCCGGTTCGGCAAGGTGGTCAACCTCGCGGCGCAGGCCGGCGTCCGGTACTCGCTCGAAAACCCGTACGCCTACATCGACTCCAACGTCGTCGGTTTTCTCAACATCCTCGAGGGATGCCGTCACACCGGCGTCGGGCACCTCGTCTTCGCATCATCGTCGTCCGTCTACGGTCTCAACACGAAGATGCCGTTTTCGGTGCATGACAATGTCGATCATCCCGTATCCCTCTACGCCGCGACGAAGAAGGCCAACGAGCTGATGGCACACACCTACGCGCACCTGTACGGCGTGCCGACGACCGGCCTGAGGTTCTTCACCGTCTACGGCCCGTGGGGCCGGCCCGACATGGCGTTGTTCCTCTTCACCAGGGCGATCCTGGAGGGCAAGCCGATCGACGTGTTCAACCACGGCCGGATGCGGCGCGACTTCACCTACATCGATGACATCATCGAGGGCGTGGTCCGTGTGCTGGACCGGGTCCCCGGGCCCGACCCGGACTGGTCGGGCGACAGGCCCGATCCCGGGACGAGCCCGGCGCCGTACCGCCTGTACAACATCGGCAACAACAACCCCGTCGAGCTGATGGACTTCATCTCCGCGATCGAGCGGGCGCTCGGGCGCACGGCCAAGAAGACGATGCTTCCGTTGCAACCCGGGGATGTTCCGGCGACCTACGCCGATGTTGAAAGCCTCACGGAGGCGGTCGGTTTCAAACCCGCCACGCCGATCGAGGAGGGGATCCGCCGCTTCGTGGCGTGGTACCGCGACTACTACGGCGTTGCGTAGCGCGGATGGTGCATCAGCGGTCGTGGCGAGTGGCGCGGCGAGAGGTGAATGATCCGGGTAGCGCCTACGGTTTCCACCGCCTGGGATCGATGCCGGAGAAGACGATCAGCTCCCCGATCGTCGTGCGGCGATGGATGGCGAGAGCGCCGGTGCCCGGGTCGACGCTGAACGGGAAGTACTCGGCGTAGGGGACGGGGGGCACTCCGAGATCGAGGACCGAGCGTCGGCGCCACCTCCATCCCTTGACGGAGCATTCCCACAGCTCGAGGGCGTTCTTGCCCCGGCGCAGTTGCCACAGCGCGCGGCCGTCGGGACGCCAGACGGTTCGGGTGGGGCTGTCGCTGACCTTGAGGGCGCCCGTTCCATCGGGATGGATGACCCATGTCCCTTGCCTGGGATCGCTCTCGTCCGTCCAGACGGCGAGGGCGATCCACGTTCCCCTGGGACTCCACGCGGGATAATCGCCCTCCGTCAGCCGGTTTGGCGCGCCTCCCGCGGTTGCGACGGTGAAGACGGAGGTCGGGGAGCCCCCGGCATAGGTCAGAAAACGGCCGTCAGGCGACCAGCTGACCAGCTCGGATCCCTCGACGCCGGTCGCCAGCGTGACGGGCTCGCCGCCGTCGAGGGCGATGACCCGCAACTCCGTGCCCATGCCGGCGGTGCGTGAGAGGTAGGCGACCCGGGCCCCGTCCGGCGAGAGCACCGGGCAGGACGCATCCTCTCCAGGAGGGCTGACGACCCGCGGGGCGGAGCGAGGGCTCGTCATCTCGATTTCACGATGGTGGCCGCGCACGCGTCCGTACAGGACGGTACCCCCGGGCCCGGTGCTGCCCCAGCCCATTCCCGGCACGTTGCACGCGAGGCATGACCATGACCCTCCGCTTGGCGGGACCGCAACCAGCTCCGTCTGGCGGTGGTTTCGAACGATGGCGAGACGCGTTCCGCTCGAATCGAATGCGGGATTCGTCAGGTGATCGAGGCTGGGGACCAGGGGCCGGAGGCCTTCCGGTCCGAGCTGTGCCAGCCTGTCGTCGATCGAAACCGCCAGGGATCGTCCCCCGGACGCCCAGCTGAACCCGGCCACCTTCCGCCCGGGCCGCAACCACGGCACTGGCCGGCCGCCAGGCCGGCCCATGATCCAGATCCCGCCCCGGACATCGTTCGGCCCGCCGAGGACGGCCATCCGGCCGGAGGCATTGCGCTCGGCGGCCCACCACCAGGTGCCACCGTCCGCGGGGAGCAGCTCGCGCTCGTTCCCCGTGGTCAGGTCGTGTTCCCACAGTGAGCTTGAGGTTCCGGCGAAACGTGAGAACGCCACGAGGTGTGGCCCGACCCAGCTGGCATGAGCAGCGTTGGCGATCTTCGCCGTCGGCGAGCCTCCCACGGCCGGGTAGATAAGCGCCTGCGAGCTCGGCCCTCCGATCTCGGTGACGGCCAGCGCAGATCCGTCCGGCGAGAAATGCGGCCATGCGAGGATATGCCCCGGCACCGCCCGGGCAAGCCTCCGCCGCCGGGCGCCGTTGGAGGCGACGAGAATGATCTCCCCCTCCGCACCCTGGAGATGCTCGACGGCCAGCCACTTTCCCGAGGGGTTCCAGTCTGGATGGGCAAGCTGCCCCCGTGTTTGAAGCACCTCCTGGCTCGTCCACAGCCCCGGATCGGGGCGAAGTGGCTCGTACCCGTGCCGTGCCGTGAGAAACCCTGCCAGAACGCCGGCGGTCAGCCCGGCCAACACGTAGACGAGAGCCCGTTTCAGGCGTTTGCGCCTCCGGCTGGCGAGTGCCTGCGGGCGGCTGACGACGGGCGAGCTCTGGGTCGCGCGCTGGCTGTATGATCCGATGGCCGAAGCGTCGATCGTTCCCAGGTCCTGGGCGAGCTCTTCTCCATCGGCGTAACGCCGCTCGGGATTCTTCTCCATGCACCTCTCGATGATGGCTACCAAGGAGGGAGGAAGCTGCGGGGCCACCTCTTCGATCGCAGGCTTCTTCGCCTTTGCAACCTGTTCGAGGACGGTAACGGGAGTCGGCCCTTCGAAGGCACGGCGCCCGGTGAGCATCTCGAAGACGAGAGATCCGAAGGAAAAGACATCCGACGGTGGCCCGATCGTATCGCCGCTGGCCTGCTCCGGGGACATGTAGGCGCACGAGCCGAGGACGATTCCGGTCTCGGTCAGCGTGGTCTCCGACGCGGCTCCAGGTTGCAGCAGACGCGCCAAGCCGAAGTCGAGAACCTTGACGTGTCCGGAGCTATCGACGATGACGTTCGACGGCTTGAGATCCCTGTGCACGATACCGGCCCGGTGCGCGGCGCCGAGGGCCCGGGCGATCTGCATGGCGATCCGGACGGCCTCCTGCGGGCCCAGATCGCCCCCGGAAATCCTGACGTCCAAAGAGCGGCCGTGCAGGAGCTCCATGACGATGTACGGCATCGTCTCCCGCTCGACCTCAACCGACCCGACGTCGAAGATCGTCACGATATTTGGATGAACGAGCTGGGCCAGCACCCGGGCTTCCCGGTAGAAACGCTTCCTGGCGCTCTCATCGTTGACGAGGTGCTCGGGGAGAACCTTGACCGCGACCTCGCGGCCAAGAGCCTCGTGGGTG
Source organism: Acidobacteriota bacterium (assembly GCA_013152895.1). GTDB lineage: Bacteria > Acidobacteriota > Thermoanaerobaculia > Thermoanaerobaculales > Sulfomarinibacteraceae > JAADFN01. Next base: position 40,089 of record JAADFN010000032.1, on the reverse strand, counting down.
GCGCGCCAGACGGTCCCCATGCCGCCATGACCGATAACGGAGACCAGCCGGTAATCCCCGAGCAGCATTCCTGGCTTCAGATCGACAAACATCCTCATCATCATAACGCGGCCATGGCCGGAGCAGCTGGTTGTACACTGGGAACAGAACGAAATGGAGGGCGCGGAAGGGGATCCATGGTACGGAAACTGCAAAGCGATGTTGTGATCGTTGGCGGGGGGATCGCGGGGATTGCGGCGGCGTTGGAGCTGCTCGATCGAGGGATGAAGGTGACGCTCCTCGACCGCGATACGCCGGAGCGGTTCGGGGGGCTCGCCAGGGAGTCGTTCGGCGGCATCTTCGTCGTCGGATCAAAGGAACAGCGGCGGCTCGGGATCCACGACAGCCCGGATCTGGCGTTGCGGGACTGGCTCTCGGTGGCGCATCTCGGCGAGGATGACGCCTGGCCGGGTCGGTGGGCCGAGGCCTACGTCAACCGCTGCCACGAGGACGTCTACACCTGGTTGAAGGCGTGCAAGGTGACATTCTTCCCCGTGGTCCACTGGGTCGAGCGCGGCCTGTACGGGCCCGGCAACTCGGTGCCGCGTTTCCACATGGTGTGGGGAACGGGGCACGGCCTGATCGAGGCGCTCGTCGCGACCCTTGAGAATCACCCGCGCCGGAGCAACCTCGGGATGCACTTTGGCTGCCACATCAACGGGCTGGAAACCTCGGGCGGAGCGGTGACCGGATGTTCCGGCGTCTTCGAGGATACCGGCGAGGAGCTCGTTGCCCACGGGGACGCCGTCATCGTGGCGGCGGGAGGGATCTGCGGCTCGCTGGAGAAGCTGCACCGGCACTGGTACACGCCGTGGGGCGCGCCTCCGGCCCAGCTCCTCAACGGCGCCCACCGGTTCGGCGATGGCGAGCTTCAGGATCTCGTCGAAAAGCTGGGCGGCAGGATCACGCACCTCGACCTGCAGTGGCACTACGCTGCCGGAATCCACCACCCCCATCCGGACCGGGAGCGGCACGGCCTCAGCCTGGTCCCGCCGAAGTCGGCGCTCTGGATGAACGCTGACGGGCGCCGGATCGGACCGATGCCGTTGATCACGGCGTACGACACGCGGTTCCTGGTCGAGCAGATCCTGCGCCAGCCGGGCCAGTACTCCTGGCAGGTGATGAACTGGAAGATTGCGACGAAAGAGCTGGCGGTGTCGGGCTCGGAGTACAACGACGCCGTCAGGAACAAGCAGTTCGCGAGGTTCATCCGCGAAGTCCTGTTCGGGAACCCGAAGCTCGTCGAACGGCTCGCCGCGGAGTGCGAGGACTTCGTTGTCGCGGACACGGTCGAGGGGCTGGCCGCCGGGATGAACGCCTTGACGGGGGAAAACCGCGTCGATCCCGCCGTGCTCGAAGAGGAGATCCGCCGCTACGACGCCAACATCGCCCGGGGGCCGAAGCTGCACAACGACGAGCAGCTCCGCCGCATCGCCCACTGCCGGCAGTACCGGGGGGACCGGGTTCGAACCTGCAAATTCCAGCGGATCCTCGATCTCAAGGCCCGTCCGCTCGTGGCCATCCGCGAGCTGATCCTCGCCCGGAAAAGCCTGGGAGGCATCGAGACCGATCTCCAGTCCCGCGCGCTCGGCCGGGACGGCGCACCGATCCCGGGCCTGTGGGCCGCCGGCGAAGCCGCCGGGTTCGGCGGTGGTGGCATCCACGGCCGTGGCACGCTGGAAGGCACCTTCCTGGGCACGAGTATTCTCACCGGAAGGATTGCCGCCCAGAGCCTGTAACCCGCTCCTGCCACAGAGCCGGAAAAGAGGAAGAGCCACGGGTCTCCACATCCCCTGTCATCCATCAGCAGCTCTCGTCGGCTTCCCGCTGCGACCGTGCGGACGCCCGCCAGGTCGGTATTTCTCGCGGCGGCGCCGCCGACGGCGTGCCACGAGCACGCCGTGGCTCGACCTTGGTCGAAACGTCAGGTCGTCTCCACCCTCTCGCGACGAAAGACCTCAAGATACGCGGCCGAGGCCGTTGGGACAGGTCTGGCGCGTGCGGCACCGGTCGGGGGCATGGTATCTTCTCGTTCATGAGCGGTGGGATCACGATCGAGTTCGAGGAGTTGGCCAAGCGGTTCGACATGCGGGTGGTTTTCCGGAGCGTGTCCGGGCGCGTGGGGCCCGGAGAGGTGTTGGCGATCACGGGCCCGAACGGATCTGGAAAATCGACGCTCGTGACGATCCTGTGCGGGCTGGTGCGGGCGACGCGCGGCACGGTCCGGTACCGGGCTGGCTCCGACGGGGAGATTCCCCGCGAGAGCTGGCGCGACCATCTCGGGATCGTGGCGCCCGCGATGAGCCTGTACGAGGAGCTGGACGCGTTGGAGAACCTGCGATTCTTCGCGCTGGTCCGAGGTGTCCGGGACGCCGAGAAGCGGTGCCGCGCCTCCCTGGAACGTGTCGGGTTGGATCCTGAGCGAAAGACGCAGGTTCGCGGTTTTTCGACCGGGATGCACCAGCGGTTGAAGATCGCACAGGCGATCCTGCACGATCCGGAGGTCCTGTTCCTCGACGAGCCGGGAGCCAATCTCGACCCGGCCGGGCAGGGCTGGCTGGAGGAGCTGGTTGGTGGCCAGCGGAGGGCCGGGAAGACGATCGTGCTCGCGACGAACGATCTCAGGGAAATGGAATGGGGGACGAGCCGTGTGGCGCTTTCTGGCTGAGGCAGGGGCAGTCTTCGTCAAGGACTTGAGGACTGAGCTGCGGACCCGCGTGGCTTTCAATGCGCTTGGGCTCTTCGCGATCACCACGCTGGCCGCGATCTCCTACACGATCGGTCCGTACCGGATTGCTCAAGCCGACCGGCCGTACCTGCTCTCCGCGCTCCTGTGGATCGTCATCTTCTTCGCGGCGATGGCTGGTCTCGACCGCTCATTCGTCAAGGAGGAGGATTCGCACACGGCTGCGCTCCTGCGCCTCTCGGCGCGGCCGCTGGTCGTGTGGGGTGGCAAGCTGCTTTTCAATTTTGTCGTGCTCGAATTGCTGATGGTCATTCTCGTGCCGCTCTACGTCGTCCTGATGGGTTTCCAGGTCCTTTCCGTGGGCGGGTTGATCTGGATCCTGCTTGCCGGGGGGTATACTCTGGCGGTGACGACAACGATCGTGGCGGCAATCATCGCCCGTGCCTCGTCGCGCGGCGCTCTGTTCTCGGTGCTTTCGTTGCCGTTGCTGCTTCCGCTGCTGATCTTCGTCATCCAGGGAACGAGAGCGGTGGCGGAGGGATCGGCCCAGGGCGCCGGGAGCGCTCTGCGGGCCGTTGTATCCTTGGGAGGCGTCATGACAATCGTTTCAATCGTTCTGTTTCCGGCGGTGTGGAATGAGTAGCCGCCGCTCGCGTGGGGAGGTCCTCAAGTGGATCCTCTTCGTCTGGATCGGTGTGATCATCTGGGCCGCGTTCTTCTACGCCCCGGCGGCAGCCGGTTTCAAGGGACAGTCGAGCCGCATCGTATTCTTCCACGTGCCGATTGCGTGGGTTGCGACTCTGGCATTTCTGGTCTCGTGCGTCGCCTCGATCCGGTACTTGCGGACCCGTTCCATGGCCGATGACGTGCGCGCCGAGGTTGCGAGCTCGCTCGGGCTGCTCTTCGCCATCCTCGCGACGGTGACGGGATCGATCTTTGCGCGGATCATGTGGGGCTCGTACTGGAACTGGGATCCGCGGGAGACGTCGATTACGTTTCTTTTGCTGATCTACGCGGCGTACTTCGCCCTCCGGGCCGCGGTGGCCGATCCGGAGCGCCGGGCGTCCCTGGCGGCGGTCTATTCGATCCTTGCGTTCGTCACGGTTCCGTTCCTCGTTTTCGTCGTGCCAAGGATCTACTGGTCGCTCCACCCGGATACCATCATCAACGCCCAGGCGAAGATCAAGATGGGCTCGCGGATGTTCGAGGTGCTCATGGGATCACTTGTGGGATTTTCCGGGCTCTTTGTTTGGTTGTACACTGTGGCGTGCCGGATCGAGAGGATCCGGCGGCGCAGGCAGCAGGAGGTGCTGTAAATGAATGACCTGCTGGGAATCATGTTGGTCACGCTTATTATCTGGGCGGGGCTCTTCAGCTACATCTATCGCCTGGATCGCAAGGTCAGGCGCCTGGAAAGGGAAGATCTGTGAAGGATCCGAAGAGACAGCGGCAGCTCTGGTACGTCATCGGCGGTGTCCTCCTGATTGCCTTCATCGCGTTCGGAGCGACATCGTTCAAGTCAAACCTGACGCCGTACGTGTCCTTCGGCGACGCGATGTCGGGACATCGGCAGGTCCAGGTCGCGGGCGAGCTGGTCCGGGGCTCTTCGAGCTTTGTCAAGGGCGCCAACGAGCTCAGTTTTATGATCATGAACAAGCACGGCGAGAAGATGCGCGTTCTGTACAAGGGCGTCAAACCCGGGAATTTCGAGGACGCGAAAGAAATCGTCGTCATCGGCAGGTACCACAACGGCGCGTTCTACGCCACGCAGATGCTTGTCAAGTGTCCTTCCAAGTACCAGGGGCTCGAAAAACCGGGTGCAACGAGCGGTTCATGACAGTGCGGCCTCGGCGAGTCCCGATATCCCTGGTTGCTGATGACATTCGGAGTTGTGATCATTTGAACCGATGAGCGGTATTCCGCATGTGAGGGGGGTTCATGTACTACCCTGGGTCCATTCTGCTCTGGGCGGCATTGCTTTTCGGCATTGCGTCAACGGTCGCCTATGTCCTGTCCCTGCGCGAGGATCGCTGGCGCACGACGGCGCACCAAGCTTACGTGCTGATGACGGTGGCCGTGATTGCGGCCTCCGGCCTGTTGATGTACCTGCTCTTGACGCACGATTACCGCCTCTCGTATGTGACGGCGTATTCGGACAATTCCCTGTCCTGGCAATACCTGGTTTCGAGCTTCTGGGCGGGGCAGGAGGGAAGCTTCCTTCTGTGGGTCTTTTTCGCCTCGCTCCTGGGCCTGCCGCTGATGCGCTACGCCCGGCATTACGAGTCGAGGGCCATGATTTTCTACAACCTGACCGTTCTTTCGCTGATCATGCTCCTGGTGAAGCAGGACCCGTTCCACTTCCACCCGGGGTTGACGGCGGCGAGAATCCCGCTGGACGGCGCCGGGCTCAATCCACTCTTGCAGAACCCGTGGATGGTCATCCATCCGCCGGTCATGTTCATCGGCTACGCGGCGATGGCGGTTCCCTTCGCGTTCGCCATGGCGGCCCTGTGGATGCGACGGTACGACGAGTGGACGAAGGCCTCGATGCCGTGGGTGCTTCTCGCCCTCGTAACCCTGGGTGCGGCGATCATGCTTGGCGCCTACTGGTCGTACGAGACGCTCGGCTGGGGTGGCTACTGGGGTTGGGATCCCGTTGAAAACGCATCGCTGGTCCCGTGGCTGATGACGGCAGCCCTGACCCACGGGCTTGTGCTTCAAAGGGCGCGAAAGCGATTCCGGCGTCTCAACATCGTCTTGGCCGTCCTGGGTTTTCTCTTCGTCGTGTACGGAACGTTCCTGACCCGGTCCGGCGTCCTGGCCAATTTCTCGGTTCACTCGTTCGTCAATCTCGGGATCACGGCCTGGCTCGTCTTCAACCTCGCGTTCTTCCTGATCATCTCCGTCGGCCTGCTCGCGTTACGCTGGAAGGAGATTCCAGCCGAGAGCGGAGAGGAGCCGTTCTGGTCGTTGACCATAATCTCGGTTATTGGCATTCTCCTGCTTCTGGCGACGGGGCTTTTCGTCGCCGTCGGCACGTCGGCGCCGTTGATTACGGAGCTCTTCACGAAGCCGGCCCAGGTCGGTCCGAGCTTCTACAACCGGGTCGGTCTGCCCTTGGCCATGGCCCTGGCGTTGATCCTGGGGATCATCCCTTTCCTCACGTGGAAGGGACCGATGCGTCAGGCCGGCCGGCGCCTGGCCGTTGTTCTCGGGATCACGGCGTTGCTCACGGCGCTGGCAGCCGTCCTGGGTGCCCGGCAGCCGCTTTATCTTGCGTACGTCGCCGTTGCCTTCTTCGCCATCGTCGCGAACGCGAGCAAGCTCATCAGGGGTGTCCGCCACGGGAGCTGGAAGGAGGTGGGGGGGCCTCTGACGCACATCGGCGTGGGGATCATGCTGCTTTCTTTCCTGGTTTCGGGCGTGTACTCGCAGAGGGTGAAGCTCCGGCTCGTCGAGGGTCATCCGACGAAGGTGCTCGGTTATACGCTGACCTTCAAGGGTGTTGAGCAGTCGACCCCAGAATCTCACAATGCAATGGTAGTCGATGTGACGGCCCCCAAGGGCAAGAGCTACGTGCTCAAACCGCACATGTGGATCAACCGCAAGACGAATCAGCTCGTCGCCAAACCGGATATCAAGAAATCTATCATGGGCGATCTTTACCTGGCGCCGGCCCAGTACGATCCGGGGGAGGAAGCGCCCGTCAGTGGCACGCTAAGGTTGGCGAAGGATCGGCCGGTCGCTTTCAGGAGCTGGCACGTGGTTTTCAAGGGGTTCGACCTGTCCCGTCAGAATGCCGTTCCGAATGCGATCACCGTCGGCGCTGTCGTCGAGATCGACCGCCCCGGCGAGAAGCCGGTGAAGGTCGAGCCCTCGATCATCTCGACGAACAAGGGGGTCCAGGCGGTCCCGGTGACGATCCCAGGCACCGGCGCCGGCAAGATTCGGCTCAGCGGGATGGATGCGAATTCGGGCGTCATCAGAGTTCAGCTCCTCGGTCTTGGCGGTGGCATCGCGCGTAAGGCATTGCTTCGAGTGGGCCAGAGCTTGAAATACGACGGCGTCACGGCGACGTTCGAGGGGTTCGATCTCTCCGACTTCAAACCCGAGGCCGGACGGATTCACATCGGCGTCAAGCTCAAGGTCACGCGGGAGGGGAAGACGTACGCGCTGGAACCGAAGTATCTCAAGGACACCGCGTCCTCCGAACGGGTGATTCCAGCCGGGATTCCCGGGAGCGGGGGCCTCGCCCTGACGCTCGGAAAGATCGACGCCAACGGGGGGGCCGTCGAGCTCGAGCTCTACGATCCGTCCCTTCCGCCCCAGCCGCCGGCGCGGCCGAGCCTCGTGCTGGACGTCTCGACGAAGCCTGGCATTTCCCTGGTGTGGATAGGAACCATCATCCTCATCCTGGGCATCTTTCTTGCGATGGTCTACCGCCGGAGAGACATTGCCTCGATTCCGCTCAGGGATGACTGAAGGCGCGCTGCGCCAACCGGAACGGTGTGATGCAGCGGGGAAACCACCGCGGGGGGGATGCCTGCGGGCCGCGGCCGGCGCCGTGTTCCTCGTGCTTCTCGCCCCCTGGGCTGCGCTCGTCCGCACCGTGCGTGCCTCGCGTCGTGGCCGGGGTTGCCATGTTCGCTGGCAGCTCGCGGGGGCGTCCGGCCACGGTGCGTCGCGGCGCGAAGCCGGCGCGATCGCCGGAGATGAGTCGTGGCGCCTGGATCTTGAGATCGACGCGCCGTTGGCGGACGAGGCCCGGGTCCGGACGGATCTCATCGACACGTTGGTCCGCGTCGCCGAAACGCTGCGCCGTCCCGATGACGTGTACAACCTCGTCGTTCGTCAACGCTGGGACGGTGAGCCGCGGCTGATCGCGGTCGGTCCCAGCCTCCAGCGGCTGGCCCACCGTCTCGAACGTGCGTTCTCCCACCGGGATGCGGAGCGGTGCACGCATCTCTGGCTGACGCTGCCGGTATCCCGGCGTCTCGGCCAGCTCGTCGACCCCGAAGGCTTCGATCCGGAGGCGGGTCACGCCCTGGACCGCCTGATCGCGGACACGAAACCCCGGTGGGCTGCCGCGACCTCGTTCGGACACACGGACGTCGGGGTGCTTTACCGGGTCATCCTCGCCGCGACGGGCGACCCCGACCGGTTGACCCCGCTGTTTGCAAGGCTCCAGCGGACGCTCGAGGGATCGCCGTGACGAAGGTCGAGCTGCCGCCACGCTGGCACGTGCGCAATGTGGGGGAGGAGCGACCGGCTCCGCCGGCCTTGCTCAACGTCGTGTTGTGGACATCCGGGAGCTTCTTCCCGTCGAGCCAACCCTCGATGTGGTCGCCCTTCTGGACGATCCGGATGGTGAACCACCGCCACGTTGGGATCGTGATCCGCGAGGCGCCCGCGATCATTCTGCGCACGCCATCCTGAACCACGAGAAGCCGCCTCGCCATACTGGTAGGATACCTGGGAACACTGGGAACACCGTTGTCAGGTCGGAATCTTTTCCGCGGCGGTGCGTACCTTGGAATAGCATCCCTCTGTGAAGAAAGGGGATCGAGGAGGACACACCATGAACGCCCTTAGATCGTTCCGGGAGTTTGCACTCTTTTTTTCATTGACTTTCGTGGTGACGGCGGCGGTTTCATTCCTGTGGAGCCTGGTGGCGCACGGGAGCGGGAGCGTGGACTGGGGGTCGGCCGTGCGGCTCGGTATCATCCTGGGGGTTGTGCTTGCGTGGAGAAACGCCCGAACCCCTCAGGACCCTTCGTGAAGGGAGCGTCGTCTCTGCTGGAACCCGGGACGGCCCGGGCGCCATCCTTCTTTGGAGGCGCTGAAGGCTCACCGATCCGTACGTCGCCGGACCGTGGTCCTTCCCGTGGCAGAGCAGGTAGCACGCCCCGGACCCTGGGCCCGTCGACACGAAGGCGAGCCGGCCCGTCGAGGGTGACGGTGCCACTCCCGAGATGATGGTTTCCTCGCCAAAACGGATCAGGGCTCGGTTGATCACGGAGCCGTGCGGATTGTGGCAGGTGGCGCAGGAGGCCCCGATCTTCACGATGTGCTCGCCGTGCTCCGGGAATGCCGTACTGTCGAGCACCTTCTTGCGATCGTGGCAGGCGTAGCACAGGGCGTAGGCGTTCGGGCTTTCCGGTCCATCCGTTGTCACATAATTGAGGCGTAGGATGTACTGTACGGCGGACCCGTGAGGACCCCGGGGCCCGGCCGGGTTGCTGTTGCCGTGGCAATCCGTACAGCTGATCTGCTTGCCCCTCAGTGATGCGATGACGGAGGGGGAGCTGTCGTTGGCTGGCGCCTCTACCGGGTGGTAGGAAGCGTTACCAGGGTAAAAGAGCCGGCTGATATCGGAGACGCTCGTGGTGGTGGCGCCTGCACTGCCATGGCACCCCTCACAGAGCTGATACTCGAAGCGGTTCGGGTTTTTCGGGGAGCGTTTCGGTATGCCGGCCGGCTGGTTCCCGGCGCCCTCGAACCCACGGTGTGGTGCGTGACACGAGGTACAGGTGGCCGTGGAAGCAGTTTCGGCCGAGGTGGCGGAGGCATCGAGCGGGTGGGTGTACGGCTGGGCGAGGACTGAGCTCAAAGACAGGGGCGTGGCGTCACCGGCCAGCAATCCTTCCATGATCATGCGGTTGCGATCGCTGAGGGTTCCGTGGCAGCGCAGACAGACGGCGTCAACCGGCTCGGAGAGCATGGGTGAGCCGCTGACCCCGTGACCCATGTGGCAGGCCATGCACGACCCGGGCACGCGGCTGGGGTCCATGTGGGGCGTCTGGCCGGCAGCGAGAGCCGCGACACCCAGGAGAAACGCGAGAAACGGTGCGATTACCGGAGGGCGTGGCATGTGATACAGACCTCCTGGACCGTCGGCTTGACCCAGAAGTGGGGGACCTGGCCCTTTTTGTAATACTGATCGCTATGGGGATCGTGGCAGGTGGTGCACTGCATCTTTCCCATGGCGTCCAGCCGGACGTCCGGATCTGCCGTGATGGAGGAAAGGGGACGGAGCCCCATGTCCCGTTCAGTTGCCGCGCCACGGGCACCGGTAGCGTCACGAACGACGAAAGAGATGGGATGGCTTCCGCTGAGATCCGTGCCGATGAAACCGCGCCGTCCGGGGGTCAGGCGCTGGCTCCCCAGCATGGGGATGGGCCGTTTCCCGCCCAGGTCGCCGAGCGCCACCGTACCGTCGTGGCAGGACAGGCAGAGCCGGGAGGAGCCGTCGGGTTGGGGCGCTGGCAGCTTTCCTCCCGAGGGCGAAATCACGTCGGGTACGCGGTAGTCGGCCGAGGAAAGGGTGTGCCCCCAGAGGGGATGGGGGACGACGGCGTTGTGCGGGATGTGGCAGAACTTGCACACTTGCGTCTCGCTGACCGAATGAATCGCGCCGGGGCCACTGACCGAGAGGTTGTGGAGCGTGTCTGCGACCCGCTGCTGGGCCACCGCAGGGCTGGGCAGCACGGTCCACAGGCACACAACCAGGCCGGCCGCCAGAAATCGGGACGATCGTTGTGGGCCGTTCATGGCATTGCCTCCGTTGGGACGGGCGCGAAAACCTGGAGCCTCCGGTTGAGGGAATCGGCCACCACGACCCGTCCGTGTGGCCCGGTGGCGAGCCCGGCGGGGAAGCTCAGCTCACCCGGAGCGCTTCCGTGTCGTCCGATCGACATGAGGTACGTTCCTCCCCGGGTGTACAGGGCGATCTGGTCAAGAAGACCGTCACTGATCCACAGGCGTCCCTCCCGATCGACCGCCAGCCCCTTGAGCCGGGGCATCTCTCCCGGGGAATCACCCAGGGTTCCGAAGGTCTCCAGGACCTGGCGGCTCGCCGGATCCACCCTCACGACCCGGAAATTAAGCGTATCACCCACCCAGAGGGTGGACCCGTCGGCCGTCAGGGCCGTGGGGAAGTTGAACTGTCCGGGTCCATCTCCCCGCCCTCCGAGCACGGGAACCACGGCTTGATCCCGGATCTCCACCAGCCGGTGGGCGCCGGTCTCCAGCACGTAGACATGGGGACCCACGCACGCCACGCCCGTGGGGCGCTGGAGATCGCGAGCCAGCCAGCGGGAAAGCCGGAGGTCACGGTCGAGGAGGGCGACGCTTCCGGCCGCCGGATCGGTGACGACGATGCCTCCCTCGCAGGCGGCCAGGGCCACTGGCGCCACGAAGAGGCCCTCCTTGCTCTGGCGGATGCCGCCGCCCGGCGCGATCCTCAGGACTCGGGCAGCCCCGGGATCAGCCACGAGGAGCGCCTCGCCATCCCAGGCCACGCCGTAAGGCCTGGCGAAGAGTGGATCCTTGCGTCCGCCCCGGAGCCAACGCAGGAGCCCGCCACCGCGCAGGTCACCCCGGACACCGAGAACCCGGACGAGCTCGATACGCGGGTGCTCCGCCGGCCACAACCGGACCCCGGCCCCCTCGTGGGCCGATGGTGCGTGATGGACCACGGTGCAGGCGCCCGCCAGCGCCCCGGCAGCCACCAGGAGCCACGCCAATCTCCTCATCGGATGATCCCCCGCCGCTGTGGAGCGCTGACGAAGGGGAGCCATCCGGCGAAGCGGGCGGAGAAGGTCAGGAGCACTCCCCGCGTTCGCTGCAGGCTCCCTTCGATCGTCTCCGTCTGGTCCCACAACTTGGCATCGAGGGTGTAGCGCCCGAAGTGGAGCTGGGCGGTCCCCTCGATCCGCTGGAGATGGATGTCGGGCCCTTGGGAGACGTTGCTCACGTTGGTCAGGTACGTGGATCTCAGCGTCAGGTACCGGAGCGGCATCCAGTGAATATTCGCAGCGAAGAAGCTCACATCCTGCTGAAATCCAGAACGCCCCTGGGTCTTGCCGGTGTCGAGGGTGAACCCGATGCCGGGTCCGCTGAGAGTGACGTCCAGGATGTTGGAGCTCACACGGACCGGATTGATCCGCGCGCTCTCCTGCTCACGATGCCGGTGCTCCAGGTAGGTGCTGAGATGCCATCGGCGAATGCGGCGGCGCAGGGTCAGGCGGCTCCGGAAGCTGTTCTGGAGGCCGATGCGCTCGTACTCCGTGCCGAGATCGGGGAGCTCCACCAGGGCGTCGCCAACGGTGCGCAGCTCGTTGTGGGCCAGAGACAGGTCCAGCTCGGCCCGCACGTGATCTTCTGATCCGGTTCCGACCGTGGAACCCGCGGTCCAGGCCATCACGGTTGTTTTCTGCGAGCCGTCATTCCAGGACGTGTCGATCCACGCGCCGCTTAAGCCCCCGTTGAGACTGAGGTCGTACCGGTCCGCGATGTGGCTCCACGACAGGCTGACTCCGGTCGCCGGTGCGTTGACAGTTGTGTCACCCGCATGTTGCACGGAGTAGCTCACCGTGGGAGTCACCTGCAGGCCGCTCGCGGCGTTCCAGACGTAGCGAGCGGTCACTGCATTGGTCGTCGCGGTGCGCCCGGCCTTGGCATGGCTAAAACCACCGGTATACGAGAGATCTATGAGGTCATCACGATGTGTCGTGTAGACGATGCGATTCCGAAGCCGGGCCGTGTCCACCGTGTTGTTGGTGTTCTCGTAATCGAAGCTGCGGTGAAAGCCGACACCGCTGAGGTCCCAGCGCCAGCGGTCCGAGAGGAGGCCGTGCTCGTCCACCGTCAGGGTGTAGTCGTCGGTGGTATAGCGAGTCCGGCCGTAGCGGCGGTACTGCCGTTCGAGGCGGTAGTGGTGGTTGATCCGCCCGGAGGCACCGGCCCAGTCCAGGTACTGGCGGAGAAAGACCTCGTTGCGGACCGCGGGGTCGACAAAGCTCGTGTCCGTTCGGTCAGTGCTGGCCGCCAGGCCGCGGAGGAGCCCGCCGCGAAAGCGGATCCTCGCCCCCCAGTTCCTCGTCGTATCGGCAAGGCCGGTCGTTGCCAGTGGATCCTCGGAATTCAGCGTGTAGTTGTACCGGGTGCGGGTCAGGTGGAAATAGGTGGGGTACCGGCTGTACGGCAGAAGGGTGAGCTGCGCGTGCAGTCCCCAGCGTTTGTTGTCCGGGGCCGCCGTTCCCGTATAGTTGGAAACCAAGGTGTCGAGGCCGAGGCGGAAGCGGGCGATGGCCGGATGGATGATAAAACCATTCATGCCCAAATCCAGGCGGAAGCCGCGTTCCTTGTAATCGGTCAAGGCGCTCCCTTTCGTCTCGGTCAGGAAGGAACGTTGCTCCAAGCTCAGCAGGGCGTTCCAGGACCACTGACCAAAGAGCTGGGCGTAAGCTGCTCGCGGGACGAGTGCTGTTGCCCCCAGCAGGAGCAGCGTCGCACCCCACCTGCGCACGCGGAGCTACCGTCCCCCGTCGCTCTGACGCAAAGCCGGATCGAGGATGACCACGGGATGCCGCTTCCGCACCTCGCTGTACCAGCGCTTCTCGGCATTCGCCAGGGCTTTTTTCTCGAGCTCCTTGCGGAGAATCGGCGCTGCCTCTTTATATGTGAGCTGCCGCGCTGGCCGGCGCGCCGTGACCAGCAACAGGTGTACCCCCTCCAAGGTCCGTATGGGGCCCACCACGGAACCCACCTTCGCCTTCCATGCCGCTTTCTCGAGCTCGGGCTCGAGACGGCCCTTGTGAACCCACCCCAGGTCGCCGCCCTTGATCCGGTACATTCCCTCCGAGCGGCGCGCCGCAAGGTCGGTAAAAGGCGTTCCCGCCAGGACCTGGGCCTTGATTTTTCGGGCCTCGGCCTCACGCTTCGCCCACACCGCACCACCGGCCGACGGGGGAACCTTGAGCAGGATGTGGAAGATGTGGAGAGACGGAGGCATCTTCCACCGTCCGGGGTTGGCCTCATAGGCCCGGTGCACGGCACCTTCCGGAACCTTGGCTTTCTCCAAGACGAATCTGCGGTACGCCTCCTGCCCCATGAGTGTTTCCGCGAGAATGCGCACGTGGTCCGCCCGCGTCCACCCGTTGATCTTCAACGAGCGTTCGTACGTCTTCTTGCCGAGCTGAATCTCCATGGCGGCGCGCCGTCCCTTGGCATCGGCCAGCGGCAGCTTGAGGCCCCGGTCGTAGCCGCCCAGGATGTCCAGGTCGCGGTGAATGAGCTTCTCGAGCTGCTTGAGGCGCAGCGCCCGGAGCACGTTTTCCGGGAGCCGCCTGTGGAAGTAACCGGTGTTGATAGCCCGCTGGACCTCCCGGTCGAGCTCGCCGCGGGTGATGATCCTGTCGCCCACCCGGGCGGCGATCTTCGGCTGAGAACCCGCAGCCGGCGAGGCCATGAGCCCCGCCGCCATGATCACTCCAACCAGCCGGACGGTAAGGTGGCGCACCATGTTGTTCCCTTCGTGCTGCTGAGCGATGCAGACATCCAATCCGTACTCATTTTCTCATGGAATGGTGTCTGCCCGCTACAAACCCGCGGGGACCGGTTTTCCGGCCCCCGCGGTCCATCGTTCGTTCAGGTCACAAGCCTACTTGATATGACAGGTCGTACAGAGTGCGCTGCCCGTGTTGTCCTTCACCAGGAAGGGCTCGTAGGTGTTGTCATGGGGATTGTGGCACGAGGAGCACTGGACCTCGCCACCGATGAGAAGGTCCGCCACAGCGGTATCCGTGGCCGGATCGTTGAGGCCGCCATCAGCGGTGGCCAGAGCCGTGTCATAGGTGAAGTTGATCGGGTGGTCGTCGCTGAGATCTGTCCCCAGATCCGGCGTGCCTGTGATGAGGCCGGCCGACGTCACGTTACCACCGGCGGTAAGCGTGACAGAGCTCACCTCGTTGGGGGGATTGTACATGCTGGCCACGGAGACCGTGCCGTCGTGACAGGACATGCACAGGTTGGACACGGCGGCGGATCCTGCCGTCGCCCCGCCGATGTCGGTCGGGCTGGCATTGAGCGTGGGACTGGAGTACACGCCGTAGCTGGCGGTTGAAGACAGCGTGTGGTTCCAGAGGGGGTACTGGCCGGCCGCCGCGCTGGCCTGGTGAGGCGTGTGGCAGAAGACGCAGACCCGGCTGACGTTGGTTGTGGCGCCCGGCCCCGTTGCGCTCAGGTCGTGGGGTGTGCCAACCACCGTTTGGGCGTTGGCCATGACAGCGGTGACGAGCACCGCCAGGCAGATAATTAGGACTTTCTTCATAATGATCCTCCCTCTCTGGTTAATATCCCGCCTCCCGCACCGACGAGAAGCGCGTACCTTTGCAGTTTGCAACCTCCGTGCCAGCCACGCAGAATCGGGGGGCCGGCGATGCCGAAGGGGGGCCTGAGCCGCAACCGCCCGGGTAGCGCGGCGCAGGAGCTGTTTGCACGGCCCCGGCCCACAAAGCTCGCCGGCTTCCTGCTGCGACCGCGAATGTGCCCGCCATAGCCGCGTTTCTCGCGGCGGTGGCGCTGATTACGTGCCACGAGCGGGCTTTTCGCCACCTTGGTCGGAACGTCATGCTGATCGGTGCCTCCATGGCCTCGCAACGAACGTTCGTGAGAGACGCGGGCTGGAGGCGTTCCTGGTGCGTGTTTCGCGTCCGTTGCACCCGCCCGGGGCCGCCGTCCATGGCTCACGTTCCTCATCTTGCGGTGTGAACCCGGAAAACCGGCCTGGGGAAAACGCCCACCATCCCGCGGATTGGTGGGGATTATTTCCCACCCTTCGGCTTGATGAAGCGGAAGAGCTGAACCCGCCTGTTGAGCTGATCCACGACGGCGAACTGGTTCCCCGTGGACCGCCACGCCTGCGGGGAGCTGGAACTGACCCGGCCCGTGGCCGTTTTCACCGACGAAGGTCAACAGGCGCAGGTCGGAATCGAAAATCTGTACGTTGCCAAACGCGGCGTCGGTGACGAAGACCAGGCCGTCGTGGTTGACGGCCACGGCCTTGGGCCGGACGAAGTTTCCGAAACCGACGCCCAGGGCGCCGAAAGTCTCCAGGACATCGCCATCACCGGTAAACACCTGGACCCGGGAGTTCATCTGGTCCACGACGAAGAGATCGCCGTCGGGCGAGAAGGCCAGGGCCGTCGGAAAGTTGAACTGGCCCGGCTCGGTGCCCCGGGAACCGAAGCTCATGACGATCTTGCCGTTGGCCACGTTGAATACCACGACCTTGTGGGCCTTGGAGTCGGTCACGTAGAGCTTGGTCCCATCCGGGGATACGACCGCATCCGTGGGGTTGAGCAGCTCACCCTCGTGGCCGTAAACCTTCACCAGCTTGCCCTTCGGGGAAAAGGCCACGACCTTGGTCAGGCCTGCATCCGCCACGTAGATGGTTCCGTCGGGTCCGATGGAGACGCCGAGCGGGACCTTGAGGCGGACCGGTCCCTTGACGCCGATGACGTCCATCTTGCGGCCGGCCCGGTCGAAACGCACCAGGGCGCCAGTCCCGGGGTCGGTCACCAGGATACGGTCGTGGCTGTCGATGGCGACCCCGAAGGGCTTCTTGAGGAAGTCCCACGGGCTGTGGGGGCTCGAACCGAGAAGCACTCTCTCGAAGTGCGAGCTGGGTTCCACGTCGAGGCGGCTGTGCAGAATGTCCACGAGCCGGATACGGGGCTGGTCGGGGGGCGGGGGCCACACGTACGCGGCGTATTTCTGCTCACGGCTCTTGGTTTGCGTGGGCTCCGCCTTGGGAATGGTGGTACAGCCGATGGTCCCGGCGGCCAGCGCCAGGGCGAGAATAGGGAAGATGAGTCGGTTCATGGATCAGATGCCTCCGAATCACTTGGGATGACAGTGGGCACAGGCCTGGTACGAGTTGGCGGCTCCCCAGCGGAGCAGCAGGCGCGACGCCCCCTTGTGGGGATTGTGGCAGGTGAGACAGTGGAGCTCTCCCTTGAAGTGTGCATCGTTGCGCTTGAGCTCCTTCTTGCTCGGCGTTCCCAGCACACGGTGGTTGGTCACGGGGTGGTCCCGGGTTCCGTCGGGGCTGAGTCTGAGAGATGCCATGACCCGGGCGATCTCGGCGGGTATCTCGAACTGACCGAGCACCTTGACCGGCTTCGTGGAATTCGGGGGTGGCGAGTGCTTGGCGTCATGGCAGCTGAGACACAGCGCGTCCGGATCCATGCGCAGGAGGTGCGGCCTGGAACCCCCGTGGGGCTCGTGACAGACCCGGCACCCGATCAGCGTGATCACGCCGTGGGCCACCTCGTTCTTGCCCGGCCCGATGTCGTCGTGGCACGCCAGGCACTCCTTGCCGGACGGTTCCTTCACCAGGTGGTCCTGGGCGCTAGCGTGGGGGTTGTGGCAATCGGTGCACTCGGCCATTTCCATCGCCGGGTGGGGGAACTTGGCCTTCTTGGCCTCTTCGCCGATATCGTCGTGGCACTCCAGGCAGAGGGCGGAGCCCCCGTCGTCCATCAGCTTGTTGTACGCCCCCTCGTGACAGGTGTCGCAGCCATCGAGCACGGGCGGATGGACGGTCTTCGCCAGGAGGTACTTGTTGCCGTCACCGTGGGGCGTGTGGCAGCTGACACACGGCAGGGTGGTCATATCCGCGCCGAGGTGCGCCTTGCGAAGCTGGGCGTCATCGGCATCGTGGCACTCCAGGCAGAGAGCCGGCGTGGCTTCGGTCAGGAGGTTGGGCTGGGACGCGTCGTGAGGCTTGTGGCAGTTGGTGCAATCCTCGGAAGCGGCCGGATGACCCGTGTCGGCGCGAGCAGCCTTGACGATACCTGGATGGCACTTCTTGCAAAGGTCGGGGCCGGTGACGATCAGGAGCGAAGGATTGTCGCTCATGTGCGGGTCGTGGCAGGCGACGCAGACCTTCCGGTTCCGCCGGCGGTCGAGGGCGGGATGGATACTGACGGCCTTGGGATTGATGATTTCTCCGTGGCATGCGGTGCACACCTTGGCGCCGAACGCGCGCAGCCTGACGCGGCCCGCGAACGGTTTGCGGTGGCAGGCGTCGCACTCTCCCGCACCGAAGGGTGGATGCTGGTGCTTGGCGCGCAACATGTTGGGCGCATCGCTGCCGTGGGGGGAGTGGCAGGCGAGACAATTGACGTCTTCTGTGAGCTGCCCTCCGTGCTTCGGTTGAAGCTCATCGAGATCGTGGCAGGCGAGGCACAGGGCGGGAATGGCCTCGTTGAGGAGGTGTTTGTTGGCGCTTGCGTGGGGCGAATGGCAGTTGAGGCACGAGTCGCCGACCGGCGGATGGGGGCTCGCCAGCTTTCCGTCGACGGCCTTTTGGAGGCCGTCGTGGCACTCCAGGCAGAGGGCAGGTTCCTTCTCGTTGAGCCCGATCGTCGTGCTCGTGGCAGTAATCTGCACGTCGTGACAGTTCGTGCAGTCCTCCTTGGCGGGAGGGTGAACGGAGACCATGCCCCGCAGGAGGTCGCCGTGGCAGTTTGTGCACTTCGAGGCTTGAACCGAGACGAGCTGCGGATGGTGGCCCGCAATCGCAACGGGGACGGAGACGCCAACGGCAACCAGCATTATGGAACCGATTCGGGCAATCTGCTTCAACACTGTTCGGCCTCCTCTGGGAAACAAACGATGCCTACCCTGGCGATCGTGTGGCACGATCCTGGGACCTGGCGCGATCGAGAAGGCCCCGAACGGCCAGCCTCAGCTCCGCGATCTCCACGGGCGAAACGGCGGCGTTGGCCACCGCCTGCGGCACGGGCTCTCCCGGCGGGAGAGCGTTGAGGGAATAGTAGAGAAGGTAGGGAATCTCCGGATGGTTGGACCTGCAGAGCTCGAGGAGGTCCTCCCACGGCAACCGGCCGGCGGTCAGACCGATGAGGACCGCGTCCGGCGGGGCCTCGCAGAGCACGCGATGTGCCTCTTCGAAGGAGGGCAGCACGTCGTAATCCACATTCGGAGGCAACAGCCGTACAATGGTCCACGCCGTCAACGGCGAGCAGTCGAGAATCGCGATCCGCATCGTTCCACCTGCACTGCAGCATCAGCAAGGATCGTGCCACGTGGGTTACTCGCTGGCCTCGGGAAAGCGCTTGAGCCGGTAGCGGAGCTGATCCCGCGTGATTCCCAGGAGCTCGGCCGCGCGTGTCTGGTTGCCTCCCGTCGCCCGCATGGCCCTCCGGACGAGCTCTCGTTCGGCGGTTTCGAGGGGGACGATCCCCGCCAGGGGTTCGGTTCTGCCCGAAGGCGCGGGCGCCCCGGTTTCCGGATCGAGGATCAGGGACGAAGGGGTGATCTCTGGGCCCTTTTCGAGAATCATTGCCCGCTCCACCACGTTGCGCAGCTCGCGGACGTTGCCGGGCCACGAGTACCCCAGCAACAGGTTTTCGGCCTCCCGTGTCAGTCCGTTGAAACGGCGTCCGAGCGCCGGTTGTAACTTCCGGAGAAAGGCCCATGCGAGCGGGAGAACGTCCTCGTGGCGCTCCCGCAAGGGCGGAACGGTGATGGGGAAAACGGCGAGCCGGTAGTAGAGATCCGCCCGGAACCTGCCCTCCGCCACCATTTCCCGGAGGTCCTGGTTCGTCAAGGCGATCACGCGCGTTTCCACGTGGATTTCCCGCAGTCCGCCAACACGCCGGAAAACCCTGGATTCCAGGAACTGCAAGAGCTTGGCCTGGACTTCGAGCTTCAGCTCACTGATCTCGTCGAGGACGAGGCAGCCGGTCGCGGCCAGCTCGAGGGTTCCCTTCTTGCTCGTCTTGGCATCGGTAAATGCCCCCCGTTCATGGCCGAAGAGCTCGCTCTCTACCAGGTGATCGGGAAGCGCAGCACAGTTGATCTCGAGGAGCGGCTTGTCCCGGCGTTGCGAAACCGCGTGGATATAGCGTGCGACCACGTTCTTCCCGGTGCCACTCTCCCCCTGGACCAGGATGGTGTCGACGTGGGACTGGGCGACCTGGCAGGCGATGTTCAGTACTTTCTTGAACACGGCCGAATGTGCCACGATATCGGTGCTCGTCCGGGTCTCCTGCTCACGGCGGGCGACCTGGGCGGTGAGACACTCCTGCCGGCGGGCCAAAGAGCGGTCGATGAGCTTGAGGAGCTCGGTGGTATCTACGGGTTTCGAGAGGAAGTCGAAGGCGCCAAGCTTCATGGCGCGAACGGCATCTTCCACTTCGCCAACGGCCGTCATGATGATCGTGACGGTACTTTCCAGGTCGGCCTGGTGATCCTCGAAGAAATCGAGCCCATGGCCATCCGGGAGTGCCAGATCGAGCAACATCAGGTCCGGCTGGCGACGCTTGAGGTGATCGGCCGCCTCGGCCAGGGAGCCCGCCTCGTCGATGGCATGTCCCGCCTTGGCAAGCCTCTTTTTCAGCGCCCACCTGAGCAGCTCTTCGTCCTCCACGAGCAGAATCAATGCCATGGCTCAGGCCTCCGTTCCACCGCTGTACGAAATCTCCTCGCCCGGATCGGGGAACAGCAGGAAGACCGTCGTCCCCTCTCCCGGCGCCGAGGTAATCTGGATGCTCCCACCGTGCTTCTCGACGATTTTCTGGGCGACCGCCAGTCCGAGCCCCGTTCCGTGCAGCTTGGTGGTGAAGAATGGCTCGAACACCGCCTTGAGAGTCTCCTCGTCCATGCCGTGACCGTCGTCCACCACGGCCAGGATCATTCCATTCCCTTCCGGGAAGGGCGTTGCAAGGAGCTTGATGCTCCCCGAGCTACCGATGGCGTCCGCAGCGTTGGTGATCAAGTTGACGACGACCTGGCGAATCTGGCCCGGATCGAGGATGAAGGTCCGCACGCGTTCATCCACCCGGATGCTCAGGGTAATGCCCCGGCGGGAAAGCCCGGGCCGGGCAAGGTCGGCGATGTCTTTGAGGAGGAGCGGAATGTCGGTCGAGAGGCGCTGGGGTTTCCGGGGACGGGCGAAGTGGAGCAGTGAATGAAGTGTCTCGTTCACCCGCCTCAGCTCGTCGAGCATGCGCTGGTAGAGGTCGATCCGATCGTCGTTGTGGCACTCCTCGACGAGAAGCTCGAGGGCACCCTGGACGCCCGCCACCGGGTTCTTGATCTCGTGAGCGAGTCCCGCAGCGAGCTGCCCCATGCTGGCCAGCCGCTCGGCGTTTTCGAAACGGCTCTCCATGGCGGCGCGCTCCTTGCGGTGTTCGCGAAGCGTGCTCTCCAGGCTCCGGTAGAGCTCGTGGGACAGGGAGTCCATGCCCAGCCGCACGCCGGTCGTGGGCGCCGCACTGGGGGGCTCTGCCGCCACCCTGGCTTTGAGGGCGTCAACGGACGCCGTGGCGAAACGTTTCGTGGCGAAGTTGACCACGACCACGAGTCCGGCCCAGCCCCCGATCAGCAAGGCGAGACCGATCCCCGTGCGGCGGCGTGTCGCACTCAAGGCGTCGCTGATATCCCGGGTGACCATCAGCGCGCCGATGGTCGCTCCCGGGATGTGGCACGGCTTGCACTCGCTCGTCGCCCGGATTCGCGCCATGGCGATCAGCGTGGTCTTTCCCCCGTTCTTGTCGATGCGGACATTCTCGTCGGCGTCAGTGGCGAGAAAGGCCGATACCCTGGGGTTGGGCGGCCTGACGGGAGAACCGGGGTGCCCCGATGCGTTGAAGACGGAAAGCCCCAGGATCTCGTGAGATACCATCAAGTCCCCCAGCCGTTCGTGCAGGCCGCCTCCTTGCGAGCACACCATGGAGGAGTGGATTTTGCTGACGGCCGCGTTGAGCAACGCTCCGCTCTCCGCCTCGTACGTCATGGCGACCTCGTGAACGACGAGGTGCAGCACGGCCACGTACAGGAGCAGGAAGGCCACGAGGTGCAGGGGCACCAGGATCAGCAAGGTCCGCGGGGACCATGGCAATCGGAAGCGGTGGCTCGTTGCGGACGGCTCGGATGACACTCGTGGACCCTCCCCGGCGCGTTGATTGTATCGCAGCTCACGTGGTCTTTGCGGTACATGAACGAGGCGTGTTCTCAGGGGCGAGACGATCTCGCGCCTTCTTGGCGCCGCCACCGCGCGAAGCCCCGTTGGCGGAATGGTTCTTGCTCAGGTATATTTGGAGGGAGGGAACGAATCGTGGAATGCTGGGGAATCATCACCGGTAAGGGCGGAGATTTGGGGATTATTCCCCATCTTCGCATTCTGCTTGCCGGAGCGCTGATGGTGGCCGGAGCGACCGTCCTCCCAGCGGCCGAACCGGTGATTGATACCTTCACGGCCACGCCATCCGTTGTGAAACCCGGTGAAACCGTATCGCTCGCCGTCGATGCCCACGATCCCGATTGTCCCGGCACCTGCACCACCGGGTGTGGCCAGGTCATCCGGGCGGACTTGACCCAGTGGGACGCATCCCTCGGCTCCTTCGACAGTATCGACAACGGGGTCAGCGGCTCGCCATACTCCGCCTCGGCCGTCTGGAGGGCGCCGTCCACGGAGGGAACGGTCACCGTGACGATCACACTCGCTGACAGCGGAACCTCCTTGTGCGGGGGCCGTCAGACCACCAGCGCCCAGGTCGTGATCAAGGTGAGCGCAACCGCCGGCCAGGAGCCGGTGATCACCTCGCTGACCGTCGACCATGACCCGGTTCTGGTCGACGGCAACGCCCAGTTGCAGGCGACTGCGGTAGATCCGCAGGGGGATCCCGTTACCTTCAGCTGGTCTGCGGCCCTTGGCACGGTGTCGCCCGGCTCCGGCGGCGCCGCCACGTATCACGCGCCGGCCGCTCCGGGACGGGAAACCGTCACGTGCACCGCCAGCGATCCAAGCGGCAACAGCTCCTCCAAGACGTTGGATTTCACCATCTCGAACGCCGTAGCGGAGACGGCGTTGGACAGCGGTCTGGCCGCTCCGTTCGACGTCGGTGTCAACGAGTGGGGCGACCTTGCGGTGACAGATGCGGCCGTGGACGGGCTGGATTTCGTGAACCCGGTTACGGGCGAGTTTCTGGGAACCGTTCGGGTCCCTGGCGTCACCTCCGTGGCCGGGGACTGGCTCGGCCGGCTCGTGGTGGGAACCCGGACAGGACTGCTTCTGCTGTCCGCCACGGGCAGCATCCTGAGTAGTCTCGATCCTGGGGCTCCCCTCGGTCCCGTCACCGACGTGGCGATCGACCAGGCCGGCCATCGGATCTGGGTCCTGTACGGCGCCACTGGCCGGGTGGTTTCCTTCGACGGGTCGGGCACCGTTACCGCCACCTTCGGCCGGCGCGGGAAGAATTCCGGCGAATTTCGCGAACCGGTGGCGCTGGCCTGGTCGCCCGCGGGAGAGGTTCTGGTGGCTGACGCCGTGCTCGGCCAGGTCCTCGTTTTCGATCCTGCGGGGAACTTTCTCAAGAGCATTTCTTCCCTCGGCAATGGTCAAGGAGAGCTGACGCGGGCCGCCGGTGTCGCCGTGGGACCGGGGAACGTGCTGTACGTTTCCGACGCCTTCCAGAGCTGGATCCAGACCTTCAACGCCGACGGCAGCTTCCGGGAAAGCCTGGGGACGTACGGGGACGAGTCCGGGCGTTTTCACACTCCCATGGGGCTTGCCGTGCTGGAGAACCCGCCACGTCTCGCGATAGCTTCTGTCAATTCCTCCAGCGTCCAGATCTTCCGGCTCGATGGCACCGAAGCCGAGGTTCCCCAGGCCGAAGCCAGTCCGGCGCTTCTTGACTTTGGAGATGTCACCGTGGGACAGACGAGCGAACCCCGCGTTGTCAAGTTGACCAATACGGGTCCTGTCCCCGTGGGGATCTACGGTATCCATTGGCCCGCCGCCTTCGAGACGCAGACCACCTGCGGCGATGGACTTGCGCCCGGTGAAAGCTGCACCGCCACGGTTGTTTTCGATCCGGTCCGGTCCGGCCGGGTGGCGGGAGACCTGAGCTTCCAGTGCAGCGGAGAGGGTTCCCAGACGGTCGCGCTTCAGGCGAGGGGTATCGCGGCGCCCGCGGCCCTGGCGCAGCTGTCGCCAGGCAGCCTGGATTTCGGAACGGTAGCTGTGGGTCACAGCAGCGGTCCGGGGACCCTGACGCTCTCCAACGCCGGCGGTGGTTTTCTGGACGTGACGAGCGTTCAGATCGGTGGTGAGGACGCCGCCCAGTTCGTTCTCGTCGCCGACCCGTGTACCGGCGCCACCATCGGGCCGGGGGAGTCCTGCACCCTGGAGGTCCGGTTCTCACCGGATGCCACGGGCCACATGGAAGCGACTCTGACCGTCGAGAGCACGTCGTCCGGTGGTCCGGTGACGGCCACGCTCTCGGGCGAAGGCGGACAGGCGGCAAGCATCCCCACCGTGGGTCCCTGGGGCCTTGCCCTCATGGCGATGCTGCTCGCTCTTGCCGGGTGGGCAGCTCTCCGGCGCCGCACGCTGGTCTTGGTGTTCATCGGCGTCTTTCTCGCCGGGACCGCGACCGTCCAGGCCGTGGACCCGCCTCACTGGTACTTCGGCATCGACTGCGCCTCATGCCACACGGGGCACCATGCGGCGGGCGGCTCGCTGACGACCTCGGCCGGGAACGTTAACCTCTGTCAGTCATGTCACAGCCCCGGCGGGCTTGCGTCCGCTCTGCCCATCAACTCGTCGGACAGGGCCGTGCCGGGCCAGGCGGGAACGACGCACCGTTTCGATGTTCCGGTCGATGCGTCCCAGTGGGGCGCCCAGATGCCAACAAATCCCGAGATGGTCAAACGGATCATGAATGGCAACGTCGTCTGCTCCACATGCCACGATCAGCACAAGGCCAGGGCCAGCAACCGCGGCCAACTCCGCGTGTCACCGCCGGAACGCATCACCTCCCTGGGCAGTACGGGGCAGGTTACCGTGGGCGGGACGTACACCGGTGCGGGGGGCTCGTCCTACCTGATCGAGATCACCATCGCCAATGCCCACTTTCGGTACTCCAAGGACGGCGGCTCCACCTGGGCCGGTGAAGCGGACATCGGCACCGGCGTCCCCCTGGACAACGGCCTGACGGTAACCTTCTCCGGTGGGACCTTCGTCCTGGGAGAGCGCTGGCGGTTTTCGGCGTCGTATCCCTTCCTCCGCGCGCCCCTGGATCAGGGCGACAATACCAGCGGCGACAAGTTCTGTCGTGACTGTCATTCCCTCTGGACCATGGATTACAACGAGGTTGAGGTCTTCGACTGGAAATGGAAGAGTCATCCGGTCGGCGTGGCCCTCAATGCCAACGGGCGGGGATACGACCGCTCGGTGCCCCTCGACGGGAACGGCGCCGTCCAGGGGGGAGGCGGAGGGGACGGTGTGAGCTCCGATAACCTTCGCCTGGATGCCGGGGGCCGTGTCCAGTGCCTGACGTGCCACGGGGTTCATTACGCCGACAGCAATACCTTCACGGAGGACGGGCCATGATGCTTCGACGTACGTTGACGGGACCGTTCCTCGCCATGATCCTGGCTGTTCCCATGATCGCGTTCGCTGGCAACAATACGGTTGTCGTCGGGTCCGACGTTCTGGTGTCTTCCTGCTCGGAGTTGACGGTGACGTCCAGATTCACGGGAGACGACAACGGTGATGGCGCCACGCAGGTGGAGTACAACACGGCGAATAGCTGGCCCGGAACGGTGGCCTGTAGCGCACTTTCCGGCGGCTCTCCGCGCCAGTGTCTGGTTCCCGGCCTGACCGCGGGCCAGAGCTACTGGGTACGCGTGACATTCAGCGATCCCGATGGTGTCTCCGGTTCGAACCCCGAGGTGCTGGGGCCGTTCACCCTTCCCTCGTGTGGCGCGGACACCGTCGCGCCGACGGTCCTCATCCTCGTGCCCGCGCAGGGGGCGGTGGTCGGCGGCACGGAGCGGGTCAAGGTCCAGGTGTGGGATGAGGGGGGTCTTGCGGCCACGCCGCTCGCCTGGTACGTGGATGGGGGAGCACCATCGACGACGGCGACCGTCAACTCCAACTACGACTGCGGAACCAACTGCTCGGTATGGGAGTTCAACGTTGACCTGACGGCCCTGGCGCGGGGTTGGCACGAGATCACCGTCGAGGTCACCGATGCAGCGGGCAACGTCGCCCGCGCGGTCCGGGGCGTCTCGGTGAGAAACAATGGGACGCGGCCGGCGGGCAGCGGGCAGCTCCTCCGGCGTACGAATGGCTCCGAGCTCTGCGTGGACTGCCACAACCTGGCGACCCATTCGAGCCAATTCACGGGGACCAAGTACGGCAACTGGGCCGTGGACTGTCTCACCTGCCATACGCCCCACAGGACGCTCAACATCTACCTGATCCGGGGAACGATCGAGACGCCCTCGAGCGGTCCCAAGGACATCACGTTCTGGGAGGACGACAGGACCGGGGGAACGAATCCGAACCGGAGCTACCTCGGGGTCACCTCTCCGACGCCGGCTCCTTACGATGACGGCATTTGCGAAGCCTGTCATACACGAACCAAGTACCACCGGAACAACGCCAGTGGCAATCACACCCACAATGCTGGCACGCGCTGCGTCAACTGCCATCCCCACAATCGGGGCTTCGCAGCCACGGAGAGCAAGGGCGGCACAAACTGCGCAGGGTGCCACGCGACGATCTGGGAGGGCATGAATGGCACGACGGCCAAGACCAGCCGGCATTCCATTGGCTCCGTGCTGGGTGTCAACGACAGCTTCACAGACAGCGGTGTCGCCTGGACGGCGCCGCTCTCGGCGGTGGCGCCCGCCGATCGTTCCTGCGTCAACATGTGCCACCCGGATCACGTGCACAACACGCCCGGTGGAACCACACACAACTACAACGTCCATCAGGATGCCTCGACCCAGGCGAGCCGGGCGGTGGGCCGGAACGTCAACGGCGAGATCATCTCCGGGACGCCTGCCCAGACGGATTTTGACGCCAGCCAAGCCAACGGCGGGATGTGCGTCTCCTGCCACAAGAACGCCGTGGCTTCGGGGAGGCCTACCATCGACAAGACGGCCTTCAGCGCCTCGGCCCACAACTACACTTCCAACGCCTACGGTACGTGGACCTACACGATTCACGACGGCTCCACGTTCAAACGCAACTGCACCAAGTGCCACGCGGATCGTGGCGACGGCAGACCGGATGCCTCTTCCAGCCCGTTCGGGGCCGTCCACTTCTCCGACTATCCAGATCTACTTTCGGGATCGATCAACCCAGCAGGAAACGCCTCCGACTTCATCTGTTACAACTGTCACGGAAACGGGACCACGGGAGTCAACCTTTCGGGGAAGGACGTGGCGACCGTGATCGCCAAGGCATCGAGCCACCCGGTGGAGGCCGATTCCGTCCACAATACCGTGGCCGAGGAAGGGGCGACCTTCAACGACGGGACCTTCTCCGGGGCGAACCGGCACGTCAATTGCCTCGACTGCCACGACACGCACCGGGCGCAGGCCGGCCTGCACACTCCGGCTTCGGCGGGTCTGGCCGGAGCCCTGACGGGCGCCACGGGGGTCGGCGTGGCCTCTCTTCCAAACGAGTGGTCCGTTTTCACCTCCGCGAATTTCACCTCGCACCCGGCGGCCGCGTCGGCGGAGTACCAGATCTGCTTGAAGTGCCACAGCTCCTTTGCCTATGGAACCTCGCTGCCGACGGGCGAAACCGACCAGGCGCTGGAGTTCAACGTCAATAACGACGCCTACCACTGGGTCATGACTGACCAGACGGCGACGCAACCCCCTGACTGGACCACGGCCAACAACACGCCGCGTACCAACAGCACGAGCCGTTACATGACCTTTGTCGCGGGCTCGCCATGGACCAAGAGCTCGCCCATGGTGTGCTCCGACTGCCACGGGAACGACGATTCTTCGGGCGTCCAGGGCCCGCACGGTTCGGCGAACGCACCGGTGCTCAAAAAGCCCTGGGATGCGAGCAGCGGGATCAACACTCCCAACGGCCTGTGCTTCGAGTGTCACGATTACAAGACCTATGCCGGAAAGAGCAGCAGCACCGGCCAGACCGGTTTCTCCCGGTGGATGGGAGGGTATATCAACCTGCACGGGACCCACTCCGCGGCGTTTCCCAATACCTTCAAGTGCGCGTGGTGTCACTCCGCGGTACCCCACGGCTGGCACCGCAAGGCGCTCATCGTCCTGACGTCCGATCCGGCCCCTTACAACGCCGGGGGGAACACGGCGCGGATTAACTCCTGGAGCATCTCGAACAGCCGGAATTACAGGAGGTTCTCCTGTGCGACGGTGAGTGGTTGCCATTGACCCGGCATGATTCCTGCTATGACGTGGAGACAGGGTGGAGACAGGGCGCATCTGCGGATCTTCAACCACCCGGGAGGGGAGTAGTGGGAAAAAGTTCGCAGGCCGAGGCGTTTTGGAATGCTGTAACGCCGGAGGAAGACGCACCGACCGGCACCGCCCTCGGGCGGCTTCGTTCGGTGGTCGTGGCCGGCCACCATCTCCTGGAGCAAGGGGCGAGGGCCTACGAACGGGCGCTTGCCAGCTCCTGCATTCAGATCGGCTGCCCCGTTGGCCTGCTCTTCATACTCAGGCCAGGGGGGAATGCTCTCGAGCTCATGGCGAGCCAGGGACTTTCGGGGTGCTTCCCCGATGTGCCGACCATCGGGTTGCACGAGGGGCTGTCCGGATGGGTGGCCACCACCCGCCAGATGGTCGTCGTCAACGACGTGGAGGCCGACGGCCGTTTCGGCCCGGTGTCGGTTCTCGGGTACCGTCGCCTGTCCGCGGCCAGCGTACCCATCGAACACGACGGTGAGCTTCTTGGCGTGCTGACGCTGGCAAGCCCCGAGGTCAACGCTTTCGCGGCCGAGGACTTGCTGGTGATCGAGGCGCTCGCGACGAACCTGGCCCTGGGCCTGCGCTGCCGGCGTTACCGTGAGGCGGAGGCGCGAAACTACCTGGGAATCATCCGTGGGCTCGCCACGGCGCTCGAGGCCAAGGACGCCGTGACGCGGGGACACTCCGCGAGAGTCGCACATATGTGTCACCACATCGGGCGCACACTCGGAATCGAACGCCCGCCCCTGGAGCGCCTGGAAGTTGCCGCATCACTTCATGACATCGGCAAGATCGGTGTCCCCGAGAGCGTGCTCGGCAAGCCAGGGCCGTTGGATGCGGCGGAACGATTGCGGATCCAGCAACATCCCGTCGTGGGAGCAGAGATGCTCGAGGAAATCCCGCTGGTTTCGGACCTTGCGCCGGTGGTGCGGGGACACCACGAGCGCTTCGGCGGCGGCGGCTATCCGGACGGCCTGCGGGGCGAGGAGATTCCGCTTCACAGCCGAATCATCGCGGTGGCCGATGCCCTGGACGCCATGCTGATGCCGCGGCCGTACCGGATGGGTCGCACGATCGAGGAAGCGCTGGCCGAGATCGAGGCGTGCGCGGGCAGCCAGTTCGATCCGCGGATAGCAGAGGCGCTCACCCTCACGGTAACAACCGTTGGCGTCGCGCACCTCTTTCCCGCCGCCCAGCCGCTTCGCGAGATCATCACTTGATGTGGCAGGTGACACAGAGCTGACTGCCATCGTTCGGCATGCGGAGGAAAGGCGTATTGGCCGGATTGTGGACATCGTGGCAGGTCGGACACTCCACCTTCCCGTTGTAGAGGGGAACCAGAGCCCATCCGGTATTGAGATCTGGCGGCGTGTTGAACATTGGATCCTGCGCCGAGGTGGGGTAGGTCATGGCGATAGGATGGTCGTTGGAAAGATCCGTTCCCTGCCAGACCGCCGGCGGGTCGCCGTACATCTGGCCGTGACAGCGCCGACAGTTGGGCTCCGACGTCGTGTCCGGGATCCCCCCCGGGCCGGGCGCATTGATCAGGTCGTGCTTGGTGCTCCCGGTGATGCCGTTGACCACCGCCGTGCCATTGGTCCCGTCGTGGCAGCCGAGGCACAGCATGGAAACCGTCGTATTTGGATTGCCCGGAGTGGTGTCCATGGTCGGGCTTGTGTACACGGTAAAGGTCTCGTTGGTGTCGATGAACCGGTTCCACAACGGCGCCTGAATGGGCAGGGTGTCGTTGGCGTGGTGAGGAGTGTGGCAGAAAACGCAGACCCGGTCGGAGTATGGGTCGCCACCCGTCGTGGAGAGATCGTGTTTTGAACCGATGATGCTGGCACCGATGACGACGCCGGCGGATGCCACGACAACGAGCGCCCCAAGAATCCCTACCAGCCGGACCGGAACCAGATGCCTCGCTCTGGAATGTGACAATGTTCTCACCTCCCCGGTTTTCGGATGTTCAGTGCTCGCACCCACACAGCGTTCATTAGAAATACAAGAACCGTGCCAACCGTCTTCAAGGTTGTGAAAGCCGCAACGGCGCCGGCAACGCTGGATTGTGCAGCTGCACCAGGGGTGGTGTGTGGGGATTGTTCCACAGCCCCGCCCGCGAGTTGGGGATGATTCCACTGTTGCTGGGTTGCACAGGAATCGTCGTTGGCAGGCTCGGCCGCCTCCCCGGCGTCCGCTTCCCCTCGTTGTGCACCCTGTTTGTGTGTCGAAGATCACGTCGTATTGACGCGAGTGTCTCAGGTTGAGTAACATGGATTCATATAGGCGTGATCAAAGATTGTGGCTCGGAGACGAACGCCTCAGCGAGCCCGGCGGGCGCATCGGAGCTGGAGGGACCGGGAGGAGATAGGAGATATGCTCGGTGGACGACAAAGGCCGTGGATGAGTTGGCGTGAGAACCAGAATTCAACTTCACGTCTCCTTCGCCCCCGTGAGCGGTCTCGGGATGTACGGGCACGCCCGTGTGAGGGAGAACCCCCGCCATGGTGGTTCGCATGAACGATGCCGCCGAGATCGCCTCGGTCATCCCGCTCATCTACGAGGCCGCAACGAAGCCCGGCCGTTGGAACGAGGCGTTGGTGGCAATGCGGGAGATCCTTGGATCGGCTGCCGTATGGCTGCACTGCACCGACCCCCTCACGAACACGGTTCGGATCAGCGCATTCACAGGATTCCCGGAAGAGGTCGTCAGCGCGTATAACGAGCGCCACATGAACGGCGATGAGCTCGTCATGGAGGCACGGCGCCGCCCTCTCAAGATGGTTCTCTCAACCAGGGTCGTCTTTCGGGGACGGGAGTTCCTGAAATCCACGGTTTTTCAGCGCCTCTTGCAGCCTGCGGGGCTCGTCGAGGCCGCGGGAGCGGCGTTCCTCGCAGAACGAGATCTGTACGCGGCTCTCTGGATCGCCCGCGGGACGGATTCTACGCCGTTCACGGAGCTGGAGCGTCAGACCCTCCGCGAGCTGTTTCCCCACATGGCCCGGGCGGTCACCGTTCAACGCCGAATCCTGCGAGCGGAGCGACTGTCGGACGTCACGGCTGGCGCCCTCGATCGCATGGCCACGGGCGTCGTTCTGATGGATGGGCAGGGCCGTCCCTTGCTGGTCAACCGCGAGGCACGCCGCATCAGCAGGAACAACGACGGGTTCACCATCCGCGAGGACGGACCCGCCGCAGCCAGCCACAGCGATACCACGACGCTTCGAGCCACTATCCGCGAGGCGAGCGGAACCCGGTCGCGAGCGGAGCAACCCGCGGGAAGAGCTCTCCGGCTCCCCAGGCCGTCGGGCCGATCCGACTACCAGGTCGTTGTTCTCCCGCTTCCTCGAAGCTGCCAGCCCATGACGGAAGGCTCCATCATCGCCATCCTGTTCATCACGGATCCGGAGAGATTCCACACTCCCGTCGACCATCTCGTGCGGGACCTCTTTGGCCTCACCGGGGCCGAAGTGCGGCTCGTCATGGAGCTTCTTGCCGGGAAGAACCTGACCGAAGCGGCCAACACGCTCGGTCTTTCGAGAAACACGGTGCATTCCCAGCTCTCGAACATCTTCCGCAAGACCGGCGCCGGGCGCCAAAGCGACCTCGTGAGACTCGTTCTTCGTGCCATAGCGCCCATCAAGGGACCCGATGATTCGTCGGGCTTCTACGTCCCGGTCAAACCTCCCGAGGCCCCCCGCGATCTGGTCTGACGCTCCGCGCGGCCAGAGACGTACCTCCGGGTTATTCAAGTGATGACAACTGGATCGGCGTGCTACCGCCGGCGGATCGGTGGGTTTGTACCGGGCCGATCACCTGTTTGGGTGATGACCCCCGGACGGTGAACCGGTACATATGCCTCAAGAGGCCTCTGACATCGGATCGCCTCCCGGGGACGAACGCGGTATTTGTCCCCGGGATTCGCACCAACGGGAGATGAAAAACCGTGGTGACTCTCACGAGCACTGCGGCCCCCGTCTTCCGGGGGAGCTCGTCAACCTCGGCCGGGACATCCGGCTGAAAGAAAGGAGATGTCTTCATGAAACACCACACCCCCCACGTGCATCACGGGTCCCCGGCTGTTGCGTGTGCCCTCCTGGTGGCCGTACTCGTTGTGTGCCTCGCCAGCCAGGTCGCAGCGGTAACCACGACCGAGCTCGCCTCAGGGCTCGGAGCTGGGGTCGGGATTGCGTACGATCCCACCGCCAACGCCCTGTATTTCGTCGAGTACAACTCGGGAACGCTTCGGCGCATGGACCTCGTTCCGGGCTGCGAGGTCGCGAGCCCGCCCACCTGTGCCGTGACAACGCTCGCGAGCGGCTTCTCCCATCCCGAGGACATCGCGCTGGACCTCGATTCCGGCACGGGGTATGTCACGACTCGCGACGACCCCGGTACCAGCGGGGCTTTGTGGAAAGTCGACCTGGGCACGGGAGCCAGGAGCCTTGTCACCTTCAACCTTGGCGCACCACAGCAACTGGCCCTCGATTCAGCCCACGGTACTGCTTATGTGGTCGGATACGATATCGGCCGGCTCTGGAAGGTCAACCTGACGACCGGCGTGAAAGTCCCGGTGACCGGCGGCCTCGGCCATCCCGTAGGCCTTGCGATCACGACGGATCGAACCCTGGCCTACGTGACGGAACAAACGGGCTCGCGAGTCGCCGAGATCGAGCTTTCCACCGGAACCCGCGTGCGAAACGTCGCCACGGGCCTCACGGCGCCGTTCTTCCTCTCGTGGAGCGATCCGGCGGAGACCTCCCTCTGGGTCGTTCAGAGGAATCCGGCCAGGCAGGTGTCTCTCATCGATCTCGTCACCGTGACGCACAGCCCCATCATCACGGGTTTGCCTTCCGGACCCTCGGCTCTTACCTTCAACCTCGCCTCGGGTACCGCGTATGTGACGACCGACAGCAAGCTGATGCGCGTCCAGCTCGCCCAGTTGCCCATGGGAGAGCCCGTATTCCTCGGTGTCGGCCACGTGCCTTCCACCAGTATCGTGGATGGCTACGCAACCACCGGTCCGGGTTACTTCTTCAAGGTCACTCACGCTCCGTTCGGTGGGACGATCAATATCCTGGGCAATCTCTCCAACTTCAAGAGTCTCGGAGCGACGCACTACCGGGTGCTGATGACCTCGCCCGGCGGATCGCCGACGCCCCTTCAGTCCGGGTGGAAGGCCTATCGATGGAACCCGGCCACGAGCACGTACGAGCTCACCCCCGTTGGGCCGGTCCCCGGGGGAGGGGGCTACTACGCGATTCCTCCCGAATACCCGGGAGCGCCGTACCGCTGGTACCCGTCGTTCCTCATGATGCGCTGGCACAGCTCCACCAACGGCCTGCACACCTTCGGTGTTGAGCTCTACAAGAAGACCGGAGCGACGTACACGCCGCTGACCCACCTTCTCCCGGCAGCCAAGAACAGCCTGTCATTGATGATCGACAACAGCCCGGTGGACACGGATGTGCTCGCGGTCCGGCAGGTCCCCGGGGGACCGGTGAGCGCATGCGGGATCGTCCTATCGGGTTCCAACACGTTCGACTTCCGGATCAAGGCGTACGATCCAAACCATCACCTTCTCAGCTACTCCCTGAGGGCGCTCTGGGGGCACAACAAGTCGGCGTCGATCTTCAGCGACAGCTACGCGTCGAACGTCAATGCCGAAGGACCTTTCCTGTGGAGCGGCGTTGTCAACGCCATCGTGCCCCCGAGCGGATGGTCTGCACCCTGTGACTGTGCGTACACATTCTATCTCCGGACCTGGAAACGAACGATCAACGGGTATAACTACATCATCCGCGGCGATGCCCATCAATCGGTGACCATCAATATCACCGGCTCGACGTGCGCGCCGTAGGACAGAAAGGAGCACAACCATGAGAACTCCGGCTTGGAGAACCGTACAACGAGCGCTCCTCGGCACGGTCCTGGTGACATTATGGACGTCTCCGTGCCTCGCTCAGCTTCACAGCGTCTTGCTGAGCGTTCCGCCCCATTCTGAGGAAGCCGTGACGTGGTGTGGCCCCGCGACGGCGGAAATGGTTATGCAGGGATACCCCTCCGGGGCGTGCACCATCAGTCAGGCCGACGCCTGGCTGTCCATCCTGGCCAACAAGTCCGAAACGGCATGGGATACGGACCCTGCGGGGTTGCGAGGCGCACTGATGAGCCTGTGTCCGCCCCCGGCCTCCGGTCATTGGGTCGTCTATGCCCGTACGAACGCCAACAAGCTCATGTACTCGGTCGCCTACTGGATGACCCGAAACAACTTCCCGGTACCATTGCTGCTTGACACGGATCCGCACAACTCGTACACCGCCCACCGGGAACACTGGATCGTCATCAGGGGAATCGTCACCGACCAGGACCCGACGACCCACTCGACGGTGGACCTCACGTACGTCTGGCTCGTCGATCCGGGTGTCCCCCTGGGCGATCCTCCCCTCGAAAGGTACGTTTCGGCCAGTATCTTCCTTGGCGAGCTCAGCCCCGTGAACAAGGCCAGCAGCGCCTTCAACGGGAAATACGTGGCGGTGATCGAGCCCCCCGCTCGCAGGGGCATCGTTCGCGTCAGGCGCGAAATCATGACGGGCCGGCCGATCCCCCCCGAAAAGGCGGCTGCGTTTGCAAGACGCTGGATCCGGAAGCTGAGGCTTGCCGAAATGGAACCGTTCTGCGGAGCTCAGAGCGCCCGGCCCCAGGCGCCCATTCTCGTCAACCCGAAGCGAGGGGGCTACTACATCGTTCCCTTCGCCCGCCGAGGGGAAGCTCCGTCGCTGGCGGTTCTCGTCAATGCGTACACCGGCGAATTCCAGGAGATCGACCGGTTCAGCCCGCGCCCCCTGCTCGACGAGCGGGAGGCCATCCGCCGATCCGCTGCGGTGTTGCGGCTTCGGGATCTGAGCGAAGCTCGGGCGTATACGGTTTCCGGCCCCGGCATTGCTCCCCGCTACCTCCCTGCGTGGCGGATCGAAACCCCGGGAGGTTCGGCCGTGGTCACCGGACGTGGCACCGTGTACAAGCTCCCGCCCTCACGAAAACTACGGCCGAGGTCGAAGATGCGGTGATCTCGCCGATGGGCGGCTGCGAGCTGAAGGGACAACGGCGTGTAAGATGGCTCGGCCCAACGCATCGTTGATCCTTCCGGCCGGCCCGGAAGTCCCAAGATGAATCGGCCCCTGCCTCGATGGCAGGGGCCGACCATTTTGCCGTATCCGGGTATCAGGGTGCTCCCTGGTTTCCCGGACCACCGATCACGTCACCGGGCTGGACCGGTTCGTAAACCATGTCGCCGGCAACCATGATCTCCCGCGTTCCACCATCCGTGCTTCGAGCCTGGACCCTCCATGCAAGCCGATCCGGATACCGGTCGTAGGTGAGAACGGGCTCATCGAGTATCTCGTCAGGCCTGGCGAAAGCCGCCGCCCGCTCCCGGATACGCTCGGTTTCCAACCAGTCCGCCGCCAACGGTGTGTCCTTCAAGCTGCCGCGCACTCTCTGGAACGATACGTATCGCATGAATTGAAGGTCGGGATTCAACTGCACGTAGCCGACCATCCGGTCTCCGGCAGTGACGGGAACGAGCCAGGATTGCGCGTCGCCCCAGGGGTGGACGACCACCATCGGATCGCGCAAGCGTCCGTGGAGTTGGACCCATGGATCACCGGCCACGCCAGCCCGCACGAGCTCCGCAGCTCTCCGCAACACGGCGTGCAGCTCACGATCCATGGACACGGTCACACCAGGGTCAGATGGGCGTGGTACGCGTACTGGTAGGTTTGCACGTTGAAGTTCTCATACCTGTGGATTGTACCGGTGTTCGGGGGCCACGGGTCGTACACCAACAGACCCCGGAACGCGAGCTGCCCGGGCAGATGAAGTATCGTGTAATAGTAGCCCGCAACCGTGCGTGAATGACCGGGGATGAAGCTGATCAATGGACGATTCTCATCGATCTCGTCGCGAAAGACGTTGAACCCGGGGTTGACAACCATGGTGGCGTCCAGGGCGTGGGAGGTCAGGGCCTCGATCTGTGTCACGACGTCCCCGACCCGGGAGTAGGGCAGCCCGCTCGGATGAGCGCGGGTGCCAAGCCCCAATGCCTGGGCGATTCGGTCCTGGGTGTACCCGTAGCGCCAGAACGCCAGGAGCATCTGCGTGCTTGCCGCCACGCACCAGACGCTTGTGGCCTGGCCGGTGAGCTCATAACACGGATGATGCGTGCCGGCGTCTCCCGAAAAATGGAGCTCTCTCGAGCCGAAAAGACGAATCATCTCCGGCCTGATCCGCACCAGATCGGGCCTCACCCGCAAGGTATCCAACCCCCGGAAGGCCCGGACGGCGGTCGCCTCGCGCCAGGCGCCGACACGAGCTCTGAACGATTCTTCGTTCGCTCTCCGGACCCGATCGGGCATCTCTTCGAGCAACGACCATCTCTCGAAGTTTCCGGGCTCCATGGGGTGACGGTCACCGACACTCGCTGGTGGCACCTTCGCCCATGATCCCCATTCCAGCATCAACACTTCTTCGGATCCGTGCAGAAACTGGACCGCCACTTTCGGATAGCTGTAGGCGACGAACCGGATCCTCGTGTACCTGAGGTTGCGCCGCAGCCTTCTGGCGTGCACCATGGCTTCCCGCTTGATCTTCGTCTCGTCCCAGGCCGCACCGTACGTCGTGGCGAGCAGTGGCTCCCCTAAAGCTTCGTCCGCGGCCACGTCGGTAAAGCCGATCCTTCCCCTTCCGCGGTGCAACGGTACGCGGTAGAACAGTGGCTCGCCGCTGGGATCGTAGATCGTGGTGCCTCTCGCACCGACGCGTGCGCCACCGATTTCCTCGACGGCGATCGCCCCGGTTATTGCCAACCCGTTCAACTCCAGTCCAGCCAGCCGTCGTGCCTCTTGCAATTCAATCTTTCCCATCGTGTTCTCCTTTCGGTTGCCATCATCGGCGGGACCGGCACAATCCGTGCGGAGTGCACCAGTAACCGTCACAGCCTTCGATCCTTCCTTCAATAAGCTCTCTCTGCCACCCCCTTTCCTCCTGGACCTCCGGAGGCTCGCCGCCGCCGGGCGATCTCACTGTCCACGGCGACCGTGAGCAGCCCGGCCTGGTGACCGAACGAGCCGTGATCCGGCCCCGTGATTACAACGTGACATCTATTACCGTGAATACATCTTCCGGAGTTGCGCCGTCATCACCCAAACAGGTGATTCCGGAATCCGGGCCCCGGCTCGGCAGCCCGATGGCGCCTTCTCGATTGCCCGCTTTGGGCCGGCTGGCCGACGGGGGACGGTGCGTGCGACGGCACGGACGGGTATCCGGAAGAGGTGATATCAATCACCGGACCGGGCCGGGCATGACCACGAGCGGTGGGCCATGATGTGTCTCGCGGATCGTCAGCACCGTGATGGGCCGCTCCCGGGTGGCACGAGATACTCAGGAATGATGTGGACGGAGCGTTCCGCGGCCTTGGTCGCCGTCCGTGGTGCCGTTACGTGGAGGTGTCCGTGGGCATCTTGGGGTTCGCGTTGACCGGAACGGGATGGAGATTCCAGATCTTTTCGGCGTACTCGCGGATGGCGCGGTCGGAGGAGAAGTAACCCATGGCGGCGATGTTCTTGATGGCCATGGCCGTCCATGCGGCGGGATCGGTGTAGAGCGCGGCGACGCGGGCCTGGGTGTCGGCGTAGGAACGGAAGTCTGCGAGGTGCAGGTAGCGGTCGCCGTGTTCCATCAACGCTGACCAGATCTCCCTGGAGACGTGCTCCTCGCCGGGGGTGAAGCGGCCGGTGTGGAGGTCGTCCATGACTCCGGCGAGCTCCGGATCCGATCGGTAGTAGTTCCACGGGTCGTACTGGCTGACGGTGGTCAGCCGGAGCGCCTCGTCGGCGGTCAGCCCGAAGATGAAGATGTTCTCGGGACCGACGGCGTCCCGGATCTCGATGTTCGCGCCGTCGAGGGTGCCGATCGTCAACGCGCCGTTGAGGGCGAGCTTCATGTTGCCGGTTCCCGACGCCTCCCACCCGGCGGCCGAGATCTGCTCGGAGAGATCGGCGGCCGGGATGATCTTCTCCGCCAGCGTCACGCGGTAGTCGGGGAGGAAGACGACGCTGAGATGACCGGCGGTATCCGGGTCGTTGTTGACCACGTGGCCGATGCCGTTGATCAGGCGGATGATCAACTTGGCCATGTGGTACGCGGGCGCAGCCTTCGCAGCGAAGATCACGGTGCGGGGGACGACCGCGGCCGACGGGTCGGCCTTGAGACGCCGGTAGAGTGCGATGACGTGCATGGCGTTGAGGAGTTGCCGCTTGTACTCGTGCAGGCGCTTGATCTGGACGTCGAAGAGCGAGTCCGGGTCGGCCGTGACGTTGCACAGCTCGGAAATCGTCTGCGCCAGGTCGATCTTGGCGGAGTGCTTCGCGTGGCGAACCTCCTCCTGGAGCCCGGCGTCTCCGGCCATCGGGGCAAGCTCGACGAGCCGCCGCAGGTTGTGAAGCCAGCCGGGCCCGATACGCTTCGAGATGATCGCTGCCAGCCTCGGGTTGCAGGCGCCCAGCCAGCGTCTCGGTGTGATGCCGTTGGTGATGGCGAGGAAACGGTCGGGCCACAGGGCCGCGAAGTCGGGAACGAGGCGGGTCTTGATGAGCTCGGTGTGCAGGCGTGCAACGCCGTTGATCCTGTGACTGCCTACGATCGCCAGATGGGCCATTCTGAAGCGCTTCTCCCCGTCCTCGTGGATCAGCGAAAGCCTCTTCAGCCGCTCGACGTCCTGCTGGATCGCCGGGGAGAGCCCGTTGAGGAACCGCCGGTTGATCTCGTAGATGATCTGGACGTGCCGGGGGAGCATCGATTCCATCAATCCGACTGGCCACGTCTCCAGCGCCTCCGGGAGCATCGTGTGATTGGTGTACGAGCAGACCGCACGGGTCAGCTCCCACGCCTTCGACCACCTGAGCTCGGCCTCGTCGACGAGGAAGCGCATGAGCTCGGCGATGGCCAGCGCAGGGTGCGTGTCGTTGAGCTGAAACGCGACCGCGTCGGGCAAAAGCTCCCACGCCTCGCCGTACCGGGCGCGGAAACGGCGCATCGTGTCCTGGACCGACGAGGCGACGAGGAAGTACTCCTGGAGCAGGCGGAGACGGCGGCCGGCCTCGACCTCGTCGGCCGGGTAGAGCACGCGTGTGACCGATTCGATCCGCTCGCGTTCCGCGACTGCCTTGATGAAATCCCCCTGGGAGAAGATCTGGAAGTCGAACTCCCGGGGCGCCTCGGCAGCCCAGAGACGGAGTATCGACACGGTTCCCGTCTGATAGCCGGCGACGAGGATGTCGTGGGGAACGCCGTAAAAGACGCGCCAGTTGACCCACGATGGCCGGAACTTGCCGCTCGCGCCCTGGTGCCACTCCACCCCACCGCCGACCTTGACCGGGACTGTCAGGTCGGGGCGCGGAATCTCCCAGGCGTAGCCGCCCTTGAGCCACGTATCCGGCCGCTCCACCTGCCAGCCGTTTTGGATCTCCTGCCGGAACATGCCGTACTCGTACCGCAAGCCGTATCCAAAGGCCGGGTAGTCGAGGGTGGCGAGGGAGTCGAGGAAGCACGCCGCGAGCCGTCCCAGGCCGCCGTTGCCGAGGCCGGGATCGGGTTCTTCTTCGGTGATCACGTCGAGGTTGAGGCCGAGCTGCTGCATCGCCTCGCGTGCGGGCTCGAGCAGGCCGGTCGAGATCAGGTTGTTGTGGAGGAGCCGGCCGAGCAGGAACTCCATGGAGAGGTAGTGGACGGTCTTCGGCTTGACGAGATCGTACGTTCGTTGCGTGTCCATTGCACGGTCGATCAGCACGTCGCGAACCACGAGCTCGAGCGCGGCGAGGTACTCGGCGGGGCCGGCCTCGTCGAGACGCAAGCCACGCTGGTACCGCAGGTAACGGACGAACCGGTCTCGCAGCTCGTCGGCGCTCATCGGTGGTTTGACGTCGTTCATCGGCCCTCCTGAAGATCGAAAGCGCCACGATGGCGCTTGGAGAAAGAGTAGCACGATGCAGGCACGCCGGGTGATCGGGAGCCAAGGGTGTGACTGAAGGCGTGACACAGGTGTTCCTCCGCAGGTGGCGTGCGTCTTCGCGGTCGCCACAGAAACGGTGAGACATGCGGGCTTGTATCGAACGCGCCGCCGACAGTTTCGGCATGAGTCGAGGGGCGCCCGGGAGGCCCTGCTTGCAGCAGGCCCGCGGTCAGCGCCCGGGAGGCCCGGCCTACGGCCGGCCCGCGGTCTTGATCCCGAGCCGTTC
>JAADFN010000031.1:9392-10444 GCA_013152895.1 Acidobacteriota bacterium | reverse complement strand
TCCTCGCGGGTCCCGTGCGTCTCCTTCCATGGACGCCGGTCGGATCACGATGGGTCCTTCCGCTCGCCGTGACGCGGCGGGGTCCTCCTCCGCCGGCAAACATCCCCCCTCTCTGGGCCAGGCTTGGGGCGGCGGGCGTGCGGACGACCGTCATCGGCTGGCCCGGGATTTGGAACGACCGGTGGGGAGTTGCCGGGCTGAAGCCGCTCCCGCCGGGGCGCGTCGATGAAGATTTCCGACGCTCGCTGGCCGGCGCCCTGGCGCCGTTTGGCGGCCAGCGGCGCGCCGTCTGGGCTGCCGTGCGGGCCGATGCCGCCGCGATCGCCTCGGCCGAGGCGGCGAGGCCGGCGACGAACCTCTGGATCCACCTCCGCGCCCTGGGCACGATGCGCCGCCTCCTGGCACCCTTGGGGCCTGGCGACACACGCGAGGAGGCGCTCCAGGAGGTCATGCTGGAGCTCCTCGACGCAGACGTGGGACGCATTCTTCGCCTTGCCGGGAACCACGCCATGATCGCGCTTGTGTCCCCGTACGGCTTGGCGCCCCCCGACTCATTGGAACGCTTGCTCCGCCTGCTCGGAGCGGGTCACCGGTGGCATACCTCTCCCAAGAGCTGTCCCAACGGCGTCGTTGTGCTCGAGGGTCCGGGCGTGATCCCGGGTGGACGTCTCGAGCCTTCCCAGCTCCCCGACGTGGCGCCGACGCTCTGTTACCTGCTCGGCCTCCCGGTCGCCCAGTACATGAACGGCCGGGTCATCCTTGGCGCCATCGAGCCTTCCTACCTGGAGGCAACCCCCCTCCGCGTTGTCGACTGACCTTGCTTTCGCGCTGCTCCCGCCCGGTAAGGCAAGAGAAACGCCCCGGACGGGCCGGGGCGTCTCGTGGTGTCCCGGCTACTTCGCCGGGGGCGTATGCTCGCCCTCGTCGACGGGTGCATGCACCAGCGTGGGCGGCAGGGGAAGCTTCTCGCCCATCTCGACCTTGGCCTTCAGGCGCTTCCACTCCCACTCGATGTTGCGGCGCATGTTCTCGATGTGGTACGGCTCGAGGTG
>JAADFN010000031.1:329-9249 GCA_013152895.1 Acidobacteriota bacterium | reverse complement strand
CGCTCCTCGGACTTGTGTCCCGGTGGGCACGCGCTCCACAGGTGAATGAACTTGGCCCCGCGGATACGCTGCGCCTTTTGGAGCTTGCGAACGAAATCCTCGGGAAAGGCGATCGAGGCGGTGGCCGTGTATGGGACCCGGTGCTCGGCCATGATTTCGACCATGTTCTTCTTCGGCTCGGGCTTCGGGCTCTCCACGGGCGTGGTGGTCGTCCAGGCTCCGTACGGTGTCGCCGACGAGCGCTGGATGCCGGTGTTCATGTACGCCTCGTTGTCGTAACAGACGTAGATGATGTCATCGTTGCGCTCGGCGGCGCCGGAGAGCGACTGGAACCCGATGTCGAAGGTGCCGCCGTCGCCGGCCCAGGCCAGCACGGTGATGCCCTCCTTGCCCTGGGCGTCGAGCGCGGCGCGGATACCGGCGGCGGAGATGGCCGCGGTCTCGAACGCGACCTGGAGGACCGGAACCCCGAGTGCCTCGTACGGGTAGGGGCCGTTGATCACCGCCCAGCAGCACGCCGGAATGACGACCATCGTCTTCGGGCCGAGCGCCTTGAGCGCCAGCCGCATGCCGAGCGCGGCGCCGCACCCGGGACATGCGAGGTGTCCCGAATGGAGGATGTCGAACTCGGGAAGGTGGAGGTTCTTCGGATCGTACGTCGTGATGTCTATTGCCATCGCCGCCTCCTCATCCCATCGCAACGGCGCCGGTTTCGGCGCTTTCGGCGTCCAGCACGTTCCACCAGGTGACCGGCTCGGTGATCCGGCCTTCCCACACGCCCATCAGCATGCCCCGTATGTCTTCCGGTTTCACGTCCCGGCCGCCGAGGCCAACGATCATGCCGTGCACCTCCGGTTGCCGCCCGGCTGACAGCTCGTACAGCGCCGACTTGATCTCCTGGTGGAAGATCCCGTGATGACCGAACGAGCAGTTCCGGTCGAGGATGACGACCTGCTTCCGGCCGGCGAGGATCGTCCGGATCAGCCCGGAGGGGAACGGCCGGAAGACGCGCAGGCGTAGCAGCCCGGCCGCGACGCCCTCGTCGCGGAGCGCATCGATCACGACGCGCGCCGTCGACGCCGTGGTGGCCGCCGTGACAAGCACGAGCTCGGCATCGTCCATCCGGTACTGCTCGACGAGGCCGTACGGCCGGCCGGTCAGCTCGCCCCACTCGCGCCCCACCTCGTCCCAGACGCCGAGTGCGACCTGGTGGGCGAGATCCATCTTGCGTCGGAACTCCATGTACCGGTCTGGGAAGACGAGGTTGCCGAGCGCTGCCGGATGCTCCAGGTCCATCTTCTGCGGCAGATCGAGCGGCGGCAGGAAACCGTCGACGAGCTCCGGCTCGGGCACCTCGACATCCTCGTACGTGTGGGAGAGAAAGAACGCATCGAGGATGACCATCGTCGGCATCAGCACCTTCTCCGAAACCTTGTAGGCCTGGATCACGGAGTCGACGACCTCCTGGGCCGACTGGCAGTAGACCTGCATCCAGCCGGTGTCCCGCTGGGACAGGGAGTCGGTCTGATCGGTCCAGATCGACCATCCCGGGGCCATCGCCCGGTTGACGTTGGCCAGGACGATCGGGAGGCGCGCCCCCGCCGCCCAGTGGATCACCTCGTGCATGAGGGCCAGCCCCTGCGCCGAGGTGGCCGTGAACGTCCGGGCGCCGGCCGACTCCGCGGCGATACACCCGGCGAGGGCCGAGTGCTCCGACTCGACCTTGATGAACTTGGCGTCGATCTTGCCTTCGGCCACCATGCTGGCGATTCCCTCGATGATCGAGGTCTGCGGCGTGATGGGGTAGGCCGAGATGACCTGGGGCCGTGCCAGCCTCACGGCATGGGCGACGGCGCCGTTGCCCTTGATGACCATCCTCATGATTTCACCTCCACCAGCGACAGGGCGTCGCGCGGGCACTCCTCCACGCAGATGCCGCACCCCTTGCAGTGATCCCCGTCGATGTCGAATCCAAAGGCGCCGCTGCGCTTGTGGATGGCGACGTCGGGGCAGAAGAAGAGGCAGTTGCAACACTCGTTGCAAGTGCCGCACACCATGCAGCGCCGCGCCTCCCGGATCGCTTCCTCCTCGTCAAAGCCCCGGACGACCTCGTCGAACGACGTTCGCCGGGTGGCGGGATCGAGCTCGGAGATCTCCGGCCGCGGCACCGCGGTGAAGTAGGCCGGGTTGAGCTGCTCGACGTGAACGGTTTGATCGATGTTGACCGGCCGCTCCCACGCGGCCTGGGTGGGCGGCGCAGCAGCTGGAAGCTCTTGTCCCGCGAGGAACGCGTCCACGACCATGGCAACCCGCCGTCCCTCGCCGACCGCCGCCGTGACCGTTCCCTCGCCGAAGGCGGCGTCGCCGGCGGCGAAGACTCCCTCGGCCGGCGTGGCGAACCGGTCATCGGCGGCGATCCGCCAGCCGTCGCGGGTCTCCTCGGGCAGGAAGTCGAGCTCGGCGGTCTCGCCGATCGCCGTCACGACGCCGCCGACCGGAATTGCAAACTCCGAGCCTTCTACCGGGATCGGGCGGCGGCGGCCCGACTCGTCGGGTTCGCCGAGACGCATCTTGCGGCATTCGAGAGCGGTGATCTTCCCGTTTCCAATGACCACGCGGCTCGGTGCGGTCAGGAGCTCGAAGCGGATCCCCTCGGCGATCGCCTCGTCGACCTCGGTCGGGATCGCCGGCATCTCCATCCGGGATCGCCGGTAGACGACGATCGGCTCGACGCCGATCCGCAGCAGCGAGCGGGCGACGTCCATCGCCGTGTTGCCGCCGCCGACGACGGCCATCCGCTTCGGCAGCGTGGGGCGTTCGCCGGCGAGGATCCGCTCCAGGAGATGGACCCCGTTGTAGACGTCCTCGTGCTCCTCGCCGGGAACGCCGAGCGGCCGCGAGCCGTGGAAGCCGACCGTCACGATCACCGCGTCGAAACGGGCGCGGAGCTCATCGAAGTCGACGTCCCTGCCGACCCGCGTGTTCACGCTGAAGCGCACGCCGGTCTTCTCCACGAGCGCCAGCTCCCGGTCCAGCACGTCCTTCGGCAGGCGGTAATCCGGAATGCCGGTCCGCAGGTAGCCGCCCGCGGCCGGCTTGTCGTCGAA
Organism: Acidobacteriota bacterium; assembly: GCA_013152895.1. Classification (GTDB taxonomy): domain Bacteria; phylum Acidobacteriota; class Thermoanaerobaculia; order Thermoanaerobaculales; family Sulfomarinibacteraceae; genus JAADFN01. The sequence continues at coordinate 6,142 of JAADFN010000031.1, read as the reverse complement.
GACCTCGACCTCATGGCCCGCCAGGGCCAGGTTGTAGGCCGCGGCAACCCCCGCCGGGCCTCCCCCGATCACGGCGACCTTCTTTCCCGTCGCCGGCTTCGGCTCTGGAAGAAACCCCGGCTCCAGCGAGCGGTCGCCGAGGAACCGTTCCATCATGTGGATGGCGATCGCGCCGCCGAGCTCCTTGCGGTTGCACTGGTCCTCGCACGGGTGCGGACACACGCGGCCGAGCGACGCCGGAAAGGGGTTCCCCGCGCGCCACAGCCGCGCGGCCGCCGCGATCTCCCCGCGGGCGAGAAGGTCGAGCGCCTTGGAGATGTCATTGCCTGCCGGACACTGGTGGGAGCAGGCGGGCAGCTTGTCGTCGTAGCTGGGCTGCACGTACTTCCACGCGCCGGTCTTGATGAGCACCGTCGAGTTGTCGGAGTACGAGGTGACCGGAATGTCTTCCAACATCTTCGGGTTCAGATCGACCATGCCTTACCTCCCCGTTCCAGCCGCCGCGAGCGTCGTCACAGCAGCGGCGGCCTCGCGGGCCGCCGCAATGTTGGCCTCAGGCTTGATCGGTACCGTTGCGGCGATCGCCTCGCCGAGGTTGTCCAGCGAAACGAGGCCGGTCAGCGTCGCGAACGCCCCGAGGATCGACGTGTTGACGATCGGCGCCGTCAGCGATCCGAGCCGGTGCTGAAGCGCGATGTGCGATGCGTCGACCGTCGCGATCGTGTACGGTCCGAGGTGCGCGAACTCCTCCGGCCGGTGCGGGGTGTTGATCAGGATCCACGCCCCGTCCTTGAGCCCCTGCGTCACATCGACGAGCTTCTGTAGGATCAGGCTCTGGTCGAGCACGATCAGCCCATCCGGGTCGTAGATCTCGGTTCGAACGAGCACCGGCTCGTCGTCGAGCCGGACGAACGCCGCCACCGGTGCCCCCCGCCGCTCCGACCCGAACGATGGAAAGGCTTGCACGTGAAGACCTTCACGAAACGCGGCCTCGGCGATGATCTGCGATGCAATCACCGCCCCCTGCCCGCCGCGCCCGTGGATACGGATTTCAATCATGGTCCCTCCCTTCGGCCCTTCAATGTAGGGGAACACCCGCCCAAAGGCAAGGCGCCGTAACGATGGGGGCGGCGCGTCCCGCACGCAACGGGGAGGGGAATGCCGACGGGACGGCGTGTGTCTGTACCGCTTGTGTTGGGTGTGCTCCGGTGGTAAATTGATTTAACTCCAGTCGAAGATGTCTTCCGGGAACGGTAGCGTCTTTGAGCGGGAAAAGAGGTTGTTCGGAGGACATCATGTCGAAAAATCGATCATTCGCTCGCATCGTTCTTGGTTGCGTTCTGCTGGTGGCGTTGACCATGATGCCAGGAATCGGACTGGCCGGTCAGAGCGGCGCTCCGGGAGGCGCCAGGGCAGCCACGGCCCGCACGGCGCTGACGGGCATCGAGGCCCGGATCACCCAACTGGACGCCGACCTGCAAAGCGTGTCCAGGAGGGGCGCTGCGCCGCCGCCCTCGTTCTCCTACCGGGTGGTCAATTTCGAGCACCGGCTCGGGGCGGTCCAGCGTTCGCTGGTGGGTCTGCACTGGACGGTTGTAAGGCCCCTGCTGGCGAGAATCGAGCAGCTCCGCCAGCGGCTTCAGACGCTGCAGAAGCGTCTCGACACCTGGGTTGTGAAACCGCCGCTCAATCCGGACCGGCCGCTGAAGGTCAGCGCCGCGACGGGCTCCGGCGCGATCACGGGCGTGCTGACCGACGAGGCGACGGGGGATCCGATTCCGTACACGCGGGTCGAGGTCTATTGCTCCAGCCCATTCTTCGACGCCGAGACGATGACCGGCGCGTCTGGCACGTACACGATGACCGGGCTCGGGACGGGGGACTACTACGTCAGGACCTGGAACGAGCTGGGCTACCAGGATGAGCTCTACGACAATATTCCCGTTGAGTTCTGGACGAACTGGACGGACGGCAACGCGGTGCATGTCATGGACGGGCATACGACGTCCGGGATCAGCTTCGCGCTGGAGCGGCTCGGCGCCGTCCGTGGAACCGTCACGGCTTCGGCGGACGGGAGCCCGCTGTCCGGCATCGAGGTTGATCTCATCGATACAACGGGCAACTACGTCTCCTGGGACACCACGGCGGCGGATGGAACGTACCGGTTCGACAACGTCACACCGGGATCGTACTTCGTCAGAACGCAAACCCAGCCGAGCGTTACCGGTTATCTGGACGAGCTCTACGACAACATTCCCTGTCCGGCGGGCTGTGATCCCACGACGGGCACCCCGGTGCAGGTGGTCTCCGGCCAGATCACCCGACACATCGATTTCACCCTCGATCTCGGGGGCTCGATTACCGGACACGTCACCGGACAGGATACGGGGTTGGGCGTGTCCGGAGGAGAGGTAGATGTTTACGACAATGCGGGGAACTATGCGACTTCAGCTGAGGTGCAGGACACCGACGGGAGCTACAGCGTCGTCGGTCTCTGGCCCGGCACCTACGAAGCCCTGGGCAATGAGGGGTGGAATTCTGGTGGTTATGGAGAACAGCTCTATGATGGCATTCCATGTTCGGGCCAGTGCGATCCAACGAGCGGAACGCCGATCGATGTCGCACTGGCAACGGAGACGCCAAACATCGATTTCTCCCTCCCGAAGCTGCGCCATATCTCGGGATCTGTAACCGATGCGGCCGACGGCTCCCCACTGAAGGGCGCTTCAGTTGATGTCTATGACAACGCCGGTTCGTATGAGGATTCGGAGACGACCGATACGAAGGGACACTTTACGTCTCGTGTCCTCCATGCTGGCCAGTACTTTGCAACCGCCCGCATGCAGGGCTACATCGGTGAGCTCTACCAGAACATAGCGTGCCCGTTTGGGCAGTGCGATCCCACGACGGGGACGGCTATTACCCTGACCACCGGCGCCGATACCACAGGGGTCGATTTTACCCTCGACCAGGGGGGTATTGTCGCCGGAACCGTCACAAGCGTGGACAACGTTCCTCTGGCCAGCATGCAGGTTGAGCTCTTCGACGACACAGGAGCCCTCCTTTTTCAAACAGGGAGCGACACCCTCGGGCATTTCGACTTCGTTGGGCTGCCCACCGGCACGTACTTCGCCACGGCGTCCGACGCTCAGAACTATCCTCCATTTTGGGTATCGCAGCTCTACTCGGGCATCGAATGTCCGGTGCAGTGTGCCCCGGCAACCGGGACCGGTATCTCCGTGACAATGGGCCAAACCACGCAGATCGGGTTTTCGCTCGAACAATTTGGGCGAATCCTTGGACGCGTGACCGATGCCGCCTCCGGCGCACCCATCGCAAATGTGGTGCTTACGCTCTACGATTCTCAGGGCCATTTCAAGAATCAAATGCAGGCCGCGGCAGATGGCACGTACTCGTTCAGCGGGCTCAACGAAGGAACGTACAGGATCGTCGCTTCGGACACGTTGTACGAGGATATTCTCTACAATGGCATTCCGTGCGAGGGTGGGTGTGACGTCAACACGGGAAACCCGATCGGGGTGCATCTCGGCGCCGATACGACCGGCATCGACTTTGCGCTCCACCGCTTTGGCAGCATCTCCGGTGTGCTGACGGATGCGTTCACCGGCCATCCCATTTGGAGCGCTCACGTGCAGGCGTATGACAGCAGTGGGACCCTGATCGCCTCGAGTTGGGTCGACAACAGTGGGCACTACACGATCCCGATTCAAACCGCGGGGACGTACTACGTCACGACGGCCGTTGGGAACTATCAGGACGAGCTGTACGACGACATACCGTGCGAGGGCGGGTGTGATGTCACCTCCGGCACGCCGGTGACGGTGGTCAATGGCGCTGACACCGGGGGAATCGACTTCTCGCTTGAGTCCGATCCGCTCTTCTCCGACGTGCCGGTTGGCTTCTGGGCGCGGCGCTGGATCCGGACGCTGTACTCCAACGGCATCACCGGGGGGTGTGCAACCGATCCACTTCGCTACTGTCCGGCGGCGGCCGTCAGCCGCAGCCAGATGTCCGTGTTCCTGCTCAAATCGAAGGAGGGAAGCTGGTATTCGCCACCGAACGCCGTGGGGATCTTCGGCGATGTACCCGCGTCGAGTCCCTTCGCACCCTGGATCGAGGAAGTCGCAGCGCGCGGCATCACGGTGGGATGCAGCAACGATCCGCTCCTCTTCTGCCCCGATGCGCCGGTCACCCGGCGGCAGATGGCCGTGCTGATGCTCAAGACGATCGAGGGACCTCTCTACACGCCCCCGGCCGCAACCGGGATCTTCAACGACGTCCCGGTCAGCGACCCGACGGCGCCGTGGATCGAGGAGATCGCCCGCCGCGGCATCACGGCAGGGTGCAGCGCCAATCCGCCCCTCTTCTGTCCGAATACGGTTGTCAGCCGGGACCAGATGGCCGTGTTCCTCGTCAAGGCGTTTGGATTGACCTTGCAACAGTGAGACAGCCCCATTTCTCCAAGGCTGCTGATTTTCTGACCGGGGAGCTCCGGTACCGGGGCTCCCCGGTCGTTGTGGTTGCTATAACCTTCGAGCATCTCACCGTGCCAGAAGCCATCCTGATTTCATTCGGCAACCCGCACAGCCCGCAGAGCTTCAACCTGTTTGCGTACGTGCGGGGAAACCCGGTGACGTACTGGGATCCGTGGGGGTTTGACATCACGCAGGATCCTACGAATCCTTTCCATTTCAATGACAGCCTTGATGTCATCGGTGTTGATCCCAGGCGGGTGGCAGCGTGGGGCTGGCTCTCGCGAGACAACTTTGCCTTTGGGACGCCACGTTCGGGAGGCGGCGGGGGTGGAGGCTCGCAGGTCCCCTACGCCGATGGGAAGCACTGAGAGTCGCGGGAGGGGGAGTGCCAGCCTCAGGGTACCCGTATGATCCGGTTTGGTCGTTACTTCGCAATCATGGGTTTCTATCGACCGCCATGGTCATTCCGGTTCCGTGGATGAAGCGCTTGGGCCTTGTTCCGTGGTCGCTGGCCGTCAGGATTCAGATCACGGCGTCAGGAGCCACGCTAGCAATCGACACTGGTCCAGGTGGAGGCTTTGGCCTTGCTGCAGGAGCGGGGCTGTTCTATGGGCCTTCTAGATCTTGTTCCGCATTGACTGTTACCGTAGTCGGTGGTGACGAGATAGGGGGTGGCGCGTATTTTGCGAATTATGGGGGGGCGGCAATCAAGAACTGGCGGCTTTTGTCGGCGCTGGTTATGGGAGTGGGGTTAACGTTGGGGTTACAAATGTCATGACTTGGCAGCTCTGGTGATGGTGAGGAACGACGAAATGTGGTTGCCCGCTGTTGCCGAAGTCGCGCTTGTTGCCTGCCGAGTGTCGTTTGCGGCTCTTGGACTCATAACACTCTTTTTCTATTTGCGTTTGCGGTTCGCGTATCCAGAGATTTGGGTATATCTCGTGCAACAGAAGCCTCGCGAGCCGTTTGGGATCGCCGTACTCCGTTCAGTTGGGAGACTGAATGAACCCCAGATTGCACGGATGGTGCAGGAGACAGATGACAATCTCACGCTGTCAGTGTGGACCGCCGGACGAGTCCTTGCTTTTGTTGCAGTCTTCAGCTCAGCCCTTTATGGTTTATTGCGGTTTACTTTGTGGCTTTCTTAGTGTTTGATATGTAACAACATGCACGCCAGGTTCTACAACCCCGTCATCGCGAGGTTCATGTCAGCCGACGTGCTCTCCGGCAACCCGCACAGCCCGCAGAGCTTCAACCTGTTTGCGTACGTCCGGGGGAACCCGGTGACGTACTGGGATCCGTGGGGGATGTCAGACA
>JAADFN010000031.1:0-314 GCA_013152895.1 Acidobacteriota bacterium | reverse complement strand
CGGCGGATTCCGGGGAACCGTGACCGTCACGGCGCCGTATCCCGTTGTTTCCTACAATCCTATCGGGTACTTCACATTCTGGCTCGCATTCGACCCGGCCACCCCGTCGTGGATGAGAAGCGGGGTCGCGAGTGAAGGGGGAGGGGGCTCAAACACGAGCGGCAGGAGCAACGAAGGTGAAGGCGTCGATCCATGCTCATACATCGACGCGGATGCTCTTCAACAAGGGTCGGGGTCTTCTCTTTGGTTTGAGCATTTCGTTCAGAGATCCCTTGAACCCATGGTGGGTTGTCACGTCTGGCGGAGGTATAGTT
>JAADFN010000030.1 GCA_013152895.1 Acidobacteriota bacterium | reverse complement strand
GAGTGAGGCGTCCCGCACCGGACTCCGGCGGGCGCCCCCAACCCCTTTTCACCCCGACCGCCTCGCGCCCGCCGGAGGAGGACGGCGTTTGCTTGCGGACTCTCCCGGTCCGCAAGTAAACGGACGCCGGGGATGAACGAAGGCGTACTCTGCGACGCGCAGGAGAAGACGTTCTCCTTGGCGCCTATTCCACACAATTACTCAATGGCATCCCTGGCTTGCCCGCGCGGACTGAAGTCCGCGCTCCACGGCTTCGTGCCCAGGAACCAAACTCGATGCCCGTGTCGTGGGGTACGATCGTGGCACGAGCGTCCTGCTCTCCGAGGACGACCGGCGCTCCATTCAGCAAACGCCGTGTCTCCTCTCCATTCCCGGCATGCGCGCGTTCATCCGCGAGGGCCTCGACAGGCCCCCCGAGGAGCGCCGGGTGGAGCCCGGGTTGTGCAACAACCCTGGCGCGTGGTCTTCACGGCCCGCGCCCAGAAGGACGCACGCCGCCTGGCCGAGGCGGGCTTGAGGCCCAAGGAGGAACGGCCCATCGAGATCCTGCGAGCCAACCCCTACCAGTCGCCATCCCGCTTCGAGAAGCTCGTCGCCGACCTCACTGGAACGTACCCCCGCCGCATCGCGATCCACGACCGCCTCGTGTACCGGGTCATCCCCAAGGAACGAACCGTCAAGATCCTCCGGAGGTGGACCCACTATGAATGGTGCGTTTTCCTCCTGTTGAGAGGTGGGCCTTGCAGACCCACATGCTTACGGGGGTCTCCACTGGTCTATGATGGAAGAGATGAACAGTTTGCCCGTTTTCCCCGTCACGGCCGGCGAACTGAGCCGGCGGCTGGCCGAACGCGGCCCTGAGGCGTTCCTTCGGCTGGTCAATGCGGTGCTCTCGGCGTGGGCCAGCGCGCACGGACCGGGAATCCGGCTACGGCTGAACGAGATTTCCTACCTCCCGGACGACGGCATCGACGCTGTCCTCAAGCTCCCGTCCCCGGTAGGCGAGCTGCCGCGCGGAAGGATCATCTTCCAGCTCAAATGGCGGGATGTGCAACGGAACGTGGAGAAGGATCTGTGGAACCGCCTTGGTTCGAAGATCGACCGGGAGATCCGCAACCTCCTCGAGCGCGAGACGGAACCCCCGGCCGCCTACGTTCTGGTGACCAATCTGCGGCTGGGTGAGCGGGAGCAGAGAAGTTTCATTGAGACTCGCGAGCAGACACACTGCGGGCTTCCCGCGGGCTCCTTTCATCTCTGGGAGGCATCCCGCCTCCTGTCGGAGCTCCGGGCCCACCCCCAGATCGTGTATTGGATTCTTGGCGGACCGGCTGCTCTCTCCCTCGATGAAGCCGAGACGACGATGCTGCGGCGGGCGAAGCTTCTTGACCTTCCCTGGCCGGCCAGGTTCGTCGGGCGGAATCGGGTGAAGCAGACCGTGGAGGAAACGGTGGGAAAGGCCGGATCTGGCCGGCTGATCCTTCACGGTGCGCCCGGCATGGGAACGACCCGCGCGCTGCTTGAAGCGCTCCGCCCCTTCGAGGGCCAGGTGATATGGTTCGATGGCGTGTTGCCCTCGGACAGCGATCTTCGCCAGCTCACGGGATCCTCTCGGGCCATCGTCGCCATCGATCAGCCCCCGGAGCTCGAGGGCCTTGATCGCCTAGTGACGGGCCCCCTGAAGCTCCCGGTGATCGCCGCCGTTTCCGGGACGGCTCTCCCTCCCGGGATTCGGAGAATGGCTCTCGAGCTCCCGCCCCTGACCCACGACGAGATGGAGACTCTTCTCCGCTCGCTCGTGGAGTTGCCGGCGGAGAACGAGATCCACCTCGATTTCCTCCAGGAAAGCTGGATCGAGCGCCATGCCGAGGGGCGTCCCGGTCTCGCGGTCGCCCTGGCGGCTGAGGCCCTCACCGCAGAGGAACCGGACGAGAATGAGCCGCTCAGGTCCTGGATCGATCGCCTGCTTCAGGGCCTTGAAAGCAAGGAACGCCAGGTCCTCAAGTTCCTGGCGGCGCTCGGGCCGATTGGTGCACGGGGAGAGAGGGCCGAGGAGTTCCTTCGTCTCCTGGAGGCGTTTGGAATCGTTCGAGAAGGCTTGGGTTCGACCCTCCAGAGCCTTGAACGCCGAGGCCTCGTGATCTTCCACGGGCGCATCGCCGATGTGGCGCCGGCTGCTCTGGCCGAGACCCTTGCTGCGGAGTGGCTCGGGGAACAACAACGCGGCACGGTGCGTCTGGTTCTCGAACTCGAGGACGGAATGCAGCGGTTCCTGAGGTTGCTGGCTCGTGGCAAGGGGTCGCCCGTGGCCACGAGGCTTGCCCGCGAACTCCTCGCCCTGCGCTTCCATTCGCTCACCGAAGTGATCACCGCAGCCGTGGAATACCGCCAAGTCGCCCTGGTGGTTCCGGACGAGGCAATCGACCATCTTGAGGCCCTGCTCGGAGAGGATCCGCCGCCCTCCCTAGCGGAAGAGGTTCGACGGCGCCACCGGAAGTTCCAGGGTCACTCTCCTGAAGAGCTGTTCGAGCAGTTCGGAGAAAACTTCTGGGAGATCCAGGAGATGGATCCCCTCCAGGAACTGTGCTGGTTCTGCGAGGAAGCCGTCTTCCGGGGCGTGGAGACGAGGCGCGCCGAGACGCCGGTGAAGGCCCTGCAGATTCTCGCCCACCTGGCTGCTGCCTCTGTCGAATTGGGCCGCCCCGAAAGCCAGATGCTCGGCACCTTCTCCGAGGTCATGGTACCCCGCCACCCCGAGGTCATCATCGGGTTGGAAGACAGGAAGAAGCTGCTCGATGCGCTCGTGGAGGCCGGTGGTTCCGCCCATCGCCGAGTGGCACTGGAAGCACTGGTTGCCGTCTACGAAAGCGTATCTTCCTTCACATTCCGGTACCGGTCGGGCTCCTCGCCGAAGCCGCTTCGGGCCGTCCCGGTATCGGCAGATGAGATCCGGAGGTATAACCACGAGCTCGTTCCGACACTCGAACGAATCCTGGTCGGACACCAGGATCTTCCTGGAAAACGGCTTGAAGATCTGGTCAACGCTGCGATTCTGGCCTTCGGGCGGCTGGACGACGAGGATGGTCTGAATCGAGTCGTCGGGACCGTCGCGAAGGTCTTCCCAACGGACCCCTCCTCCATCGGCATCCGCAAGAAGGCGATTTCCGCGTTGGAGATCCTGTCCACGGAGAGTGCCGGCGAGAGGCGGGAACGTACCGAGGCCCTGAGGCGAGTGCTGTATCCCGACGAGGGTGCGTCCTTCGAGGAACGCCTGGTGTGGCTGGTCTCCGAGGCCACATGGGTTGAGCGGAATGAGGCGATGAAGACCCACAGGGCGATGCCCGAGCACTCCTTCGCTTCGCTCGAGAAACTCGCAAAGGAGGCGGCTGGCGATCCCGACCTCCTTGACCGGGATCTGGCGGTCTGGGTACTGCAGGAGGCGCCATTCGGCCACCTCTTCGGCGCATCCATGGGACGTGCGGAAGCCGATAGGGAACAGGGTCCGGCCCTGGCCCGGCGCTTCCTCTTGGCGGAGCCCGCAACCAAAGGTCAGAAGATCGAAGCATCGTGGGGATGGGAAGCGTACGTGGGGGCGTGGTGCTCGGCGATCCGCGACGGTTCCCGGGTCGCGAAACTGCTCCGGGATCTCCTCGGCGCCGGGTACCTGGAACTGGCGGCCCGGGTCACGTTCTCGGTGGATCCAGCGGCCCTCGCCTGGCGGGAGCTCTGGGCGGTCCTGCGTGACAAGGTCCTGTCCTCGCAGCCGGGCTCCGCGGAAACCGTCCGGAAATCGGTTTCCCACTCGCACTGGGCACGGGCACTCCCACAGCCCGATCTCGTCGAACTGCTCCGGGACCTCCTCGACGCGGGTGCTGCACCGCTCGAGGTCGTCAAGGTGCTCCTGGTGCGGGGAGATCCTCTCGATCCCTGTTCGCTCGATCTTGCCATGATGTGCCTCGAGCGCTGGACCGATCGGCTGAGGGACTGGCACGGTCTCGACGATCTCCTCGGTCTCGAGCCGATCCTGGAAGCCGTGGCGAAAACCGTCACTGACCGCTACGTCAATTGGTTCCTCCGCACGGTGCAGGTGGTCATGAAGGTTCGGGGAATCGGTCTCCCCACGGGGAGCGAGCCGGTCTTCCGCCTCTTGATGGACCTGGCCCGAGCCCATGACTCCAAACTGATCCACCGCTTCCTCGACACCCTGGCCCGTGCGAGCGAGGACGACCCCGGTGTGCTGCTGGGCTATTCCGGGTGGGGAAAGCCGCTCGTGGATCCCACCCGCGACCGGGAGGCGATCCTCGGCTTCGCAGCGAGAGACCCGGAGCTGATGGCGCGCATCCTCGATACCGTGGTCCAGCCGCCGGACCCATTCTTCGTCCGGACGGTGGCGAGCCAGCAGGGGCGCTCCGCGGAAGCGGTCTTGAGTGAGCGCGAGCAACAGTACTTCGATCTCCTGGAAGAGGTCGTGAGACGCTCCGGGGCCCACGGCGCGCTCCTGAAATCGGTGGAGCGTGCGTTCCACCGTCTCCTGCTCTCGAACAGCACGATGCAGCTTGCGCGGGCCGCCCTGAAAAGACTCCGCGCATGGGAGAGTGATGATGATCGGAAGCTCTCCCGCTGGGCCACGCGATTCCGCCCACAGTACGAGCGATCACTGCAACAGCAGGCCAGGTGGGACGACGAGACGCTCTTCTGGGACTCCGACCTCACCCACGAGGATGCTCGTAGCATTCTGGCGGGTGACACAAACGATCCACGCCGCCGCTGGCTGATCGGCAGGATACTCAAGGACCTTCCCTTCGAAGAGGCCATCCGGCTCCTGGATCCTTCCGATGTCAGCGAGCTGCTCGACGAGATCGAGAACCTCAGCCCAGCCAGACGCCGCATGTGGGAAAAATGGATCCGTGATCACGCTCCGGTTTCCTGAGCTGGCGCGCCCGGGACACCTCGAGGTGCTCCGGGCAATCGGGCGGATGCCTGGAGAATACCCTCTTCGCTTCGGCGGTGGGACGGCTCTCTCCCTCGTGTACTTCGGCCACAGGATCTCGGTGGACCTCGGTTTCTTCACGGGCACCCGCGACGACTACGAGGCAGGGATCCAGGTCACGATGAACGCTCTGCATGACCTCGGCTACCGGTTCGCCCCGGACTTTCGGCCGCACCACGCCTCGATGGTCGTCGAGCTGGAGGAGTCGAAGCTGAAGGTCGATGTCCTGCTGGAGCCCTCGGTGGCTGGAGTCTCGTGCGAGCGACTTCCGGGCATCGGCGTCTGGGTTCTCCCGCTCGAAACGCTGGCAGCTCTCAAGATCGACGCCGCCATCGACCGCACGGGCCTCGATCGCCTCAAGGATCTCTTCGACCTCCTGGTGATGGACCAAGCGAACTCTCCAGGAATCACCAAGAGGGTCGCCGCCAATCGGAGGATTGCTGGCCAGTTGCTCCAGGCTCTGGAAGAGCTGGACGAACTCGTGGCAGATCTTCCGCGATTGCGGCTTCAAGGGCATTGTGCAGCCGGGCCCGAGTGGCTTTTGGAACGCAAGAGTCGCCTCGGCGCGTCCCTGATGGCAGTGTTGACCTCACGCCCGCCGGAGTGAGCTCCGCATCCCGGCCGCCTCAGCTTGCCCTCCCCATTGACAACGGTGATGCCGGGCTTACCTCCGAACGGCGGGTTGGGTGGTCATGGAGATGCCTCTGCTTCATCGTCCAGCGCCTTCAAGAGTGTCTGAACCCGTTCGTACGCGTCGCGGGCGATGAACTCACGTTCCTCAGGATCAGCGGGGTCTTGGAATCGAACCACACAACTGGGCCCGAAATCCTCGGGCGAACGAAACTTCTCCCCGAGAATCTTGAGCGCTTGCTGGACCTCCGCCTCGCTCTTGAACGGGCGAAGAGCCTCGGCCACCGCAGTGCTCCCGCCTTCGCAGTGCCGGAGGCAGAACACGAGGTCGTAGGCGTCCTTTTCCTTGAGCCGCCCGCCGAGAGCGTGGGCCTTCATGACGACGAAGGCCTCGACAGTCGGCACCGAAATCCTGACCTGATTCGGCACCCCAGAGGGCATCCGGGCATCGACGGTCAACGGCCCACTCAACGTCAGCACCAACCGTGCCCCCTCGGCCTCGATGGCCCGGAAGTCCTTGACGAAGCGGCCGCTCCTCCCGCGCCGAACGCCTTTCGGCACCAAGAAATCGAGCTCCACGGTGATGACCTCGTTTGCGCTAATGGGGACGTCCCGCTCGAACTTGAACGACCGATCAGTCTTCCGGTATCCGTGCGCCTCGAGAAGCTCCAGCAGGTCCGCGTACTGGAGGCCCGGCAGCTTGGGAGGGTCGAGGAGCACGTCAACGTCGGTGCTCCCAATGTGTGGTGGCTCTGCCTCCGGAAACAGCAGGCGGGGAACCCAGCCGCCGACCAGAACCACCGCCTGCCGGTACGGTGCCAGGATCTGCCCCAGCTCGACGAGCACGCTCTTGGCGGCGACCACGTGCCTCGGGTCGTAGTCCGTCTGGTGGTGGCCTGGCTCGGGACTCATCGCGTGTAGGCCTCCTTCAGCCATTTGTCATAGACCGCCTGGGCCGCCTCCTCGCCGCGCGCCGCCGAGGCGCGCAGATCGAGATACGTCTGCACCGGGCAGGTGACCGGCGCGTCCACCTGCCGCGGCCGGTAGAGCACACCCTCATCGTACGGTTCGTAGACCACGACATTATCGCCGCTGTCCACCCTCTTCAGGTTCAACCGTTCGACAAGTGGCTCCCTATACCCCGTCCAGTAGAGGAAGAACCGGTGTTGGCGGACGGCGGGCGCCAGCACCTCACCGGCGCTGAACGACGCCAGCGCGCCGCCAATGCCCCCCTCCGGATCATGGTTTGCAACATCGAGAAACCGCTCGTAGAGCTGGCGCTGTGAGAGTGGGCTGTAATACCGGGTCGCCCGGTTCCGGCCAAAGCGGTAGTTCGCGGACCACTCCTCGAGGAGCTTCTGTTGGTCCACGACCACAAGGCCATTCTCCTCGCGGCGGAGAAATGCCCTCTCCTCCAGAAGTTGCACAACCTTGTGCGCCTGACCGACGCTGACACCCGGGAAGGCGGCCCCGGCTAGCTTGCGGATGGTCCACCGGCGGCCCTGAAGTCCGGGATCCAGCAGAGCGCGTAGGACCCGTTCAGCGCCTGGCGTGAACAGCGACCGCAGCCTGGCTTCCGGCACGCGAGCGTTGGGCAGCCCTCTCCGCTCGATGTACAGCGTTCCGGAAACCATCCGGCAGTTCCCGGACTCATCGGCGAACCCAACGCCGGACCGCGCCAGGATCTTCGCCGAGCGAGGCGAGACGTAAGGGGCGACGACCACCGCGTAATCACCGTGGTGTTCCGACACCCGCTGCTCCAGCTCCAGCGCCATGAGCTCCGCTTCCCGGGGTTTGAGCGGCCTCGGGTGAGTCAGCACCAGCCACAACGCCTCGTTGCCGTTCGTGTAAGCCACCCTCAGCGTGTCCAGCCGGTGGCCCTCCGGACCCCGCGAACGCTCCGGGACCGCCGAGCGCACGGCGGGCACCCGCTCCAGTATCCGGACCAGCACGTCCGCCAACGATGGGGTGGCACCCTTCACGTTCACGATTCTACCACCGTTCACGGATTCGTGAACGGTGGTAGAATCGTGAACACCCGTGCGAGTCAAACCCAGTACGCATCGGCATCAATAGACAGTGTTGTCAGAGAACGTTCACGCGAGCCGAACTTTCTCCGGTTTCCTTGGTCCGTCAGGTTGAGGAACATCAAGTTTCCCGCGGGTACTGGACACATGCACCGGGCGGGGGCCAAACCCGCGTCAAGCGTCCACCACCGCTGTGCGGCCATGTTCACGATCGAACCGCTGTTCACGGATTCGCCAGCACGAGCGTAACCGAACCCGCCGATCGAATGATAACTGAAGCAGTGTTCCCCACCGGGGCGCGCCCCGGGCCTTGAAGACCGGGTGACAAGGACAATGGCGGAACGGCGTGACAGGCATCTTTCGGCATCTTTCTCGAGCTCGATCCCGCCGTCGAAGTCCTCGACGCCCCTCCCGGAAGCTGTTACGAACGCCACGAGGAGGACGGCCCCTTCCACCGGGTGGAGGACTTCGACCTGGAGGAGTGAGACGCCGGGGCGGTGGGGGTTGATGGATGATGAGAGGAGCGGGGGGTGGCGATGCGGTGGGAAACCATCTCCCCCGGCGAAGGGACCGCCGGACGGGACGTGCCGCCCACGTACTTCTCCCGAGGTCATGCAGCCCCACATCAACGCCACGGAGAGAAGTGCGTGAGTGGCACTCCACGGGAACACCGGTGGTAAAAGTTGTCGGGCATCGAGTGAGGCGTCCCGCACCGGACTCCGGCGGGCGCCCCCAACCCCTTTTCACCCCGACCGCCTCGCGCCCGCCGGAGGAGGACGGCGTTTG
>JAADFN010000029.1 GCA_013152895.1 Acidobacteriota bacterium | reverse complement strand
CTTCGAGCCGGACCCGCGCTCGCGCGAGGGACGGATCGAGGCGAATGACGCGGGCCGGCCGTAGGCCGGGCCTCCCGGGCGCTGACCGCGGGCCTGCTGCAAGCAGGGCCTCCCGGGCGCGAACGCGCTTGAGTCAACGATGCCGGACCAGCACGCCGTTACATCTTCGCGAGCTTCTCCCCCATGATCGCCAGGATTTCGCCGTCGGTCGAGAGCATGCCCGGCCCGGCAATGCGGCCGAGGTTGGCAAGCGAGCTTCGGCCGTCCTCCCCGACCACGCCGTCGCTGAACGGAATGACCACGCCGGCCAGCGCGAGCGAGGCTGCCCGGAACGCGGAGTCGACGGCCGTCATCCCCTTGAGACCGCACCCGATCTTCGCGCCGTCGCAGATCACCCCGGTCACGTTGCCAACCATGTTCGTGATCGCCATCGAAACCTCGTCCGCGCCGCCGCCCTCGAGGCACACGATCCCGGCTGCCAGGCCGACCCCGGCGGCGTTGACCGTTCCGCACATCGCAGACAGCGACCCGAGATGCCACGTCGCCGCCGACGCCACGGCGCACGCCACGGCCAGCGCGTCCTCGACGGCCCGGTCGCTCGCGCCAAGCTCGTCTCCCCACAGCTTGAGCGGCACCGACGCCGTGATCCCCTTGTTCCCCGAGCCTGCCAGCGTCATCACCACGTAATCCTCGCCGGACATCCGGGCGTAGATCCCCCCGAAGACGAGCCGGCTGATCTGCGCCAGCCGGTCCGTCTGGTGACGCTTGGCAAACCGGGGCGCCAGCAGCCCGTCGCCGTGTTCGGCAATTGCCAGGTTCAGCGCCACGCCCTCGTCGAGGGCCCGGCGATCCTCGCCGGTCATGCCGGCAGCAAACTCCAGCAGCCCGGAGACGGACAAATCGGCGAGCTCGCGCCGCACGTCCGGCGTCTCCCCGGTCTCATCGCGCTGCGCCTGCATCACCGTCCGTCCGTCCTTCTCGATCAGGACGAGGTTCGTGTGATCCGCCCCGATCACCGCGCGGCCGGACCCGCCCTCCCGCTCCACGGTGCAATCGACGAAGAGATCCTGGCGGTTCGCGTCCACGGATACCGAGACGGCGCCGGCCTCCAGCAATCGCCCGGCCCCTTCCAGGATTTTCGGCGTGACCTGGCAAAACACTTCGAGCTTCGCCGCCGGATCGGGGAGGAGGCTCCCGATCGCGGTCGCCCACAGGATCCCGTTCTTGTGCTCCGAATGTGGGATCCCGACCGCGAAGCAGTTCTTGTACATCCTCGGATCGCAGACCAGCCGGACGCCGAGGATCCCGCCCGTCGCCTGGGACGCGGCCGTCGAGGCCGCGTACGCGATGCAGGCGGGCTCCGTACACCCCAGGGCCGGGCGCCACTCCTCCGCGAGAAACTTGGAAAAG
Source organism: Acidobacteriota bacterium (assembly GCA_013152895.1). GTDB lineage: Bacteria > Acidobacteriota > Thermoanaerobaculia > Thermoanaerobaculales > Sulfomarinibacteraceae > JAADFN01. The sequence goes on along the minus strand of JAADFN010000029.1, from coordinate 6,897 downwards.
CTCATCATCGCCGCCTCCACCGCGACTCTACCGGGGCACGTCCCCGCTGGCAACGCCCTCGACACCGACGCCGTCGCGGCGTATCAAGGCCAAAGGGTGGCCTTCCAGACGCATCCGTGGGAGCGACGCGGTACCATGAACCGATGGACGGGCTGCTTCCCACACCGGTAAGCGCGCAGGAGCGCGGGTTTCGAAGGATCGTGGGGCTGCTGGTGGGGCTCGTCGTTGCGCCGACCGCCCTCCTCCTGGTCATCGGCATCCTGATGCTGGCGCTGTGGCGCTCTCCCCTCAACCTCGTGTTCGGCATCCTCGTGATGGCCCTCGTGGTCTGCCTCGGGGCCGGATCTGTGATCGCTCTCGTCCTCCTCCGGCGCGAGGCCCAGCTCTCTCGCCTTCAGACCGACTTCGTCTCCAAGATCAGCCACGAGCTGCGAACGCCGCTGACGTCCATCTTGATGTTCGCCGAGATCGCTGTGGACCAGGCGGCAGATCCCGCCGAGCGGGACCTGTGCATCGAGGGAATCGTGCGGGAGGGGCGCCGCCTCCAGTCGCAGATCGAGCGGCTGCTCGAGTGGGGACAGATGGAGGCGGGCCAGCGCCGGTATCACAGGGCCATCCTGGATCCGGCCGAGGTCGTGGAGGAAACCGTGACGGCGTTTCGCGGGTCCGCGCAGGGACGGGACATTCCCATCCGCGTGGAGATCAAACGGCCCATGCCCCTCATCGAGGGTGACTGCGCGGCACTCGCCGACGCCCTTCTCAACCTGCTTGGCAACGCCGTCAAGTACACGGGCCAGGAGAAACGAATCGTGATCGGCGCATCTTCGGATGGCAGGGCCGTGCGCCTGTTCGTGCGGGATAATGGACCCGGGATCCCGCGGGGGGAGCAGCGGCGGATCTTCCAGGAGTTCTACCGAGCCGACGACCGCCTGGCGCGCGCGGTGGAGGGTGCCGGGCTCGGGCTCGCCATCGTGCAGCATATCGCCCATGGCCACGGCGGCAGGGTGGAGGTGGACAGCGAGGCGGGGGAGGGTTCCACCTTTTCTATCGTGCTGCCCGCGAGAGAGCGCGAGGAGCGATCATGACCGATACTGGACGCTATATCTTGGTCGTAGAAGACGATCCCTCGATCCTGCAGGGGCTCGAGCTCGCCCTGCGCCGCGAGGGGTATGACGTGCGCTGCGCCGCCGATGGGCGGGGCGGACTCGAGCTCGCCCGCCACGGCCGGTGGGATCTCATCATCCTCGACCTGATGCTGCCCGGCATCAACGGTTACGAGATCCTGGCGGCCCTTCGCGCCGCAGGCGATGACACGCCAGTGCTCATTCTCAGCGCCCGTTCCGAGGAGATGGACCGGATCCGCGGACTCGACCTGGGCGCCGACGACTACGTCACGAAGCCATTCTCGCTCGGGGAGCTTCTCGCCCGGGTCCGTGCCATGCTCCGCCGGCGCCAGCGCGAGGACGAGAGCGCCATCGCCGTGGGCCCGCTCGTGATCGACACCGCGAGCCACACGGTGCTCAGGAACGGACGCGCCATCGAGCTCACTGCCACCGAGTTCCAGATACTCCTGGTGCTCGCGCGCGCCGCGGACCGGGTCCTCTCGCGGCAGCGGATCCTCGACGCGGTGTGGGGCCCGGGACACCACGGCGCCATCCGCACCGTCGACAACTTCATCGCCCAGCTCCGGGCCAAGCTCGAGGAGACCCCGGCATCGCCGCGACTCATCGAGACCGTCCGCGGATTCGGCTACCGGCTCCGCGATACCTCAAACGAATGCGGCCCAATTGTGACACGATCCTGACACGCTCCGGAAGGAATCCTGAACTCCACCCGCGATGATAGTTGTGCGGCGGGCGCTCTCGCCGGGAGGAAAGGGATTCATGGAGATCGGACAGATCATTCAGGGCGGCATGGGGGTGGCCATCTCCGACTGGCGGCTGGCGCGGGCCGTCTCGGAGGCCGGCCAGCTCGGCGTGATCTCCGGGACCGCGATCGGGTACGTGATGGCGGCCCGGCTCGCCAACGGCGATCCCGGCGGATACACGCGGCACGCCCTCGCGCGTTTTCCCGACCAGGAAGCGGTCCGCCGCGTCCTCGGGGACTTGCTTGGGGCGCAGGACCGGCCTCGCAGGCGTCCCCGCCCCCCCATGTGGTCGCCCACGCCATCCCGCCGGCTCGTCGAGTTGACGGTGCTGGCAACGTTCGCCGAAGTGACCCTGGCCAAGGAAGGTCATCGCAACCCCGTTGGGATGAACCTGCTCGAAAAGATCCAGATGCCCACCATGGCGACCCTGTACGGCGCCATGCTCGCCGGCGTCGACGTGGTGATCATGGGGGCCGGTATCCCGCGCCAGGTTCCCGGCATCCTCGACCGTCTCACGTTGCACCGGCCCGTGACCTACCGTCTCGATATCACCGGCGCAGCGGACGACGGCCTCGTCATCCGCTTCGATCCGGCCAGCATCTTCCCCGGCATAGCTCGCCGGACCGGCGCCCTCGCCAGGCCCCTGTTCTTTCCCATCGTTTCGTCCACCGTCCTCGCGAAATCGCTCCTGAGGCATTCGTCCGGCAACATCGACGGTTTCGTCGTCGAGGCTCCCGTGGCCGGGGGCCACAACGCTCCGCCCCGCGGCCCGCTGCGCCTTGACGGGCGTGGCGAACCGGTGTACGGGCCGAAGGACCGGGTGGATCCGGAACGAATGGTGGCCCTTGGCCTCCCCTTCTGGCTGGCCGGTGGCGAGGACACCCCCGAGCGTCTCGAAAGGGCGAAGGCCGTAGGCGCAGCCGGTGTCCAAGTTGGGACCGCCTTCGCCTATTGCGAGGAGTCGGGGATGGATCCGGAGCTCAAGCAGCGCGTTCTCGAAGCCGCGGCCACCGGCCGGGTGACCGTGCGTACCGACGCCTCCGCTTCGCCCACCGGGTACCCGTTCAAGGTCGTGCAGATCGCCGGAACGCTCACCGATCCCGCCACGTACCGGGCACGCCCGCGGCGCTGCGACGTGGGGATGCTCCGCCACGTCGTCCGTCTCGACGACGGCTCGATCGTGCTGCGTTGTCCCGCCGAACCGGTCGATCACTACTGCGCGAAGGGTGGCCGCCCGGAGGATACGGCGGAAGCCGTCTGCCTGTGCAACGCGCTGCTGGCAACCGCAGGTTTTCCGTACCAACGCCCCGACGGCTTCGTGGAGCCACCCATCGTGACCTCGGGTGACGGCCTTGCGCGTATCGGACGGTTCCTCCGCCCGGGCCGATCCTCGTACTCCGCCGCCGACGTGCTCGCGTACCTCGTGCAGCACAGCCCCGGGCGCGTGGACCATCATCGCCTGGTGCCGAAGAACATGGGGACGTCTCAGCGTCCCGAGCAGTCTCTCCGCGCTGATCTCCCGTAAGACCGGAAGGACGGGGGCTTCGACCGTTCTTTCATTCGGCATCCGCTCCTGATACACTCGACCTGTGAACGAAGGAGAGGGCCCGCGCCGCGTGGTCGTCGTTGACGATTCACCCTTCCAATGTGCCGTGTGGCGCCATTTCCTGGAAGACCGGTACGACGGCCAGATCGCCGTCGAGACATACACCGATCCACGCGAGGCCATTACCAGGCTGGCCCCCGACATCCACCTGATGCTCCTCGACTGGGAGATGCCTCATCTCAACGGCCGCTCCGTCGTTGCCGAGGCCGAGCGGCGCGGGGTCAACCTCAAGCGGATCATCATCACGTCCGCCCATCCCGCCGAAGAGCTGCACGACGAGTTCGACGGCGTCGGGTGCCTGGCGGTCATCGAAAAGACGGAGCCGGAGCAGCAGGCCGCCTTCCTGATGATTCTTGATTCGATCATGAGGCGTTGAGACCGGGAGAGCACGTACCATTATCAGTAATTACTCTCATTATGATGCTTCCAGCTCCCGGGAACTTTTCGGTAACGTCTCGCGTATACTTTAACGTGGAGGCTGGTATGGTCGAGACATTTGGTTTGATGATCGTCGCGGGGATGGCATTGGGCCTGCTGGTGCTCGTGGCCCTCGTTTTCAAGGTCCTGCTCAAGCTGCTGTTGCTCCCGTTTCTGCTCGCCGCCTGGGCGGTCAAGGGCTTCGTCCTGCTCATCGTCGGTCTCGTCATGCTCGCCGTCCTCGGACCGCTCGTCCTGGGCGCCGGGATCGTTTTCCTGATCCCGATCCTTCTCCTCGCCGGCATCGTCTGGGGCGCCGTGGCCGTCTTCGGATAGCCCGCATATCTGAGCACGCTCCCTCCTGCGACCGGGGTACGCCGGCCGGTGCGCCGTTTCTCCCCGCGGCGCCGTGGGGCATGAGCACGCCTCGACCTCACCTGTGGGTGTAGGTGCCCATGAGCTCCGCGTGGGCCAGGATATGCCCCTCGATCGCCTTGAGAACATCGGCCTTGGCCGCCGTTCGCGGGAGATCGAGAACGGTATCGAGAGCGTAGAGCTTGAAGAAGTAGCGGTGCGTTCCCGAGGGTGGCGCAGGCCCGCCGTACGATGTCCGGCCCCAGCTGTTGCGCCCCTCCACGGCGCCGGCGGGGAGCTCCCCCTCCGGGATCTGCCGCGTTCCTGCGGGGATGTTCCAGACCACCCAGTGCACCCAGGTCCCCATCGGCGCGTCCGGATCATCGACGATCAGGACGAACGATTTCGTCCCCGCAGGCGCCCCGGCGATCTGAAGCGGCGGGCTGGTATCCCGGCCGTTGATCGTGAACCTCGCCGGGATCGGCTGCCCGGCACCAAAGGCCGAAGAGCTCAGGCTCATCGTGCTCATCGTTTTTCTCCCCTCCACCGCCTGGCCGGCTTTTCGCCGGTCCGCCCGGGACGGCTGTCCAGGCGCGGCGCAGGCCAGCCCCACGACCAGCCCACACGCAATTCCAACAGTGGCAATGCGGCTCTGTATCGGTTTCATGCCACCATTATATCCTCCGGCCCGCATCGCCGCAAAACGCCCGGACCGTGCAATGATACTCGGGAAGGAGCTGCCGATGCGCCGTCCCCTCGTGATCGGACACCGCGGATTCCGCGCGCGGTACCCGGCAAACACCGCCAGGGCCGTCGCTGCCGCCATGGCCATCGGCGCTGATGGCGCCGAGGTCGACATCCGCCTGACGCGCGACGGGGTGTGGGTCTGTCACCACAACCCCGACGACTGCGCCATCCCGGTCGCCCGGCAACGCTGGGCGACGCTGCGGCGAAACGGGGTCGACGCCCTCGAAGACATCCTCGCCGCCATCCCCGCCGGCAGGTGGCTCTTCTTGGAAATCAAGCCGTTGCCGCCCGGCGAGATGCAGCGGGGCGCCGGGGCGCTGGAGAAGCTCATCTCGCCCCGGTGCCCGATGACGCGCGTCCTCAGCCTGTCGGAGAGCGTCCTCGAAACCGCCCGCGATCTCCTCCCCGGCTGCGCCCGGTCGCTCATCTTCGCCGACACCCCTGAGCCTCTCGACTGCCGGCACCGCTCGCTCTCGCCGCATCACCGCCTGGTCGAGCGGCTGCTCAAGACCGGCTGCGAGCTCCACCCCTGGACCGTCGATCACCCCCGCCGCATCCGCAAGCTCGCGGCCCTCGGCGTCGCCTCGATCACCTCGAACGATCCCGGGCTCTGCCTCGACACCCTCACCGGATAATGCCACCCGCGTCCCCGGATCTCCTCCCCTGGAGCATTCTGGCTGACGGCCATTGCCATCGAGGGGCTATAATGAAGCCGGATACCACCTTGGAGGTCAGCAGTCATGCCGCACGGAGCCACACCATCGCGTCGTTTTCTCCGCACGGGGGCGCCTCTCGTTGTGGCCCTGGCGATCAGCCTTGCCCCGGCAACCGCCCTCGCCCGGACCACGCAGGGGTGCATGCAGCACTGGACGCGCCCCGTCGCGTGCTCGATCCGGCTGAGCGTGGAAACGACCCGTGGCAGGTGGCGCCACGTCCGCCCCGGCCGCCGCGTCGAGATCCCCGCCGGGGCGAGCATCGTGCTGCACGCCGAGGCCCGGGACCAGGACGGCTGGCGGTTCCCCGAGGACAGGCTCATCGTCGGCCTCGACATCGACCCGAACTGCGGGGACGCGCTCGAAGCCCACAGGCTCGCAGGCGGCGACTGGCGGATCGCCGCGGGCGCCAGGCACGGCCGGTGCCGCGCCGTCGTCTGGGTCCCGGGAAACCTCAACCTGGACCGGAAGATCACGTTCGAGATCGTCTCCCGTGCACGGGCCGGTTACACGCGCGACCAGGCGCGGTTCATCGCACGTTCGCTGTACCTCGCCATCCTCGGCCGCGAACCCGACCGCGAAGGGCTCGGCGCGGCCACCGCGGAGATCCAGCGCGGGCGGATCGCGAGCGAGGTCAAGAACATGTTTGCGAGCCCGGAGTTCGCCAAGCGGCGGCGGGGGCTTCGCCCGTCCGAGCTTCTCGATTCGATCTATGAAGGCCTGCTCGGCCGGTCGCCGGACTCCGCGGGAGTCCGTACGTACCTGCGCGACATCGAGCGCGGAAGAAGCGCGCGGGTCGTTCTCAAGATCATCCGTTCCGACGAATTCGAGGCACGCCTCCTGCGGCGTCCCGCCCCGGTTCGCCGCCATGGTTTCTGAGATGGGGGCGTTGCGCTCTTGACTAACAAGAGTTGCCGGTCACCGGGGGCTCTCGCGTATACCACTGTCATCGCACGTCTTGCTGAGGCCGCATCCCCCCTTGTTGGTCCGCACTACGTGCTGAGCCGACAAGCCCGTTCCCCCACCCGGGCAGGCGAGACCCGCCGCTACCAAAGATCAAGACGATGCGGCTGCAAGCCGACGGCCCGGCCGCAGGCCGGGACACGGCGCAGCCACCTTCAATCCGGGCAAGCCGACGCCGAGGCAAAGCCGAGGCACGGCGCGCAGTCCCCCAGCGAGGCGACGCTGAGGCG
>JAADFN010000028.1 GCA_013152895.1 Acidobacteriota bacterium | reverse complement strand
TCCATGCCGTGGCCAGCCGCCGGCGCCCGGCCAGGAACCCGTCGAGGGCGAACGCCGCCCAGAGCGACAGCCCCCACGGGATGAGCATGGCGAAGCGCGGCAACGTCATGAACCCGAGGACGGGCAACCGCACCAGCAACGCGTCGAGCGGGGGGATCCGGAAAGCGAGAATCGCGGCCAGGCCGAGGAGTGACAGCGTTGCGGCCAGGTACCGCCGGTGCCGGCGCCGGATGCCACCCGCCAGCAACATGATCATGCCCGCGCCGCCGATCCCGATGGCCCCGGCGGCGTACGGATACGGCGCCTGCCACGTGCCACGCCCCGGATGCCCGTGAACCATCGGCACCAGAAGTTGCTCGGCCGCGGCGAGGCGCATCCGCGCCGGGAGCCGTTCGAGGTTGGGATTCGCCGCCCTGTAGCTTCGTGCCTTGGACGATGCCGCGACGGTCCGCAGCGTCGGGAACGCGAGTCCAACCGTGACGGCCGCCGCCAACCCGGTAACCAGGATCAGGCGCCGCCACCGCCGTGGATGCAGAACGAGCCCTGCAAGGAGCGCAGACCCCGTCGCAATCGCGGCGGTCTCCGGGTTGACACCCGCTCCCATGAACCAGCCGAGCGCCACGGCCCCTCCGACGACACGGCGCCACCTCGGACGTCCCCTGAGCACGACCGTCACCAGCCACCAGACCCACGGAAGCGCGGCCAGCGACCACGCGAGCGGCGAGAGGAGCCAGCCGACCATGAACGGAGTGGCACCCCACAGCACGCCGCCCAGGACCGCGCTCCCTTCACGGAGCCTCCAGCCGGCCGCCAGGAGCAGGAACATCCCGAGCGCACCCAGCTCGACCTTCCACACGGCCATCACCGTCGTGCCACGCTCCGGACCGAGCGCCCATACCGGCAGCATCACCGGGGCGAGAATGCCGCACTGACCGTTGGCAGCCAGCGGCACGCCCCCACCGATGTGGGGAGCGATCGCCGGGAAACGCCCCTCCAGAATCTGGCGGCGCGCCTCGGCCCACCAGGGGTGGAGCTGGAGAACCACGTCCGACTGTGTGGGCTGGAGCGTCGTGCCGTCGTGCCACGCCCATGCCACGAACGGCGGTGATCCTTCCAGGCAGCGGACGGGATTGAGATCAAGCCCCCGGATCAGCGCGGGGCCAAAAAGCGCGGCCAGGACCAGGTCAAACATCAGTTGGAAGGCAAGCGCCCGCCGGGCCCATGCCACCAGGACGAGATGGACGATGAGCAGCGGGACGAGCACCCAGAGCGCGACCGCCATCGCCTACACCAGGTCCGCGTCCGCCATGGTGATGAAGACCCGTCCGTCGAGCGCGGTGACATCGAGCGACGGGTCGAAGGAGCGCGCCACCATGACGAGCCCGTTCGGCTCGGGCCGGCGCTCGAAACCCAGCGATACCAGGCGCTCGGCCCCTGCAGCATCCCCGTTGAGCCACAGCTCTTCGTACCCCGCCTCCACCGCCGCCGCGAGCCGCGCTCCCAGGTGGGAGACCAGGGCCAGCGCGCCGGGATGGGAGTGATCCCAGACGAGATCGACCCAGCGGCAGACGCCGCCATCGGTCCGGAAGGCGACAAACCCGACCGGGGCCGCGGAGAACCGCGGGAGGATCACGAACCGATGGTAGGTCACGCCCGGCCGGCCGCTCAACCGTCGTGAGACGCGGCGCGCATCCCGCACGACCGCCACGGGATAGTCCCCCCGGACACGGCGCCAGAGCGCATCGAGCCTCGGCTCGACACCGCCCACCAGCTCGGCCCGGTAGGCCAGGCGCTGCACGCTCGTCCGCGCCCCGCCTGGTTCACGGTGGAAGGAGGCGATCTCCTGGGGCGGCATGGCGTCGTAACCCAGTTGAAGCACGCCGAGACGAAGTGCACGCTTGCCAGGAAAGCCGAAGAGCAGTGAATACCTCCCGCTCGCGCCAAACTCCGCAAAGAACGTCTCGACGGTCCGTACCCAGACGCCCCGGCGCGAGAAACCGCGCCGCCCCGCCTTCGTCGAGAAGACGTCGACGATCTGCACCGCGGGAACCTCGCGCTCCCCGATCTGAAACATGACTGGAATCCCGGCGTAATGCGCCACGAGGTCGTTGCCCGAAAACGCCAGCATGATCGGCCGGCCACCCTCGGCGGGCGGAAACTTCCAGCGCCACTCGTCGAGGCTCCGCGAGGTTTTGAAAACCTCGTTGAACCCGCGATTGATCGCTTCCTCGTCGCCGGTGCGGTACGGGCGGAACACGACGCCTTCGAGGCTCATGGATCCGCTCCCCACACCCACGATCCGGCGCACCGCCAGTTCCCGGGCTCGCCATCCATCGCCGCGGCCCACCATGTCCCGGTACCGGTCCGCCCGGCGATCACCGGCGGGAGAGGACCTCCTCCCAGCCATCCCGCCGCCGGCAGCAGGTGCCTGTAGGGCGAGAGGAGCCAGAGCCGCGCCTCGAGTCGTGGCAGATCTAGCGGGCTTGCAATCCTCTCGGCATCAACTCCAACGTCCGTGACCCGCCGCCTGGCGCGCCGGATCAACAGCCGTGAAAGCGGCCCGAACTGCCTTGCGAAGAATCGTTTCCGGGACGCCTCCTCGATCTCCTCCCGCATCTCGAGTCCGCGCGTCGCATGACCCCAGTGATGGCACACCACGGCATCGCCGGCCAGCCCGAGGCGCGCGCCGCGTTTCCGGGCCCGCCACAGCCAGTCGGTCTCCTCGTAGTAGAGGAAGTATTCCTCGTCCCAGGGCCCAAGCCGGGAAAAAACCTTCCTCTTCAGGGCGAGCGCAGGACCCCGCAACATGGGAACCTCAACGCATGAAGGCGCAGCCCACATCCCCCACATCTCGTCGGCCGCCCCGCTCAGCCACCGTTCCCACACCGCCTGGCTGGAGAGCCTCCGGAGCCGCCCACGCTCTGCACGCGGCGACGGATCTTCGGGAACGGGCAGAAACACGCGGCCTTCGAGATCCCAGACGAGCTTCGGCCCGACCACCGTGAAGCCGTCCTCCAGACCGCGCAACAGCGCCGCGAGGCTCCCGGGCAGGAGCTCGACATCGGGGTTGACGATCAGGATGACATCGCCCTTCGCCGCCGCCACGCCCACGTTGATCCCGGCCGCATACCCGCGGTTGGGGCGGATCAAGAGCGTGTCGATGTCCATGCCGCCCAGGGCCGCCACCTCCGTTTCATCCTCGGAATGGTCGACGACAACGACGTCGCCCGCGACGCCCGCGACCGCCGCCTCCCGCCGGAAGCTTGCGAGGCATGCCGGGAGCACCTCGGCCGACCGGTAGGCCACGATGACGAGCGAGACGGTCACGGCGCCGTTCTCCACCGCCCCTCCGCCACCCATCGCAGCGCCGCCTCGGCCGCATCCGCGGTCGCCTTCTCGTTGAAGCGCCCGGCCACGTCGATCCCCGCGCGTCGCATCGTGCGCCAGCGTCCCGGATCGCGGAGCACGTGCTCCGCCGCATCGGCGAACGCCCGCACATCCTCCGGCGGCACGAGAAGCGCCGCTCCAGCGGCGAAATCCCGGAATGCCGGGATGTCCGACGCCACGACGGGCACGCCGGTCGCCAACGCTTCGAGCACCGGTAATCCGAAACCCTCCTGCTCCCAGGACGGCGCGAGCAGCAGATCGCATCCCGCCATCAACGCCGGCACCCGCTCCGGCGAGAGATGCTCGTGGTACTCGTCCGGCTCGACGAGCGCCCGCTCCGCATCGGAGAGCGGCCACTGCGACAGGCGCACGAGAACGAGATCGTGCCCACGGCGCCTCAGCTCCAGGATCGTCTCGAGCGCCGTTCGAACGCCCTTCCACGCGTTCTCGAACGGATGCACCACGAGCACCCGCGGACGCCGGTGAATGGTCCGTCGAAGGCGCGGCCGCCACGCCCGTGTCAACGCCGGCGGCACGACCCGGGCCGGACGATCAAACCGCGTTCGCAGGAGATCCGCGAGGTGCGGCGCAAGCGCCATCGCGGGCAGCGGCGTTGCATAGGCTTCGAGGATCGCCGGATGCTCCGCCCGGTTGTGGAGGTAGCTCGCCTCGAATCCCTGGCAGTAGTGCACTCCCTGCCCGCTCGCCGCTCCGGCCGCGGCGGCGATCGTCGTCCAGAAAGTCGCAACGTGCACGTCAGCGGCTGGCACCGCGTCCGGAGTCAGCGCTTCAACGTGCGTGAGCGGAACATCGAGACGGTACCAGTCTGGACGCCCCCCGGCGGTCACCACCCTGACGTCGTGCCCCCGGCCATGCATCAGGTGCGCCTGGTCGAGAGCGATCTTGACCCCTCCGAAGAGGGACAGATCGGCAAAGAGATAGTTGATCGTCAACCGGTTTTTCATGTGACGGACCAGTGGTGCTCGAGCTCGAGAAGCGACGGCGTCCACTGGCGGGACGCCACGCGTATGCAGTGCGGCAGCACCACCTGATCATGCACGTGGAGGCCGGTCTCGTCGAGGAGGTAGACCGAGAGGTTGAACGTACCGGCCGCGACCGGCAGAGCGGGAATCTCGAGCCGAACTGTGTAGTGAGACTGGCCCTCCAGGTGGGCCATCCCGTCCCACTTGGAGGAAGCGGCGAACACGCAGCGGCCATCGACGGTGATCAGTGCAACCCCAACTTGGAAACTCTCGCTTGTCCTCAGGCTTTCCACGAGAACCGTGACTGTCAAGGGGTCGCCCGGATCGAGAACCACACCATCCTCACCGGTCTCATGCTCGCCCATGAGAACACGAGCAATCCGGCCGACCTTGAGCTGGGAACCTGGGCCGCTGTCAACCTCGCCAGGCCCATCGAGACGCCTCATCCCACGTTCCAGGAGGAAAGTCTCGTACTCTTCGACAACTTCCTTGGCTGTTCCGTGACGGCGTACGCGCCCGTGATCGAGCCAGACCGCCCGGTCGCAAAACATCGTCACGTAATACATCGAGTGGGAGCAAAAGAGAATCGTGGTTCCTTCGTCCTTGATCTGTAACAGCCGGTCCACGCACTTCTTCTGGAAGTAGCCGTCGCCGACCGCCAGCGCTTCGTCGATGATCAGCACGTCCGGGTTCACGTGGGTCGCAACGGCAAACCCCAGGCGCATGGTCATCCCGGTCGAGTACACCTTGATCGGATGATCGATGAACTCGCCCAGCTCGGCAAACTCGATGATCTGCTCGAGCCGCTGTGCCATGGCCTTACCGTCAAAGCCCATCAGGGCGCCGTAGAGAATTGCGTTGTCCCGTCCACTGAAGTCCTGGTGGAATCCCGCGCCGAGCTCGAGAATCGACGCCACCTTACCCGTGACTTCGACGGTTCCGGAGGTCGGCGCGGTCGTCCCGGAAATGATCTTGAGAAGGGTCGATTTCCCAGCGCCGTTCTCTCCGACAATACCAACCGCCTCGCCCTTGGAGATCCCGAGGCTGACATCCGCGAGCGCGTCGAAATCAAGAAACCGGGCGTGCAGACCTAACACCCTGCGCACGCGTTCCTTCGGCGACGCGAAGACTCGATACGTCTTGCTCAACCCATCCACCCGTACCGCGAGCTCCGCCTGGCGATTACCCATGAGGGGATTATAGGTGAGGCCCGGTTGGCCAACAAGGATTCCAGCGCGGGGGGTTGACAGGCGTGGAACGGGGCCTTACACTTTGTTTGACAAAGAGCTTTGGAGGCAATAGCATGAATCAGCCGGCACAACCGATCGAACAGCTCGAACAGGACCTGGCCACGATCAGGAGGGTCATCGCCGAGTCGCAGCGGGCCACCGCACGCTGGGGCGACGTGTACGTAGTATGGGGGCTCCTCATCGCCGCCGCCCTGGTCGTGCAGTGGTGGGGCGCAGCTCGCGGGATCAGCGGCGTCTGGCCCGTTTGGGTCGCCGCCGGCGTCACCGGGACGATCGTCAGCGCGGTGGCACGAAGACGACGCGCTCCGACTGGAAAGGTGGTCTCGCTTGCCAGCCGCAGCATTCGGACGGTCTGGGCGATGTGCTCCCTCGCCATCTGGTCCCTCTGTTTTCTCGGGATCCCCACCGGAACCATCGGGGCGCGGCTTATCATGCCGCTCATCGCCGTTTTGATGTCGATCGCTGTGGTGACGACCGGAGTAACCTTCCACAGCAGGGTGTTCATCGCCGCTGGCTGGCTGTGGTTCATCGGGGGGCTTGTCGCCCTCTTTCTCCCGGTCATGGTTCAGTTTCCCGTTTTTCTCTTCCTTATTGCCATGGGGGAGATCCTACCGGGCATGTGGCTGTGGCGCGTCGAGCGGAGAGCCCACGATGCCGATTGATCCCCTCATCCACGCCCCGGTCAGGCTCGAGATCATGTCGGCGCTGGCCGTCAACGAGCAGGCCGAGTTCACCTTCCTGCGGAAGGTGACGGGCACCACCGACGGCAACCTCGCCACGCATCTCCGCCGCCTGGAAGAGGCTGGCTATGTCGAGGTGGAAAAACGCTTCGTCAAGCGTCGTCCACAAACCCTCTACCGTCTCACGGAGACGGGCCGCGCCGCATTCGACCATTATCTCGATGAGCTCGAGGCGTTGCTTCCACCGCGCGAGCGCAGGGAGAAGAGCTGAGCCGATGATCTCGCAACGCGAAGGATCCGGATCTCCTGAAAGTTCAATGACCTCCGTTTGGACTTTCGAGCGCCTATTCACTTTGTCGTACAAAGAACTTGGTATGACATCAACCCGTTCGCCTCCTTCAGCATGTACGTGCGATGTCAGGCGAAAGCTCGGGATGATCGCGAAAAAGAAAACCGAGAAAAACACAAAGGGAGGAAACCATGAATAAGAAAAACATCGTGCTGCTTGCAACCTTGCTGATCACCATCACCGCGGCGCCCGGCGCCGCCCGTGCTCACGACGCGTGCTCGGGCCGCGCCCTGTCCGCTCTCATCCACCGCGCAAGCCCGCAGGTCGGCGAGCTTGTCCAGGCTGGATGTGCCGCCATTGCCGCCGGGAAAACCGACGCCGGCCTCGGCCTGTTGGAGGAGGGAATGCGCCGCTCAGTTTCCGATCCCGCCACCTTTGGCATGCTGCAATCTGTCTACTGGCCGGAGATCGGGAGGCTCGGGCGGGCGCTCCGCGCGGTCGTCTTTTTCCGGGCGCTCGCCCTGCGTCACCCAAAAAACCCCGAAGTGCTCGCCGCTGCCGGCAACGCCCTTGGTATGGCCCTGCCCGAGCTCGCGGCCGCCTCGGCTCCTTCGATGCTCGCGTCCCTCTGGGTCAAGGACGCAGAGGCGTTCTACGCCAAGGCGCTCAGCCTGGATCCGGAGAGCTTCAGCGCGCTGCTCGGCCGAGCGATCTTCACGTCGTACCTGCCCGGCCGCTTCCCGGAGGCGAAGCAGCAGTTCCAGAAACTGCTCGCTCTCAGGCGCACGTATCCCAAGCGGCACTACCCGTGGGGCGTCGCCTACGTGCAGTGGGCCCGGGCTGCCGCCAGAAACGGCCACCCGAAGGAAGCTGAGAAGATCCTCGACGAGGCGCGCAGCGCCCTGCCGGGCGATCCTATCGTTGCCCACGCTTCTCTCCGGTAGAACGCTCTTCTCCATCGTGGGACATCAAGGTGCCGCCCCGGCGGCGCCTTCTTGCGTCCGCCCTTGGAAGACATGGAGAACAAGAAAAAGCGGCGGGCCGCGAGGCCCGCCATGCTCGCAAGGAGTGGCTTGGTACGCTTACTTCGACTCGACCTGGATCTTGATCGGCTTCGGCTTCGCCTCTTCACGCTTCGGAATCGTCAACGTCAACAGGCCGTTTTTGAACTGCGCCTTGATCTTGTCAGGATCCACCGAGGTCGGAAGCGTGAACGAGCGTTCGAAGGTGCCGTACACGCGCTCGACGCGATGGTAGGTCTCGCCTTCTGCGGCCTTCTCGAAGCTCCGTTCACCGCGAACGGAAAGCACGCCGTTTTCCACCGTTACCTCGACGTTCTTCGGATCGATGCCGGGAAGCTCGGCCGTCAGCTGCAGCCCATCCTTGGTCTCCAGCACATCGACCGCCGGCGCCCAGGCGCCGATCATCGCGCCCTCTTCGTCCACGCTGCGGCGGAAAGGACGCCCCCATACCTCGTCGAAGAGACGATTCATCCGGTCGGTCAACGTTGCCATCTCACGGAGCGGTTCCCAACGAGTGATCTGAGTCATTTTCTGGCCCTCCTTTCTCCAATCTCCAGACGCCAATAATATAGAACCTGAGTTTGATCCTGTCAAGTCCTGATTACCGTTTTTTTCAGATCTTATGGTTCTCATATCAGACCAGGGATGTGCCCCCCACCTTCTGAGAAGGCGTACGTCCCTTTCTCCCTGTCATCCTGAGCACCGTCATGCCCCCGGAGCAGCACCACGTCTGCGGACTACCAAGGCGAGCGCGGCCTCACCAAGACGTACGGCGACAGTGACATACACGAGGTTCTCGATTGACCGGCATTCGTGTTCGTCGAGAGACCGACGAGACGCCCGGGAGGCCCGGCCTACGGCCGGCCCGCGGTCTCGACATTGATCCGTCCTGCACGCGAGCGTGCCGGCCGGCTCAAGGTCGATCCCGCCGGGGCTGGCGCCCCGCCCCGGGCTTGTCGCTTCGTTGGGGC
>JAADFN010000027.1 GCA_013152895.1 Acidobacteriota bacterium | reverse complement strand
GCTTCGCCTCAGCGTCGCCTCGCTGGGGGACTGCGCGCCGTGCCTCGGCTTTGCCTCGGCGTCGGCTTGCCCGGATTGAAGGTGGCCCCGGCCTGCGGCCGGGCCGTCGGCTTGCAGCGGCATCATCTCGGTCCCTGGTAGCGACAGGCGTCTCGCCTGCCTGGGTGGGGGATGGCCCGGATCTACCGCGAAACGATCCTCGCGATCCCGTATCGCCTCGCAGACACGTTGCGCCCATTCTGGCGGGGGCTTCGCTCGCTGGGCGCGTTGTGGATGAGAACGATGATGAATACGGTACACTGGGGTGATGATATGGACCTCGGCAGCTCACGGATCGGTTCTCGCGGTCGACGACGACCCGGACGCTCTCGAAGCGCTGGCCACGGCTCTCGGCGAGCTGGGCTATGACGTCTGGCAAAGTCTCGACGGCCTGACGGCCCTGACGCTGGCAGCCGAGCGGCAGCCGGACGTCATCCTGCTGGATGTTCACATGCCCGGGATCAACGGCTACGAGGTCTGCCGCCGCCTCAAGAGCGACGAGAGGACCCAGCTCATTCCCGTCGTTTTCCTGACGGGCGAGTCGAGCCGTGCGGGCCGCCTGAAGGGGCTGGAGGCCGGCGCCACCGACTTTCTCCAGAAGCCGTGCGACCTTGTCGAGCTCGATGTTCGCGTCAGGAACCTCGTTCATTTCCGCAAGTTGACCGAGGACCTGGACTCGGCGGAGCACGTTGTCTTCTCGATCGCCAAGGTCATCGAGGCCCGTGATGAAGGCACCGGGGAGCACTGCGACCGCCTCAGCCGGATGGCCTCGCAGCTCGGCCGCACGCTTGCTCTCGCCAAGGAGGACATCGTCGCGCTCGAACGGGGCGGCTACCTCCACGATATCGGCAAGGTCGGCATTCCGGACGCCGTGCTCCTCAAGCCGGGGCCCCTGACGGCCGAGGAATGGGAGATCATGCGACGCCACGTCATCATCGGTGTCGAGATCTGCCAGCCGCTTCGAACCCTGCGCAGCGTTCTGCCGATCATCCGCCATCACCACGAGCACTGGGATGGATCGGGATACCCGGACGGGCTCAAGGGGGAGGAGATTCCCCTGATCGCCCGCGTCTTTCAGGTGACGGACGTCTTCGATGCCCTGACCAGCGACAGGTGCTACCGCAAGGGCCTCCCCATTCCGGAGGCGCTCGCCCTTCTTCACGAAGAAACTGTGAAGAAGGGCTGGTGGGACCCGGCCATCGTTCACGTGTTTGGCGAGCTTGTCGCTTCCGGAGAGCTCATCGCGGGAAGGGAGCCTTCACATTCATGAAGGGGCGCCTTGACGCCTCCTCCGGGACTGGAAGGGGCAGGTTTCACGGACCCGTCAAGGTCGGGTGCACGGGTGGCGTGATGCTCCTGACCGTTTTGCTGTTCGCCAGCTTCCTGTTCTTGAACCGTGGGGTCCGCTGGACGATGCAGCGGGCCAGGGCGCGTCTCGAGCGTTCGCTGCCGGGCGAGCTGACGCCAGCCGATCGCACTCGCCTGGAGAACGATTTGAACCGTTTCTTCGCCGCCGTGGTTCGAGACCCGGACAGCACGAGGCGCATGGGGCAGTTCCTCGGACGCGTCGAGCACATGCTCGACGACGGGCGGGTGACGATTCCCGAGGTACACGATCTGTGCCGGTTCCTGGAACGAGCATCGAGGCGCCCCGCTCCAGCATGCTTGGCCCATGGCTGACCGGTTTCGCCTGGAGTCCCCCTTCGAGCCGGCCGGCGACCAGGGGGCCGCCATCGCCAGCCTTGTTCAAGGCATCGAGGAGGGGCTCGCCTGGCAAACCCTCCTGGGCGTCACGGGCTCGGGCAAGACGTTCACGATGGCCAAGGTCATCGAAGCGACGAACCGACCGACGCTGATCCTCTCGCACAACAAGACACTCGCAGCCCAGCTGTACCAGGAGATCGCCGCGTTCTTCCCCTCGAACGCCGTCGAGTATTTCGTCTCGTACTACGACTACTACCAGCCCGAGGCCTACCTGCCGTCGAGCGACACGTACATCGAGAAAGAGACATCCATCAACGAGGAGATCGACCGGTTGCGGCTCTCCGCGACGCGCTCCCTCTTCGAGCGGAGGGACGTCGTCATCGTCGCCTCCGTCAGCTGCATCTACGGCCTTGGCTCGCCGGAGGCGTACTACGGCATGATCCAGCTCTTCGAGGAGGGGAGCCAGCAGCCGCTCGGTGACGTGCTCCGGCAGCTCGCCAAGATGCAGTACCAGCGCACCAACCTCGATCTGGCGCCGGGGACGTTTCGGGTGCGCGGCGACACCCTTGAGATCTACCCTCCGTACGACGACACCGCGGTCCGCGTCTCGTTCTGGGGCGACGAGGTGGAGTCGATCGAGCGGATCGATCCTGTCCGCGGCGTCGTGCTCGAATCGGCGCCGCGCCTGCCCATCTATCCCCGCACGCACTACGTCACGCCGAAGGAACGGCTGCTCGCAGCGATCAGGGGCATCCGCACGGAGCTGGACCAACGGCTCGCCGACCTCAAGGCCGCGGGCAAGCTCCTCGAGGCCCAGCGGCTCGCACAACGCACATTGTTCGATCTGGAGATGCTGACGGAGCTCGGCTACTGCCAGGGGATCGAGAACTACTCCCGCCACCTCACCGGGCGGGCGCCCGGCGAGCCGCCACCCACCCTCCTCGACTACTTCCCGAACGACTTCTTGCTCATCGTGGACGAATCGCACGTCACCATTCCCCAGGTGCGCGGCATGTACCACGGCGACCGCTCCCGGAAGAAGACTCTCGTCGAGCACGGGTTCCGCCTGCCATCGGCGATGGACAACCGGCCACTGACCTTCGACGAGTTCATCGAGCGGATCAACCAGGCCATCTTCGTCTCCGCCACGCCGGGGCCGTGGGAGCTCGAACGCTGCCAGGGCGAAGTCGTCGAACAGCTGATCCGGCCAACCGGGCTGCTCGATCCCGCCATCGAGGTGCGACCGGCGAAGGGCCAGGTGGACGACCTGCTGGGCGAGGTCCGCGAGGTGACGGCCCGCGGCGAACGCGTGCTCGTCACGACGCTGACCAAGCGCATGGCGGAGGACCTGACCACCTACATGGCGGAGATCGGGATCCGCGTCAGGTACCTGCATTCAGAGATCAACACCCTGGAACGGACGGCGATCCTCGCCGGCCTGAGGCGGGGCGAGTTCGACGTGCTCGTCGGTATCAACCTTCTCCGGGAGGGTCTCGACCTGCCCGAGGTCGCGCTGGTCGCAATTCTCGATGCCGACCAGGAGGGGTTCCTGCGGTCGGAGACGTCGCTGATCCAGACGATCGGCCGGGCCGCCCGCAACGTCGACGGACGGGCCATCCTCTACGCGGACCGGATGACCGGCTCGATCGAGCGGGCGGTGTCCGAAACCAACCGGAGACGCCAGCGCCAGGCCGCGTACAACACCGCGCATGGCATCGAACCGCGCACGATCGTCAAGAACGTCGCCGATCCGCTCGTCCTGATGTCGAACCTCGACTACGCGGGACCGGGCGGCCGCCCGAGCCTCGTCGCAGAACCGGGACCGGAGGAAGCCCCGGAGGATGCGTCGTCGCAGCACGCCCTGATCGCCGAGATGAAAAAGCGAATGCGCGCAGCCGCCAGGAACCTGGAGTTCGAGGAGGCGGCGCTCCTGCGCGACAGGATCGCGGATCTGAAGACCCGCATGATCTACAAGAACGAATGACCCGCGAACCGTCTGCGATCCGTGCCGACCGGCCGCGGCCCGAGACTTCAGATGTACAGGCCGCCCGAAACGTTGAGGACGACGCCGGTGACGTACGAACCGCCGGGGCCGACGAGGAAGCTCACCGCCTCGGCGACGTCTTCGACCGTGCCCAGGCGCGGAATGGCGAGCGCCGTGAGCAACGTCTCTTTCTGCGCATCGGTCAGGGCCGCCGTCATCTCGGTCTCGATGTAGCCGGGCGCGATGGCGTTGACGGTGATGTTCCGGCTTCCCAGCTCGCGGGCGAGGCTCTTCGTCAACCCGATGAGCGCCGCCTTCGCCGCCGCATAGTTCGCCTGCCCCGCGTTCCCCATCATTCCGATCACGGACGAGATATTGACGATACGTCCCGACCGTTGCCGCATCATGATCTTGGCGGCCGGCTGGGTGACGTGGAACACGCCGTCAAGGTCGACGGACAGCACGTCGCGCCACTCTTCCGGCTTCATCCGAACGAAGATCTGATCCCGGGTGATTCCGGCGTTGTTGACCAGGATATCGACCCGGCCGTGCCGCTGATGGACCTCCCGGACCGTCTCCCGTGCCGCAACGCCGTCGGAGACGTCGAAGCTGACCCACTCCGCCGCACCGCCCGCCGCGCTGATCATGGAAACCGTTTCCTCGAGCGCCTCCCGGTTGCGGCCGGTGCACACCACGGTGGCCCCTTGAGCGGCCAGCTTGCGCGCGACGGCCCGCCCGATTCCCCGGCTCGCGCCCGTAACGATCGCCACCTGTCCCACGAGATCCGCCATCATCCGATCCTTTCCAGCACTTTTTCGATCTGGTCCACCTTCCCTGCAGGCAGGCATGTCACGCTCCGGTCGACTCGACGCACCAGCCCGCTGAGAACCGTGCCCGCTCCCACCTCGATGAACGTATCGAACCCGTCGGCGATCATCGTGCGCACGGTTTGCGTCCACAGCACCGGCGCGTCCACCTGGCGAACGAGCCCCTCGCGGACATCGCCGGGGTGCCGTACCGGGCGCGCATCGACGTTCCGGTACAGCGGAGCCTCAAGCTCAGAGAAGGAGGCGCGTTCGAGCGCCGGCGTCAGGCCTTCGCGCGCCGGGCGCATCAGGGGCGAATGAAACGGAGCGGACACCGCCAAGGCTATGACCCGCTTGGCACCCAGCTGCCGGCACCGCGACGACGCCGCCTCCACGGCCCCCGCCGCGCCCGCGATAACCACCTGCCCCGGCGCATTGAAGTTGACCGGCACGACGATCCCGCCGCCGGACCGCTCAACCCCGGAGCACGCCTCGCCGACGGCCGTATCGTCGAGCCCGATCACCGCGGCCATCGCGCCTTCGCCCACCGGAACCGCTTCTTGCATCAGCTCGCCCCGAAGGCGGACGAGCCCGAGCGCCTCTTCGAGACTCAGGCCGCCCGCTGCAACGATCGCCGAGTACTCCCCGAGGCTGTGCCCGGCCACCGCTTCGGCGCGAACGCCCCCGGCCTCGAGTACCCGCCAGATCGCGATCGACATCGCGAGGAGAGCCGGCTGCGTGTTTGCCGTCAGACGCAGCTCGTCCTCCGGGCCCTCCCAGCAAAGCCTGGCCAGCCCGAACCCGAGGGCACTATCCGCGCGCTCGAAAACATCGTACGCAGCTGGCCACCGCCCGGCTACATCCTGACCCATGCCAACGAACTGGCTGCCCTGGCCCGGGAACAGCGCCGCGATGCGTCCCATGTCCGTCAGTACCTGATCAGGGCCGAGGCCGTGGTCAACCCTCCGCCAAACGCCGTGGACAGGAGCAGGTCCCCGCGCTTGAGCCGGCCGTCCGCGACGGCATCGACCATCGCCAAGGGAATCGAGGCGGAGGAGGTATTTCCAACCTTGTGGAGGTTTGTGTACACCTTCTCGGGAGGCAGACCCAGGCGAGTGCCCACCGCCTGAATGATCCGGATATTGGCCTGGTGCGGGATGAAGAGATCAACATCATCCGGCGTGACACCGGCCTGCTGAAGCACAGACAGGCTCATGTCGGTCAGCGCTCTCACGGCCACCTTGAACGTCTCGTTGCCACGCATCTTGATGTAGCCGAGCCGCTCCTCGATGACCCGGGGCTCATGTGGGGGGACCCGGCAACCACCACCGGGCATGTGAATCATGTCCCAGTAATGTCCGTCGGTCTTCCACGCAACCCGCAAGATGCCGTCCCCGGGCTCGGCCGGTTGCAAGACGACCGCGCCGGCACCATCGCCAAGGAGGACGCACGTCGCCCGGTCGGTCCAGTCGAGGTACCGCGTCAAGCATTCGGCACCCACAACGAGAACGTTCTTCGCCTCTCCCGTCGCGACGAACTGCCGCGCCACGTTGAGCGCATACACAAACCCGGAGCACGCGGCGGAGACATCGAAGCACGCCGCATTGGACAATCCGAGCCTCGGCTGTGCGATGGCCGCTGTCGATGGGATCGGCTGCTCGACGGTGGCGGTTGCCAGAACGAAGAGATCGATCTCGCCCGGCGCCACACCCGCGTCATCCATCGCCGCCCTGCCGGCGCGCTCGATCAGGTCGACGATGCTCTCGTCCTCCGCCACCATCCGACGCTCCCTGATGCCGGTTCGCTTGGCGATCCACTCGTCGGAGGTGTCGACCATCCGTTCCAGGTCGGCGTTGGTAATCACGTGCTCGGGGAGGTATCCCCCGAGCCCGGCAATCCTGGCAGTTCTCGCAAACCCATCCTGCATTTCATTACGCTCCCGTCTCATCTGTTTCAAGGACTTCCGGAACCGTTGCGCCAATTTTCTCCACGACCCCTTGAGATGCGTAGCGGGCGGCAAAACGAAGGGCGTTTCGAATAGCTCGCCCCGTCGACCGGCCGTGGCCGATCAAACAGGCGCCGTTGACACCGAGGAGAGGGGCGCCCCCGTACTCGCTGTAATCCATCCGGCGCTTCAAGTTCCTAAACGCGCCCTTCGCCATCAAGAGGCCTGCGCCGTAGACGTTCGACTGCCGGGCCTCTTTCATCAACGCGCCCATGATCATCTCCCCCAGGCCTTCCGAGACTTTCAGAATGACGTTCCCGGTGAAGCCATCACACACGATAACATCGACGTGCGGGGCGAAGACGTCCGAGCCCTCGACATTCCCGATGAACCGAACCCCCGCGCTGGAGAGGACCCGGTACCGTTCACGGCCCTTCCGGCCACCCTTCTCCTCTTCCTCACCGACCGACATCAATCCCACGCGGGGATGCCCCACCGACAACACGTGCTCGGCGTACAGCGATCCCATGACGGCAAACTGGACGAGATGATCCGGACGGCACTCGACGTTGGCTCCAACGTCGAGGACGAGCGTGCTGCCGTCCACCTTGGGAAGAATCGCTGCAAGGGCGGGGCGCTGCACGCCGGGGATCATGCCAAGGATCGACTTGGCCGCAACCCAGGCCGCTCCCGTGTTGCCGGCGGTCACCATCGCCGCTGCCTGGCCGTCCCGCACGAGCTCGGCGCAAATGGCTAGGCTCGAGCGCCGCTTCTTGCGAAGGACCACGAGCGGAGACTCGTCCATCTCGACGATTTCGGGAGCCTCGACGATTTCAAGACCGGAGGGCAACGAACGAAAACGGCCCAGCTGCCTTCGGATGACGCGCGACGGCCCGACGAGCAAGACCTCGATCCCATCTTCGCGCACCGCCGCCAAGGCGCCCTCCACGGTCGATCCCGGCGCGAGATCGCCTCCAACCGCGTCCAGCGCGATCGATGAGCCACTGAGGACCGTCATGGCAGGATCACCGGGCGGCGCTCATTCCGCGCGGATCAATCCAGTTCCTCGACCTCGATGACGGTTCTGCCGCGGTAGCTCCCGCAGTGGGGACACACGCGGTGAGGCGGTTTCGGCTCGAAGCACGATGGGCAGAGGCTCCACCCTGGAGACGTCAGCGCATCGTGGGCGCGGCGCTTATCCCGGCGGGCTTTTGAATGACGACGTTTCGGATTGGCCATGATTTGCTCCAGTTAAGCAGTTCAGCGGTCAGGAAGACCGTGGTTTCAGTTTGGCGAGCGGCTGCCATCGCGGATCTGGCTCACGAACGCAGTGACAGGCGCCGGGGATATTCCTGTTGGCCCCGCACACCGGGCAGAGTCCCGCACAGTCTTCGCGGCACAACACCCGGATTGGAAGCGCAAGCCCAACCTGCTGGGTCACGATATCCAAGAGGTCAACGGTCTCGCAGCCGGTTTCAAGGAAAACGACATCCAGGTCATCCCCCGAAAGGCGGTGCTCTTCCTCCTCGGGCGCCATGGCGCCATCTTCCAGATGCACGTGGAATCTCTCGTGAACCGACCATGGAACGAGGCCGAGGCACCGTCCGCAGATCAGCCGCCCTTCCACGCTCATTGAGCCTTCAACGACGTATCCAGGATGTCCGGTCCGCACGGTCAGATCGACGTCCACGGTCATGGGCGTGCCAACGATCGCGGGATCGAGGCGAGATACGGGTACCGTGAGCTGCTCGTGCAGCTTGAGTGGTTCCTCTTCGAGGTGCTTGAGGTCGATCTCCACCGTCCCTCCCGTCACGGACCGCAGAGTATACCACGAACCCGAATCGGGCGTGCCATGCGTGCCCCAACACGCTGGTTCCACTGCATCCAATCCCTGTCATCCGGAGCACCGTCATGCCCCAGCAGCGGCACCACGTCTGCGGGCGGACAAGGGGGTACCGCCTCACCAAGACGTACGGTGACAGTGACATACACGAGGTTCTCGATTGACCGGCATTCGTGTTCGTCGCGAGACCGTGGGGGCGCCCGGGAGGCCCTGCTTGCAGCAGGCCCGCGGTCTTGATCCCGAGCCGTTCTGCACGCGAGCGTGCAGCCCGTCTCGTGCTCAATCCC
>JAADFN010000026.1:4172-37042 GCA_013152895.1 Acidobacteriota bacterium | reverse complement strand
ACTCCGGATCTGAAGGCCGCGCGTTCGAATCGCGCCGGGCGCACCATTGTTTTCAAGTACGTAGGCCATCCTTCACCGGATGGCCTTGGTTTTCCAGGTCACGCACAGGTCACATCTCTGAGGCGGGTTCCTCCCGTCCCGGGGCTCTACTCCTTGGCGAGCTCGAGCTCGATGGGGCAGTGGTCGGAGCCCATGACGTGGGGGTGGTGGCGGGCGGCGACGACGCGGGGGACCAGGTCGGGGGTGATGTAGAAGCCATCGATGCGCCAGCCGATGTTGCGCTCGCGCACGCCCCGGCGGTTGCTCCACCAGGTGTAATGGTCCGGCTCGCCCGGGTGCAGCTCGCGGAAGATGTCGATGTAGCCGTGGGCGAGAAACCGGCTGAGCCAGGCGCGTTCTTCCGGCAGGAACCCTGTGTTCTTCTCGTTGGCCTTCGGGTTGGCGAGGTCGATCTCTTCGTGGGCGATGTTGATGTCGCCACAGATGATGACGCTGCGGCCCCGGGCGCGCTGGCCCTCGGCATGCTGGAGCACGGCCTCGGAAAAGTCGAGCTTGTACGGGACGCGGGACAGGTCGGCACCGCCGTTCGGGAAGTACACGGTGTAGAGCAGAAAATCGCCGAAGTCGGCAACGATCAGCCTTCCCTCGTCATCGAACGCCGGGTTCCCGAGGCCGCCGAACGTGACCGACACGGGTGGGATGCGCGTGAGCAGGCCGGTCCCGGAATAGCCTTTCTTGGTCGCCGCCGGGTTCCAGAAGGCGCGGTATCCCTCCGGTTCGCGGACCCCGGGCGGGAGCTGCTCGGGGAAGGCCCGGACCTCGTTGAGGCTGAGGATGTCCGGCTTTTCGGCCGCAAGCCAGTCGAGGAACCCCTTGCGTACGCAGGCTCGCAGCCCGTTGACGTTCCAGGAAAAGAGACGGATCGTATCGCGCGTCATGGCCCCCCCTCGCCGGGGCGGCATTGTACCGTGCCGCGGCCGACTTACATCGTAAAGACGCCCGGGCCGACCCGCATCCCCCATGTCAGGCTCAGCGGCAGGGCGTGGGTCAGGGTGAAGCCGACGGCGGCGTGGCACAGGCCCATCACCAGGAGGTTCGGCTCGCGCCGGTAGAGCCACGAGGCGAGGATGCCGAAGCTGACGGCGAGCGGCGCCAGGAACGGGTTGGGAAAATGGAACGCTCCAAACAGCAGGCCCGCCGCAAGCCCGGCAGCGCTTTCGGAGGGCAGGAGCTCCTCGAGCCGTCGGAAGAGCACCGCGAGAAGGCCATACTGCTGGATCGTGCCCCACACGAGGTGCCACACCGCCGCCATCAGCGGGTGGGACGGCGGATGCCACGTTCCCCGCAGGAGACCGGCCACGGCGATGACCGCAACGATCGGCCCCACCCAGGCCAGGGCGAGCTTCCCGGCCGCTCCCAGGTTGTGAAGAGACAGGCCGATGCGCCGGAGGCTCTCCCGCCGCCTCAGGTGCGTCTCCAGCCCGATCCCGAAATAGAGGGCGAGCACCAGGGGGATGTTGCCCCGAAACGTTCCCTTCCACACCCAGATGTAGGAGAGGATTACCCCCACGAAGACAATGACCTCGATCGCAGCCGCGCGGCGCACGCTGCGTACCGCTTCACCGTCCATGCGAGCCTCCCTGACACGCGCGAGGCCGGATGATGCACCCGGGCTACTCTTCGGAGGTGATATCGAGCCTGCGGATCATCTCGTTGAGGGTCGTCGGGTTGAGCCTGAGCAGTCTGGCGGCCTGACGCTGGACGCCGTTGGACGTGTGCAACGCCTTGAGGATCAGGTTCCTCTTGTAGTCGGCCACGACTTCCCTGAAATCGATCCCATCGGGGGGCAGCTTCGCTTCGTCTTGGGTCCACCGCCCGCCGGTGCGTACCGCCTCCGGAAGCAACGGGAGATCGATGACGTCGGTGCGGCTCAGCACGACGCACCGTTCCACGGCGTTTTCGAGCTCCCGGATGTTCCCGGGCCACGCGTACTGGATCATCGCGTTGAGCGCCCGCGGAGTGAACGCCTCGACGCGCCTCCCGTTCTCCCGGGCGTACCGCCTCAAGAAGTGATGCGCCAGCATCGGAATGTCCTCGCGGCGGTCCCGAAGCGGCGGGAGGGGAATGACGATCACCCCGAGGCGGTAGTAGAGATCTTCCCGGAACCGTCCCTCGCGCACCTCCCGGAGCAGATCGAGGCGGGACGCCGCAATCACCCGGACATCGACCTGGACGGGCTCACCGCCGCCGGGTCGCTCGATCGTCTGCTCCTGGATCACCTGGAGCAGCTTGGCCTGGGTCATCGGCGCCAGCGTCCCGACCTCGTCGAGGAACAGGGTGCCCCCCGCGGCGGCCTCGAACAGGCCGGATCCCGCATGCCCATCCGCGCCATTGCCGGCTGCGCCCTGGCCGAAGAGACTGGCCTCGACGACCTCGGGAGAGGCGATGCCGGTGTGGGCCGAAAGGAACGGCCCGGATCGCCGGGAGCTGAGACGGTGGATGGTCCGGGCCACGAGCTCCTTGCCGGTCCCGGGCTCGCCGGTGACAATGATGTTCGAGCGGGCCGGGGCGGCACGGTGAATCAGGTCGAGAATCTCCTGCATGGGCCGGCTGGCACCCACGAGGTTCTCCAGGCCCCTGAGCTGGTTTTTCAGCCGAAGGTTTTCCTCCAGGAGCCTCCGTTGCTCGACGGCCCTGTGGACGATGTGGAGAACCTCTTCGTTCTTGAACGGCTTGGGAACGTAGTGGAACGCTCCGCGCCGCATGGCCTCGATAGCGGATTCGATGGAGGAGTACGCGGTGATGACCACGACCGGCAGATTGGGATCGCGCGAGTGCAACTTGGGGAGCAGGTCGAGCCCAGGCTCATCCGGCAGCATCAGGTCGAGGAGCACGGCGTCGAAATCTCCCTGGTTGAGCGCTCGAAGCCCCTCGGCCGCTGTCATCGCGCTGTGAGGCCGCATGCCGTCCCTGGCGAGGAGATTGACCAACACATCCTGGAGGACCGGCTCATCGTCGATGATCAGGATACGTGCGGGCTCCTCGACCGTGGCAGCCGGATCACCGCCCGGGTTCCTCGTGGTGGAGCTGGCTCGAGCCGTACTTCACCTCCCTGGCGGCTGATCATATCACGCGTGATGGCAAGCCCAAGGCCGGTTCCTCCCGTGGCTGAGCGCGTGGTAAAAAACGGCTCGAAGATCTTTTCCCGAAGCTCGTGCGGAACGCCGGGACCATGATCGCGCACCTGGATCCACGCGGCTTCGTCATCGCCGCCGATCGTGATCTCGACCTTGGCGGCGGGGGGCGACGCCTCGATCGCGTTGCGGACGAGATTGCCGACCGCCAGCTCCACGGCGCCGGAGAACGCATGAACGAGCACGGGCTGGGCAGGATCGGCGATGCGAATTCTACCCTCCGCCCCCAGCGAGCGTGCGGCGTCCTCGGCTGCCCGGCGAACCGCTTGGCCCAGGTCGAGGAGCGCGGGTTGACCTCCGCTCCCCCGCATCGCCTCGTGGAGGTTGGCAACGATTCTCGAGACCCTGAAACTCTGGTCCACGAGCTTGGCGACGATCCCGGCGCGCGGATCCTCGCGCGGCGTCATCTCGCCGAGGAGCTGGGCGAAGGAGGCGATCCCGGTCAACGGCGTGTTGATCTCGTGGGCGAGCCCGGACGCCAGGCGCCCGAGCGAGGCCAGGCGCTCCTGCTCCCGCACGCGGTTCTCGAGCTCCCGCAGCTCCGTCACATCCTGGAGGACGACGACGCGTCCGTCGAAGCGGCCACTCTCCAGCTCCAGCGCAGAGACGGCCATCACGATCCATCGCGGAGGCTCGGTCAAGGTCTGCCCACCGGCGTTCAGCACGTGGACGGGGAGCTGGGGCGCCCACTGCTTGGGGAGCTCGACGAGGGTACCCAATTCGCGTCCGACCAGCTCCGAGGCTGCGATGGAAAACACCCCCGCGGCCTGGGTGTTCGCGGACAGGATGCGGCCCCGTGCGTCACAGACGAGGATGCCTGCCGCCGAGGACTCGATGATTCGCTGGGTGTTGGCGTGAAGGATCCGGTATTCCTCGGCCTGCTGCCGGAGGTCCTCCATCAACCCGGCGCTCTCCAGCCCAAGGGCCGCCTGGGCGGCGAGCGCCGCCACCACCTCGCGAACCTCCCGGCCCAGCGGGAAGATGCCCCGTCTCAGGCCAAGGTAGAGCAGTCCCTGGACGACGCCGGCGCGCTCCAGAGGGATCCTGAGGGCGAACCCCTCGTCGCGCAGCGGTTGCTCCGCGGTGGCCGGGTAGGCCGTGCCGACGATGGCGCCGGGAATCGACGCCGGGAGGTCCCCCACGGCGGGCGTGACGCGCCTGAAGTCGTTGCCCCGGAATCGCTGGTACGTGGCGACGAGCTCGAGCTCGAGGTCATCGTGCAAGACGCTCGAAAGGCGCTTGAGAAGCTGCACCGGATCGGTGGTCTGGGCGAGCTCGCGCGTCGCGTTCGTGATCAGCCGCCGGGGAGCGGGACGCCCGTGGTACAGCCACTGGTCGAGGAACGTACCGACCTGTTGGCGCACGGGGTGCAGGATCATCACGAGGATGACGCCGGTGGCGAAGGCCAACAGGCTCCGCAGGGGACCGGCCTGGGCCACCGACGTGAAGAGCAGCCGGTTGAGCGCAGCAAAGACGAGGCCGCCGAGGGTGACCACGAGTATTGCAGAGAGCGTGTCCCGGGTTATCGGTTCGAGGTCCCACAGGCGGTACTCCTTCAACGCGGCAAGAAAACCGATTGGAACCGCCATCACGGGCACGACGGCGAGCCAGGAAAACGGCTCGAAGCCGATGCCGAGCCAGCGTGGCAACAGGACCAGCGCTCCGTAGGGGAACAGGCCGGTGAACATGCCGAGGGCGGACCACTCGATCTGCCGGCGGATCCTGGCGACCCGCGCGGAGGCACGCCATTTCCGGATCTGCAGGACCGATCCTGCCACCAGGGCCGCAACGAACGCGGCCCGCAATCCGATGGCGACCGATGGCCACAGCGTGGCCGTGCCGGGAATGACCGCAGTAGCCGCCGCAAGCCCCATTGCGGCTCCGGTCGCCAGATCCCAGAACAGGGGGACTTTCCGTTGCTCGGGAAAAATGGCGAAGAAACGGACGAGGAGAAAGGAAAGAGCCGCCCCGGATGCCCGGTGGAGCATCGCGAACAGCACGCTGGACGCAGCGGTCCGATGCGGAATCGTGGCGAGAACGAGGGCCGCCAGCGCCAGGAGCAGCATGGTGGCCGCCTCGTCCCGCGCCGTTCCGAGCACGGCGAGCAGCGCACAGATGATGCCGGCGATCGCTACAACCGAACGAGCCAGGTAGACGGGATCGACCTCCGGTGGCGGCGGGTGAAACGCAACGGTGATCGTACCGGTGCCGGGCCGGAGGATCTCGAGCCGGTGCACGTTCCCCCATGTGAGCTTCTGGCCGGGGTTCGTCAGCTCAGCAACGGGCGTTCCATCGATGGAAACGATGCGATCGCCGGGCTGAAGCCCCGCCCTGCGGGCGGAGGAATCGCGCGGTACCACGTCGAGCCTCAGGGCGTCCGCGGTCCAGGTCGCCTGGAAGTCCAGCACGTGGAACGACCGGATGGTCCGGGCCATCGAGACGGCTGCGACCACGAGGGCAAAGGCCGTGACGAGCATGAAGGCGATCCGGCGGATGAGCACCCTGGCGCCCTCCGGCCGTCTGGGGGGCGTGGCGGCGCCGCTTCCGGATTCCGGCCACGGTATGGATGATCTCGCCAGCACTATTCACCGTCCATCTGCGCCAGCGCCGGAGGCACGCCGCGTCCTCCCGCCCGTCGCGACGGCGTCCGATGCATCATGCTGGCTGTCCATGGCGGTGCGTGGCAACCTCCTCCATGATGCGCACGCCCGAAGAGGTGCCGAGCCGCGAAGCGCCCGCGGCCAGCATGGCTCTCGCCTGGCCCAAGCTACGGATCCCCCCGGCGGCCTTGACCCCGGCGCTGGCGCCGACGACTCGTTTGAGCAACGCCACATCTTCCACCGTCGCGCCTCCCGCCAAGAAACCGGTCGAGGTCTTGACGAAATCGGCACCGGCGGCCACGGCCCGACGGGCCGCCTCTTCCTTCTCGAAATCCGTGAGAAGCCCACACTCGAGGATGACCTTGAGAAGCCCATCGCTCTCGTGAACCCGCGTGGCCACCCCGGCGATGTCTTCCTGCAACCGGCCCCAGCGGCCGGCTTTCGCATCGCCGATCGAGATCACCATGTCCACTTCCCGCGCGCCGTCACGCATGGCCTGGGCCGCCTCGAATGCCTTCACCGGCGTCGGGGTCGCGCCCAGCGGGAACCCGCAAACGGAGGCGACGCGCACGGACGTATCAGCAAGCAGGTCGGCAGCAAGGGGGACCCAGATCGGGTTCACGCAGACCGCCGCGAAACGGTACCGGCGCGCCTCCTCGCACAGGCGGGTGATGGCATCGGGGCCGGCCTCAGGTTTCAACAGGGTGTGGTCGATAAAGCCGGCAATGGAGTCGACGGAATGCATTGGAACCTCCTCAACGGCGGATCATGGCCTCACGCGTATGGTGCAACTTCTTCCAACATCCTCAGGTCGCCCGTAGTCGTCATTATCCCCCCTTTGGCGGCCCGGCGGCAAGAGTCGCCACCCGGCGTCCGTGACGTTGTCTTTGGGTGTGCGATTTGGTACCGTGATCCGGGTGAAAGGAGGAAGGCCGATGCGACGTCGAATGGTTGTGTACGCGGTCGTGATTCCCGTGATGTTTGGCCTGACCCTTGGGTGCGGCCAAGCCAAAAAGAAACAAGAGCAGCAGCAAAGCCAGTTGCAGAAACAATCTCTCGCGATTACAAAGTCATACGAGGCGCTCGTCAACGCCCGCAAGAAGGTGGCCGATGAAAAGGCGACGCTCGAGCAGCTCAAGCAGATTCGGAAGCGGAAGCTGACGGATGAGCAGAAGCAGCAGCTCGCCCAGCTTCCCGAGCAGATCAAGGCCGATGAGCAGGACGTCTCGAAGAAATACGACGAGGTTCAGGACAAGCTCGCCACCTTCCTGAACTTCGCGTTGAACAACGCCCCGAAAGCTCCGCAAACCGCCGCGGCGTTGAAGATCTACTCCGACGAGGCCATCAACAACGCGGAGACCGCGATTCGCGAGGCCGGGGACTACAAGAAAGCGATCGAGATCCTTCAAACTGCAGTTGGGTATTACGAGAGCGCCGGCCTGACCCCGTACAAGCTGCTCAAACAGAAGATGACGTTGTACGACCAGATGCAATTCATCACGAAGGATCGTTTCGACGCCGTCAAGAAGGGCATGAGCGAAGAAGAGGTCTCCAAAACCGCCGGATACCCGTACTACATGAACAAGAAGCATGAAAAGGGCGTTGATTTCTGGCTCTACCCGCGCCGGGACGGCGGGGCTGCGGCGATCTACTTCAACAGGCATCACAAGGTTTATTCCAAGCGTTGGAATGCCGTCAAGCCCAAGGTCAAGAAGGACTGATCGTGACCCTAGTGGGCGCATACGGCGGGCCGTCAGGCCCGCCGTCTTCGTTTCGAGTGACACGGTCAAGCGGGTGGCGGCGAGCGCCGAGGTGGACCTGTTGAACGGGACCCGCGAAAAACGCGGTGAACGTGATGCCTGCGGTACGGTGGCGTGACTCGTGCACGATAATTGGAAGCTCGCTGGTATGATCCCGGTGAGGTGAGAGCCATGGATCGTCTTCTGCTCGTCGATGGGCACTCAAACCTGTACCGGGCGCACTTTGCCCTGCGGGACAACCTGACGGCGCCCGACGGGACGCCCACCGGCGCGGCCTATGGCTTTCTCCGGATGCTCCACCGGATGCTGGAAGATCTTCGCCCCACCCACGTGGGGGTCGCTTTCGATGTCAGCCGGATCACCTTCCGCACCCGGCTCGACGAGCGGTACAAGGCCCAGCGCAAGCCGATGCCTCCCGAGCTCAAGGCGCAGATTCCGTACGTCCGCCAAGCGCTGGAGCACCTGGGGATCCCGATCCTGGAGCTGCCCGATTTCGAGGCGGACGATGTCATCGGCACGCTCGCCGTCAAGGCGGCCAAGGTTCCAATGGAGTGCATCATCGCGACCTCGGACAAGGACATGCTGCAGCTCATCCGTGATCCATGGATCAAGGTCTGGCATACGCGGCACGAACGGCTCCTCGACGAGGCGGCCGCCGAGGAGCTCTTCGGCGTGCCCCCGGCCCGTGTCGTCGACGTGCTGGCCTTGATGGGCGATGCCTCGGACAACGTTCCTGGGTGTCCCGGCATCGGTGAGAAGGGCGCACGGAAGCTGGTGAGCCAGTGGGGCTCCGTCGAGGACATCTACCGCCACCTCGATGAGGTGACGCCGGGCCGGCCGAGGAACGCGCTCGCGAACAATCGCAACGAGGTCGAGCTCTCCCGCAGGCTCGTCGAGATTCGGACAGACCTGGATGTGCCGCTCGATCTTGAAGCGCTCAGGCGAAGCGACCCGAACGTCGCCGGGCTGGCCGATCTGTATCGCCAACTGGGCTTCACATCGCTTCTCGCGGCGCTCGATCTGACCGATGGCGAGGCCCGGCGGCTGACGATCCGCATGGTCCCGGTGGAGACGCTCATGCACTCCCCGGGCGCGCTCGTGCTCGGGGAGGACCTGGCCGTTGTCGCGACGCCGGGCGATGTGCAGGCGTGCCGGGCGCCCAGCCGTGAGATCGTCGCCGTGCTCGGGCCCGCGATCGACGCCGGCTGGACCGTTTTCTCGAGCAAGGAGGTCATTCGCACGCTCCGGGACAACGGCGTCGCGTGGGCCGGACAGCCTCGCGACCTGGTTCTTGCGGCCTATCTCTTGAACCCCGGCGAGGAGATGAGCCTCGACGCGATCGCGCGCCGTCATCTTGCCGTGCTCAAGCCGGCCCCGGACGCCGGCGATCCGGAGCTTTCGGTCGCCGGGGAACGGGCCCTCTGGATTCGGGACGCGGCCGAGGCTGTTTTCTCCGAGCTCGAGGCATCGCATCTCCGCGGAGTCTACGAGCGGATCGAGGCGCCGCTGGCGCCGGTGCTGGAGAGCATGGAACGGCTGGGAATCCGCTTGGACGAGAAGGTGCTCGCCGATCTTTCGAGCCGCCTCGCCTCGTCGCTCGCCGACCTCCAGCGCGAGATCTTCAACGAGGCGGGAACGGCGTTCAACATCAATTCGCCCCGCCAGCTCGGCGAGGTCATGTTCGAACGGTTGAAGTATCCCGTCATCAAGCGCACGGCGAAGACCCGGCGGCCGTCGACGGGCGTCGAGGTGCTCGCCGAGCTGGCCCGGCGGCGGTTCCGCCTGCCGGCGCTGATTCTCGAATACCGGGAGCAGTCGAAGCTCAAGTCCACGTACGTCGATGCGCTTCCGCGCCAGGTCGGGCCGGACGGCCGGATCCATACACGATTTCACCAAACGGTCACGTCGACCGGCCGCCTCTCGTCATCCGATCCGAACCTTCAGAACATCCCCGTCCGTTCCGAGCTGGGGCGAGAGGTCCGCAGGGCGTTCGTCGCCGAGCCGGGCTTCTCCCTCGTTGCTGCGGATTACTCTCAGATCGAGCTGCGGGTGCTCGCCCACATGTCGGGGGATACGAACCTGATCGAGGCGTTCCGCGACGGTGAGGACATTCACAGGGCCACCGCCGCAGCCATCTTGGGCAAGGCGCCGCGGGACGTGACCACGGCGGAGCGCCGGGCTGCCAAAACTGTCAACTTCGGCTTGATCTACGGCATGGGCGCGTACTCGCTGGCCCGGGATCTGGGCGTTGACGTGGCCCAGGCCCAGGCGTTCATCGATACCTATTTCGAGCGCTTTCCGCAGGTCAAGGCGTACATGGACGGGTTGCGGGAGGTCGCGCGCCGGGAGGGGGTCGTGACGACCCTGTTCGGCAGGGTGCGGCGGATCGCCAACCTGGATCACAGCTCCGCGACCGTGCGCGCGGCGGCCGAACGGATGGCGATCAATGCGCCGATTCAGGGCACCGCAGCGGACCTCATCAAGTTGGCGATGATCGAGCTCGACCGCCGGCTGGAGGGACGGGAAGCGCGCTTGCTCCTGCAGGTTCACGACGAGCTCATCCTCGAAACGCCGCACGGGACCGAGCGCGACGTCGCCTCCCTGGTGCGGGATGTCATGGAGCACCAGGTGGAGCTGAAGGTGCCGCTCGTCGTCGATGTCGGGTGGGGGGATTCGTGGTACGACGCGAAGTGAGCACCGTCCCCTCTCCCCTGTGGCAGCTCCGGGGGGCCGGCCGCCTCAGTTTGTAACTCTCTTTGGTGAAGCCACTTGGCGATTTTGAACCGGTGCGATCTTTGCAAGAACCACGATGTTTGACCCCATATTCGAAGCGTGCTAGCATTCGCTGCCTTCCGCTCCAATGGAACGAGAGGCCTTGAAAAACTGGGGAACCCGGAGCGGCTCTTGTATCTGTCCCGCGAATGGGTAACAATGAACTGCCGTGCGGACCGTCCCAACGATCCGCCGGAAACTTCTCGCAAGGAGGATGAACCGTGGGATTCGGACAGCTTTATTCGTACTTCCGCCAAGGTGGGCCGGTGATGTGGCCGTTGCTCTTCTTTTCTCTTCTCGGCCTGACCTTTATCATTGAACGGTACATCGCGCTGACCAAGGCCCGGATCAACGTCAACGAATTCCTGACCAAGATCAGGAAGGCCCTGCTCGTCAACCGCAACGTCAAGGAAGCGGTCAAGGTGTGTGAGCAGTACAAGGGTCCCGTCGCCTCCGTGATGAAGGCCGGGTTGCTCCGGTACGGCCACAGCCGCGAAGACATCGAAAAGACGATCGAAAACGCCGCCCTGTTCGAGCTGGACCGTCTGGAGAGGGGCATGGGCGTGCTGGCAACGACGGCCAACGTTTCGCCAATGCTCGGGTTCCTCGGGACCGTGACCGGCATGATCAAGTCGTTCGCCACGCTCGCGGCAAGCGGCCTCACCAACCCTGGCAAAGTCGCAGCCGGTATTTCTGAAGCCCTGATCACGACCGCCGCGGGCCTGATGATCGCCATCCCCGTTCAGCTGGCATTCAACTGGTACACCACCAAGATCAACCGCTTCGTGCGTGAGACCGAGACGGCGACCAACATGTTGATGGAGACCTTCATCGAGATGGATAGCCAGCGGTACAGCCAGGGAGGCGAAGGCCAGCAGGCTTAGGGGAGGTCGCAATGTCGATTCTGCGTGGAAGAGCCAGGAAAGTTGAGGCGTCGATCTTTACGGCCTCGATGGCGGACATTGTTTTCCTCCTGATCGTATTTTTCGTGCTGACCTACAACGTTCAGGTTGATCGAACCCAGGTGAACCTCCCGAAGACGTGGGTGCGTAAGACGGTCCCCAAGGACGCCGCCTACATCTCGATTACGAAAGACGGTGTGATCCGGGTCTCAAGCGGCAAGGAGATGTCTCTTCCGGTCGGTTCAGACGAAGAGGTGGTGACGTTCGCGTCGAACGTTGTCGCCGAGACGCCGAACAAGTCGTTCGTCATCAAGGCTGACAAGGACACCAAGTATGAGCATGTCGACAAAGTGCTTGACGCGTTGAAGCAGGCCAAAGCGAGGGTGATCTACCTCCTGTCCGAGCAGAAGACGCAAGACGATACGAAGCAGTAGGCAGTGGGGAGGCTCATATGAAACTGCAAAAGAAAAGGATCGAATCCGAGATCTTTACGGGTTCGATGGCGGACATTTCCTTCCTGCTGATCATCTACTTCATGGTGACGTCGGTGTTTTCGGCGACCCGCGGTCTGGATTTCGCCCTCCCCAAGCAGTCGACCTCAACGCCAGAAATCAAGCAGGAAGACTCGATCGACATCCACGTGATGCAGGGCGACCAGATCAAGGTTGACGGAAAGCCGATGACGATGGACCAGATCCTTCCCTACATCGCGGAAAAGCTCAAGCAGAACCCGGACAAGCCGGTGATTCTCAGGACGGATCCGGACGCAACCTATAACAACATGATTCAGGTTTTCGATCTCCTGCGGCAGGCGCCAGATAAAATCGGAATGGAGATCAAGACGATTTCGATTCCGACCCAGCGCGAGATCCAGAATGTTTGGGCCTTGTTTGGGGTTAAATAATATGGGAGGACACCGTGAGTGAGTCGCAACAAAAGCCGCAGGGCGCCACGGCCGATGCCAAGCTCCCGCCGACGGTGATTGAGATCCTCGAAGAGGAGCAGCGCGAAGATACGAAGCTCTTCCGCTGGGCGATCGGGATCGCGATCGTGCTTCACGTGATTTTCTTCGTGGTCCACTGGCCGTCTTTCGCGGGCACGGGCTCGTCCGTGAAGCAAAACAAAACGAAGATCTTCGTTGTCAAGCAGGTCAGGTTCAAGCAGCCGCCAAAACAGCAGCTCCAACATATCCCGAAACCGAAAATGGTTCTCGTGCCGATCCCGGATCCAACGCCGGATCAGCCAGAGCCCGTACGCCAGCAACAGCCGGAAGAGGACATCAACTACGTGCCTGACTCCAGCATGGTTCTCGGAGTGCCGAACGCTCCGCCTCCGCCGCAGACGGGACCGATCCGTTACGTCGAGGGCGGGAACATCACCAAGCCGATCAAGATCAGCGCACCGCCGCCGAAATACCCGGAAGCCGCACGTCAGGCCCGCATGCAAGGGGTCGTCGTCCTCGAATGTGTGATCGGTACGAATGGACGCGTCAAGTCGGTCAAGGTTCTGCGTGGCATGCCACTCGGTTTAACTCAATCAGCCGTCGCAGCAGTCAAGAAGTGGAGGTTCAAACCGTCGACCCTCAATGGCAAGCCGGTTTCAGTGATCTACATTTTGACGGTACGGTTCACGTTGCAGTAAGCTGATGGCGCTTCAAGGTTCGCTCTCCGAGCTGTCACTGCCCGACGTTATTCAACTCGTGGCGGTGTCGGGCAAGACGGGTGCTTTTCACGTCACACGGGGAGACACCGAGGGCGAAATCTACCTCACCAACGGCCAGATCACCGATGCCCGGGTTGGAGATTTGCGTGGGGAGCACGCCGTCTACGAAATGGCGATCTGGTCGGAGGGGGATTTCCGGTTCGAGCCGGGCGTCGTCAGCGCCGAGCTCACCGTCCGGAAGTCCAACGCAAACCTGATGATGGAGGCGGCGCGCCGTATGGATGAGTGGCGTGTGCTCTCCCGGAAGATCCCGTCGCTCGATCTTGTGCCGGTGTTTCCCAAGAGGGATCGCAACCAGGACCAGGTCACGCTGAGCCCGCAAGAGTGGATCCTCGTGACCCGTATCGACGGCAGAAGCTCGATCGAAGAGATCGCGAAAGAGCTCCGTTGGGCGGCATTCGATGTTTCAAAGCTCCTGTTCGGGATGGTGACGTCCGGCCTGGTCGAGCTGATGAAGCCGGGCGAGGGTGGAGGCGGCGAGGGATATCTTGACGCCCGGCCCAGCCCCATTACGCTGCTCGGCCTTGCAGAGAAGATACGGAAGATGGCGCTCTCCATTGTCGGTGCCGATGGCGAAAAGTCCATCGAGGAGCAGTATCAGAGCACTCGCACGCGGATCGAGCACGGTGACGGCATGAACGCCATCCGGACGATGATCGAGGAGAATGGCAAAGCCATTTCCAAGCTTAAGGGCGCGGATGTCGCAGAGATGTTTGCTGAAGAAGTTCAACCGTTGCTCGGTGAAGAGGCAGCGGGCCCCGTATCCGGGGCAGTCTAGGTCACGAGGAGGCAATCATATGAGTTTCAGCCGACGGTTGTGGGTGAGCAGTCTCGTGGTAGCTTTGGCCGCCACGCTGTGGGCCGGTTGGGCTCATGCCGACTGGCACAAGGGAGTTGCCGCGTTCCAGAAGAAAGACTTCACCACTGCGGTCAAGGAGTTTCAACAGGTCACGAAAACCAACCCGGATTTTGCCGGTGGTTACTACATGCTGGGGCTCGCCCAGAACCAGCTGGGACAGATCAGCCAGGCTCTCGGGAACCTCCGGCAGGCGGTGAAGCTCGACGGCAAGAACCCGCAATACCGGACCGCGTTGGGCCAGGTTCTCTTGCGGGCGAAGCAGTACAGCGACGCCTATAGCGTGCTCAAAGCGGTGAATCCCGCGAGCCTGAAGCCGGGAGAGCGTACCTTCTACGCGTTGCTCTTCAGCGGCGCCGCGACCAAGACAAACCACGTTCAGGATGCCGTGCGTGTTTTGCAGGCCCGGATCCGCCACAGCTCCCGCGACGCTCGCCTCTACCAGGCGCTCGGCGTGGCGTACGCCACGATCGGCAACGACGCCAAGGCCGCCGTGGCGTTCGAAAAGGCGTATCAGCTCCATCCGAACAATCTCAAGCTCGGACGCTCGGCAGCGTACTCGTACATCGATGCCGGCAGACGTACCAGCGATCCCCAGAAAAAGGTCGCGTACTACACGAAGGCGGGGCGTATCGGCGAGAGACTTGCGCGAAGCCGCGCGACGTTCGAGTATCACCTTCTCGCCGGGGAGTCGTGGCTCGGCGCGAAGCAGTTCAACCGAGCTTTGAAATGGCTGAACAAGGCCCACGCTCAGAAACCCCAGAACGCTCTCGTCCGGTTTTATCGTGGTCAGTGCTACTCGTCCCTGGGTCAGTTCGGCCAGGCATTGACGGAGCTTCGCGCCTCGTTGCAGCTCGGACCGGAGTCGCGGCTACGCCGCCAGATCTACAACCAGCTTGGCTATGTATACGCCAAGCAGAAGCGGTATGACAAGGCGATCTCCGCCTATCAGAACGCGGGCAATGCCTCAAAGGCCGCCGAAATGCAGGCAAACCTCAAGAAGCAGAAACACAATCTGGCCGCCGAGAAGGAACGCCGCCAGTTCGAGCAGAAGATCAAGGCGCTTCTGCTCCAGGCGCAGGAGCTGCAAAAGCTCGGCCAGGTGAACGAGGCCAAGGCGCTCCGGGACCAGGTCAAGGAGCTTCAGAAGGGTGTCAAGGGCAAGAAGTAACACGGAGAGCGACCATTACTAACGATGCGAATCGGCGCAGCCTCGGCTGCGCCGTTGTCGTCTACGGGGGCGTCACTCATCCGGCATCGTTATGGGGGACTGGAGGTGCGGCGCATCGCGCCCCGCGCCGGATGCGCGGTCAACTCGTCCCGGCTAATCCTCGATTTCAAGCGTGGCGTGGCGGGCGAGGGTAAAGGTGGCAACGCCGAGCGGGATCAGGGTTGCGACGAGGAGCTGAACGACAACGACGCCGAGCGGCCCGGTGAGCGGGGGCAGTCCGATGGAGCCGAGGAGGGTGGAAAGCCACCGGAGCATCGCGGCGTCGGATACGCACGCGAGAATTCCGGCGAGGCCCCCCGTCAGGCCAACCGCCACGAGGAACGGTCCCCGGACGGACGGCTCCGTTGCTCCAACGAGGCGCATGATCGAAATCTCGTCGGCGTGCCGAAACAGCTCGAGATGGACCCAGATGCCGGCGAAAAGCGCTGCTGAGAACAACAGGATTGCGGTCGCAGCACCGACGATCCAGCTCAACCTGGATGAGAATCTGCGCAGAACGGGGCCCAGGGACGTTTCGGGACCCACCGCAAGAACGATGGGATCGGAGGCGAGCGCGGCGACGGTGCGCGGGTGGGCCGAGGTGATTTCGATCATGTTCGGCAGCAGGTCGGCCGGCTGGCGGCGGAGAAGGGGCTTGAGATAGGGAAACCATACGCCCAGGCGCCGTTCCATCTCCTGCCTGGGAACCGGGCGGAAACGCCACGTGGGGTGACTGGCCCGCTGCGCGTGAAGCCACGATTGAACCGCGGGCCCGGTCGCCCCGGGGCGCAGGAGCACCTCCACCGTGGGTCTCGATGTCGTCCCGCGCACGAGAGGCTGAAGCCAGAGGTCGATGCTCAACGTGACGCCTCCAAGGGCGACCGGCATCGCGACCGCGATGATGAGCGCGAAGCTGGCGAGGATCCGGCGCCGCATGAGGGCAAAGGCCTCCGTGAGGATTTGGTGCATCACGGCGGCCACGCCCCGTCGTACTCGATGACGCCGTGTTGCAGAATCAGCGTGCGCGCCGGTACCGCTTCGAGGAGGGAGTGATCGTGAGTCGCCACGAGGACGGTCGCCCCCTGGTAATTGATGTCGCACAACAGGCTCATGAGCTCCGCGGCGAGCTCGGCATCGAGATTGCCGGTCGGCTCATCCGCCAGGATCAGGCGGGGTTGATAGGCGAGCGCGCGGGCGATGGCAACGCGTTGTTGCTCTCCCCCGGACAGCGCCTCGGGATAAGCCGATTGCCGATGCTGCAGCGCCAGGCGCTTCAGGGTGAGGTAGGCCCTTCGTTGACACTCCCGTTGAGGTAATCCGTGAAAGCGCAACACGAAGGTCAGGTTTTCCAGGACGGTCTTGCGCTTGAGGAGCTTGAAGTCCTGGAAGATGACACCCATGGTGCGGCGCAACGTCGGCAGCTGTGCGCGCGAGAGGCTGTCGACGCGCAGGCCATTGACCCAAACCTCACCCCCGGTCGGACGTTGCGCACCGTAAAGCAGCTTGAGAAACGTCGTCTTGCCGGCGCCGGAAGGGCCGGTCAGGAACACGAATTCGCCGGGCTCGATGTGAACATCGAGTCCCCGGAGAATCCTGCGATGGTTGTACGCCTTCTCCACCCCGCGCAACCGGATCACGGACGTCTCTCCTTAGGCGCGCGGTTCCCAGCTCATGTCATGGTCTCTCCTCGAATGCCGCGACTTCCGGGAACGTGCACATCGTATCCTTGGCATGCGCATTGTACCATCCGGTGCGGCGGGCAGGCGCGGGTCCGCGGGATGGGGCGCCCATGGCGGTCCGTCCTGGAAAGGAGAGGTAGTGTGAGATTTCGACAGGATGCCCATGAAGGGCGGCCGGTCCTTGCGGCGACGAGCGGCGATGGCGTAAGGCTGCTCTTCTCCAGTGGCCCGGCCACCGGGGGTGATGGATACGAGAAACGAATGGATCGCGTCCTCGCCGCGATGACGCCGGGAGTGTCGGCCGTGCGGTGGTGCGACCAGGTTCACGGAAAGCTGCTGGCGTCGCTCTCACCAGAGCCGGGGCGACCTTTCTCGGGCGCGGTCTCGGTCGGGACGTGCGACGGGTTGATCACGTGCGAAGCGGGCGTGGGACTGGTCGTCTGGACGGCGGATTGCGTGCCCGTTCTCATGGAAGGCGGTGGCGTGGTGGCCGCCGTTCACGCGGGGTGGCGGGGCGCTGCGGCCGGGATCGTCCCGGCCGCGGTCCGCAGGTTCTACCTCGAGTACGGCGTTCGGCCGGACAAACTCGCCGTTGCACTGGGGCCGGCCATCGGCCCGTGTCATTACCAGGTCGGAGAGGATGTCATCGCCGCCTTGGCCGCCACAGCCGTCCCGGAGCGCTTCTGGAGGGACGGGGACCGGGTGGATCTCAGGGCGTTTCTCGGCGCACAGCTGGAACGGGCCGGCGTGAAGCCGTCTTCGTGGTCGCTCGCGGGGGGCTGTACCGCATGTTCGGCCGTATGCGCCTCATACCGAAGAGACGGTGCGCGCGCGGGCCGCCAATGGTCGATGATCTATCGGACAGCGTGATGCGCCCCCTTGAGCTGGCCGCAGGCCGCGGCGACATCGTGCCCCTTCGACCATCGCACGGTGACGGTTCGCCCGGCGTTGCGCAGAACGCGCGCAAAACGGTCGATGACGTCGTCGGGGGGACGCTCGAAACCGGGCAGGAAGTCGGGGTCGCTGTTGAGTGGGATGAGGTTGATCTTCGAGGGGATCGGGCGAACGAGGCGGACGAGAGCCCGGGCGAGCTTCTCCGAATCATTGACGCCGCGGATCAGGACGTACTCGAAGGTGATGCGGCGTCCCCGTTCGAGCGGGAACCTCCGGAGCTCGGCCATGAGCTCGACCAGGGGATAGCGCCGCGCGATGGGCATCAACGTCTCTCGTAACGCCTGGTCGGGAGCGTTGAGCGAGACCGCGAGCTTCGGCCTTCTGGGAAGCCGGGCCAGCCAGCGAATACCTGGAATGACGCCGGCCGTCGAAACGGTGATGCGCTTGGGGCTGATGGTCTCAAAGAGGGCGTCGAGAGAAGATCCGAGGTTCCCAGCGTTGAGAAGCGGCTCCCCCATCCCCATGAACACGATGTTGACGGGGCCTTGATCGTGCGTCTCCCGCCGGATGATGGCCCGGTACTGTCCGACAATCTCGTGCGGCTCCAGGTTTCGTCCCGCTCCGAGCGCCCCGGTAACACAAAACGTACAGCCGACGGCACACCCTGTCTGAGAGGAGAGGCAGAGAGTCATCTTGCCACGGTCGGGGATGGCGACCGATTCGATGGTCGCGCCGTCGGACAGCCGGAAGAGGTACTTGTGCGAACCATCCGAGCTCGGGACGACCTGAACAATTTCGGGATCGTCGAGCACGAACGTGCGGCTCAGGCTCTCGCGGAGGGACCGCGGAAGGTCGGTCATCTCGTCGAACGACTGCGCTCCACGATGCAGAATCCAGCGGGCAATTTGCCGCGCCCTGAAGGGCCGGTCGATGTGCTCGGCAAGCGCCTCGATGACGCCCGGCTCATCCTTGCCAGTCAGTCGAATCATCGGATCCTGGGGTTGAACGCACGCCGGGGTCCACGCCGATGGAAATGCCGAGCGAACGCAAGATTCTCGCATCCTCGGGGCTGATGTCGTACCCGGGTTCCGCCTCGGACGGATCCGAGTGGATGTGGAGGGCGGCGTGCCCACCGCTGACTTTTCCATCCTCATGACAGACGACGGAGGCCTCCAAGAGCATGACCGCATCCCAGCCCTTCTCGTGAAGCTCCCGGAGGCACGCCCGGACCTCGCCGGAGTTGACGATCGATCCGTGGAGCGCTTCGCCAAGCCGCTTGAGAATCTCATGCAGCCCTTGAGCCCGCGACTCTTCCATCGGTCCTCCGCCCGGTTCAACCATGCAACCCCCTCACCTTCCCATGGTACACCACGCGGCC
Source organism: Acidobacteriota bacterium (assembly GCA_013152895.1). Classification (GTDB taxonomy): domain Bacteria; phylum Acidobacteriota; class Thermoanaerobaculia; order Thermoanaerobaculales; family Sulfomarinibacteraceae; genus JAADFN01. Next base: position 18,075 of record JAADFN010000026.1, on the reverse strand, counting down.
ATGACATACTTTGATCGTGAAGAGCCACGATCCCTCGGATGTCTCATGAACGGCCCGCCTGCACGCCGGTGGCTTTCGCCGGACCGGAGGGTTCCACTGGCCGGCGATGCCTCAAACCGCACGTATTGGCGGCTGGTCGCCCGCGGCGGAGAGACGGCCATTCGGGCGGACTATCCTGAAGGCGCGTCCGCACGCATCGCGCGGGACGTAGCGGTCCTGGGGTGGCTTGCCGGACGTGGGGTTCGCGTCCCGTCGATTCTGTTTTTCACCGTGAATCCGCCGGTGCTCATCGTGGAGGATTTTGGACCGGACGACGCGGAAGCGAGCTTGCGGCGGGCCGGCCGTTCGCGGCGCCGGGACCTGGCGGAACGGCTCCTCGGGCCGCTCATCCAACTGGCGGCCATTCCTCCAGGCGACCTCCCGCCGTTCAATCCACCGTTGGACGAGGGTCGCCTCCGGAGCGAGCTCGCCGATTTCGAGAGGTGGTACGTGTCGGCGCGATGCGGTCTCCCCGTTGCGGGGGTGCTCCATTCCTGGCTCGACGAGCTGGCCGGGGCAGTCGGGAGCCACCCCCGCCGGGTATGTCATCGCGACTATCACCTCAACAACCTCTTTGTGCTCGCCGACGGGGAGGTCGGCGTGATCGATGTCCAGGATGCGTTCGTCGGTCCGGACACGTACGACCTGGCTTCCCTGATCGGTGAGCGTGCCTTCCCGGAGCTCGTCGATCGGGCGGGGCGGCGGCGCCTCGCGAAAACGTGGGCCGAGAGGACTGGCGCCGAGACCGGTTGGGAGATGCGCCTCGAGCAGACTCTCCTGCAACGCGGCCTGAAGGTCCTGGGGACGTTCAGCCGCCTTGAAGCCTCTGGGAAGCAGCAGTATGAGCGCTGGGTAGAGCCACTGGCGCGACGGCTCGCCGCAGCGGCGCGGAGGGCCGGAGCGCCACACGAGTTGGAGGGTTGTCTGTTATACTCCAGGGCTGACGGAGGTTCCTATGCTTGGTAGCCTTGGTTTCCCCGAGATTCTGATGATCCTTCTCATCGTCATCATTCTTTTTGGCGCGGCCAAGCTGCCCCAGCTCGGCCGTGGCCTGGGGCAGGGCATCAAGAACTTCAAGAATGCTCTCAACGAGGGGAAAGACGACGAGCCTAAGCCCGCCCCGAAGAGCACCGACCACGAAGACGACCACGACGCCTCGTGACGTGAGCTGATCTCTCCGTAGCAGCCGTCTCGCCGTTGCGCGTCTACTTCACCTCGACATGATCCCCGACGTGGATGGACGCCTTTGCGCTGAGGATCTTGGCCGTCGAGTAGTGCTGACCGGTTGTCAGAATGCCGGCCTCTCCGAGGACGAGACGGGGCATCCCGACTGCGGGATTGTCGCGGTAGATCGTCACGAACATGCCGGGGTAGATCCCGTCGGCTGACCCAAGGTCCAGCATGACCAGTGTGCTGTCGCCGCCCATTGTTGTGCCGTCTTGCATGTACGCGATGACACCTGTCGGTTTTCCGTTGGGTGCGTCACATCGTGTCTTCGGCGGCGTCTTGATCGCGAGCGGCACGGGAATTGGCTTGAACGGCTTCAACACGTTCCCGACAACGACCGGATCGCACGCGTTCACGATCTCGCAGATGCTGGAATGTTTCTGCGCGCAGAGAACCTTGATCTGGCCGACCTGCCGGTACAGCTTCCCCATCGACGCGCCGGACACTGGATGACGCAGCTCACCCCGTGATTCGAGGACGAAGAACCGGTCGCCGGCCCTGACACCTTCGGCCGTGCCGCCGTTGATGTAGATGATATCCCCCTCGCTGAAGCTATCCTGGTACGGTCCCTTCTCGGCGGACATCACGCGGAACGGATAGGCCTCGCCGGACTCGTTGAGGATCGCGAAGCAGTAGACGTCGGACGTGTTTCCGAGGGGGATGGCCTCGCCGACCGGGGCCGCTGCCGGCTTGACAAGGGCCGGCGTGACCTGTGCCACCGGCGTGGGGGACGGAGCCGGTTTCGGCGCCGGCGCCTTCGCGACGGCGATGTCAACGACGAGCGGATCACCGGGGTAGATCCAGTGAGAATCCCGTATATACGGGTTCCTTTCCCAGATTTGCGGCCAGAGGTACGAATTGCCGAGGTACTGTTGTGCCAGGTCCCAGAGGGTATCACCCTTCTTGATCACGTGGACCTTGGCCCCCTTGGGAAACGTTGATGGCGGAGTGTACGGCGTCCAGTGCTGACCCACCTTGTGAAGGGGTTTCGGCGGCGGTGCGACACCGCCCGCGACAACGAGGGCCGGTAGCAGGCTCACCAAGATGACAAACCACGTCGTTCTTTTCATAGGTCCTCTCCCGCTGCTTGAACACACCAAGGGTACTCTACGAGGGACGCAGGCGTCAATGGGCGGTTGATGGCTCATCCTCTACTTTTCTTTTCTATTCTTCTTCTTGTGTTTTTTCAGATACTCTTCATACCTCTCACGATCACGCTTCCTCAACTCGGCCCGCGCCTTCTTCGCCTCGGTGAGCAGCTGGTCCACCTGCTTCATCTGTGGGTATTGTGGATAATGTTCCTTGAGGTATTGCAGTCTCCAAATCGTGGCCAGCCAGACCTTGTTTCGCGCATAGAACACGGCGACCCGCCACTCGTGTTGAGCCAGCACTTTCTTGACCTCGGCCACCTTCTGGCGCGCCTCGGAAGCGTACTTCGAGTGTGGATAGAGGTTGAGGAGCTGTTGGTACGCCTTGAGCGCATCGCGGGTCTGGGCCAGGTCCCGATCGGGCGAGAGCATCCGCTTGGTATAGGTGTTGCCGAGCATCAACAGGGCATAGTCCCGGTCGGGATCGTTCGGGAACCGGTTTGCGAAATCGCGGTACCGTAGCCTCGCCTCGGTCAGGTTGCCCACGTCCTTGTGCTGGTAGTACGTATCGGCGACCCGCAACGCGGCCTTGTGACCGAGGGGATCGTTCGGGAACGTGTCGTACAGGAAGGAGAAGAGCTTGCGCGCCTCGGTGTACTTTCCCTTTTGGTACAACGCCTCGGCCTTGTTGAAAACGGTCTGCTTGTCGGTGTTCTGCAGCTTCGAAATCAACTGATCTTCCGGGGACGTGCTGGAGCACCCTGCGGCGCCGAGGAGCAGGGTCAGGATGACTCCAGCGAAAAACCACCTTCTCATGCGTCTTCTCCTTGCCGTACTGACTCGCGAAGCTCGGCGATCGCCCGGCCCCGGTCGTGTGCCCCGAAGATTGCGCTTCCGGCCACCAAGGTGGTCGCGCCGGCTGCGACGAGTGAGGGAGCTACCATACAGGTTACACCGCCATCGACGGTGATGTCCAAGCCGGGCGCCCGAGCGGCCGCCCTCAACCTCTCGATGCGCGAAACGCTCTCCTCGATGAGCTCCTGGCCGCCGAAACCGGGATTGACCGACATCACCAGGATGAAATCAACCCACGGGACGGCCTCCAGGGCGAAAACGAGCGGTGTCGCCGGGTTGATGGCGACGCCGGGAGAGATGCCGTGCGAACGGATGGCGCTCAGCGTGCGATGGAGGTGCGTGCACGCCTCGGCATGAACGGCGATCCGCGCGACGCCGGCCGCCGCCAGGGCGGGAAGGAGGGCATCGGGATCGACGACCATCAGGTGGGCGTCCAGGGGAATCTCGCAGTGGGGCGCCAGCGACGCCACGAGCGGCGGACCAAAGGTCAGATTGGGAACGAAGCATCCATCCATGATGTCCAGGTGGATCAGGTCCGCTCCCGCCGCCTGAACGTCGCGCACCTCGCCGGCGAGACGTGAGAAATCGGCCGACAGTAGCGAGGGCGCGATCCGGATGGTCATTGGACGATCCACACGGTGATGATATCGGATGTTGACAGTGGACTTCCAGCCGGAGGATATTGGCGGACGACCTCGCCGGCGGGAACGCCGGCATAGGGAACCCGGTGAACCTGGCCCAAACGGAACCTGTTTCTCCGGAAGAACGCCTGGACCCGTTCCAGGGGCACGGCGAGCAGGTTGGGCATTACCCACAGCCTGTGATGTGGCGCCTGATTGAACAGGATATCGATCGCGGTGGACGGCGTCACGGCCGAGCCCGCCGGCGGATCGGTCGCAAGCACGCTGTTGCCTTCGGCCCCCCCGTCGATCTTGACCCGCCGGCCGGGCCTCAGGCCGACCTGCTCGAGGACCCCTGCGGCGCCCTGGAGCGATTCCCCCTGTACATCGGGGATGATGATCCTCTCTCCCCCGAGGCTGAGCCGAACCGTCACGATGGCCCCGCTCTTGACGTGGAACCCGGCACGTGGCTCCTGCCGGGCGATTGCACCGGCCGGAATGGTTGCATCGAACGCGCCGGGCTGTGCGAGACGAATGCCAAGACTGCGGTCGTGAAGCAAGCGCTGAGCCTCTTCCAGGGTGCGCCCGCGGAGACTGGGAACGGTTTGGGTGCCCTCGTGAATCGTGTGCACCAGCGCGATCCAGAAGACGATCCCGAAGGAGACGCAAAACACGCCAATCACGAGAAGCGTCGCGAGCCACCGCCCGCGGTGTTCGGGTTCCCTTCCCGGTTGTGACCCATGACTCATGGCGTTCCCCCGCCGTGCAACATCCGGTAGAGATTCGCTGGAAGCACCTTGAGGATATCATTGTAGAGCACGACGACCATCAGGAGCATCAGCAAGACGAAGCCGACTTCCATGATGCGTTCCTTGACCTTGATCGAGAGATCCCGCCGGATCGCCGTTTCAACGGCGATGATCGTCAGGTGACCCCCGTCGAGGAGGGGGATCGGCAGCAGGTTGAAGATGCCGAGCTGCAGGGAAATCAACCCCATGAGCCAGATGAGCGACCTGATGCCGCTCCGGGCGGCCTGCCCCGAGATTCTCGCGATGTCCAGGGGCCCCGAGACCTGGCTGAGCGACGCCTTGTGGCTCACGAGCCGCCCGATCACCCGGAACGTCTGGATCGTCATCCGCACGTTCTCGCTCAGGCTGGCGCGAAGCGCTCCGGGAACGCCGAGCTTCTCCATGTGGGTCGGAAAAATAACCGGAATCCCGATTTTGCCCTTCCCACCGATATTCCGTGGTGTCACGCGGAGGGTGAGCGTCGATGTCCCGCGCAGGACAGTCAGGACCAGCGCCTTCCCAGGATAGGGGGAGATCAGCCGGATCAGGTCGTAGAACTGCTTCACCGGGTGAGAATCGACAGCGATGATCCTGTCGCCCTTTTTCAAACCGCACCGTTCCGCGGGCGAGCCCGGCTGCAACCCGCGTACGACCGGCGCCAGGGGGGGGAGGATCCCGGAATAGCCGAAGCCGTACCGCGTGATTCGTTTCGGGGTCATCTCGATGCTCAGCTCGTGCCCGTTGCGGATCACCTTCAACAGGACCTGGTGCCCGCCGGATGTCAGGATCATGTTCTCGAGATCTTGCCAGGTGGGGACCTTCGTCGTGTCGACGGCCTCGATCCGGTCGCCCGGGCGGACGCCGGCAGCAGCGGCGGGCGAGGCCGGTTCAACCCAGCCGACGACCGGGGGCCGTGACTGGTACGCCGGCACCTGAACCCCGAGAACGAAGGCAAAGCCGAGGAAAGCGACGGCGGCCACGATATTCATCGCGGGTCCGGCCAGCAGGATGATCGTTCGTTTCCACTTGGGCAGCAGCTCGGGCTCGACGTCGGTGGCCCCGGCCAGGTCGGACTCGTCCGGACCGAGGCCGACGACCCGCACGTACCCGCCGAGGGGGAGCAGGCTGATCCGGTAATCGGTACCGCCCCGCTTGAACCCCCACAACCGCTTTCCGATACCGACCGAAAAGACGTCCACGGGCGCATGGACCAGGCGGGCGGCGAGGAAATGCCCACCCTCATGCAGGATGACGAGAACACCGAGAACAAAGATGAACGCGAGTAAGCTAATCAACATCGTCAATGCGTAACCTCATGAAGGAGTTTCGTATTTCGCAAGGAGCCCGGCCGCAAGCCTCCGCGCCTCGTGATCTGCCGCGAGCGCCTGTTCCACGCTCGCGAGAGGCCGGTTCTTCGGGATCCAGTGGTCGATGACCCGGGCCGTGATCTCGACGATCGCGCCGAAGGGAAGACGCCGGTCGAGGAAGGCCGCGACCGCCGCCTCGTTGGCCCCGTTGAGCACCGCGGGGATTTCGCCACCCTCGTCGAGCGCGGCTCGTGCGAGGTCCAGCGCCGGAAACCGTGCGGGATCCGGCTCCTCGAATTGAAGCGCCGGCGCCGATGCGAGGTCCAGCGGCGCAAACGGCGTGGGCAGGCGGTCGGGGTACGCCAGGGCGTACAGGATGGGGAAACGCATGTCGTTGACCGAGAGCTGGGCGATCAGCGTGCCATCGATGTACTCCACGAAGGAGTGCACCAGGCTCTGGGGATGAATCAGCACCGAGATCCGTTCCGATGGCATCTCGAAGAGGTGGTGCGCCTCGATGATCTCCAGCGCCTTGTTCATCATGGTCGCGGAATCGATCGATATTTTCCGCCCCATCTTCCAGGTCGGATGCGCGAGGGCATCCTCGACCGTCGCCCGCCGGATCCGCTCCGGGCTCCACGTCCTGAATGGCCCGCCGGAAGCCGTCAGGATCAGCCGCTTGACGCCGTCGGGAGGACCGACGCGCAGCGCCTGGTGGATCGCGTTGTGCTCGCTATCGACCGGCAGGAGCCGGACGCCGTGCTTCCGGGCGGCCTCGATCACGAGATCCCCGGCCACCACGAGTGTTTCCTTGTTGGCCAGGGCGATATCCTTCCCGGCCCGGATGGCGGCGAGCGTCGGGGCCAGGCCCGCCGACCCGACCACGGCGCCGACGACAACGTCGGCGGACGGGTGACAGGCGACCTGGGTCAATCCCTCCGCGCCGTGCACCCAGCGGACCTCGGGAAACTCGTTGGCCAGCGCGGCCGCAGCGCCGGCGTCCGCAACCGAGACGACCTCCGGATGAAATGTCCGGACCTGCTCCCGGAGCCTTGCGACGTTGTGACCGGCCGCAAGCGCGACGGCGTCAAATCGCCCGGGAAACGACTCGACGACGGAGAGCGCCGACGTTCCAATTGAACCGGTCGAGCCGAGGATGGCCAGGTGCTTCATCGAATGACCCCGACGAGGAGGAGATAGGCCAGGACGAGGGGCGCGGAGTAGAAGAGCGAGTCGGTTCGATCGAGGAAACCGCCGTGGCCGGGGAGCAACGCGGAAGAATCCTTGACGCGGGTATCCCGTTTGAGCGCCGATTCGATCAGGTCTCCGACGGGCGCCGCGACGGCGAGGATGGCCGCCACGGCGAAGGTGTGACTCCACGCGAGATCCAGGCCAAACGCGGTCCTGGCGAGCGCCGCTGCGGCAAACGATGTGACGATGCCCCCGGTGAGCCCTTCCCACGTCTTGTTTGGGCTGATCCGGGGCGACATCTTGTGGCGTCCGAAGCCCTTCCCGACATAGTAGGCGCCCGAATCGCCAGCCCAGATCGTGGCCAGGAACAGAAGGATGAAACGCTCTCCCCAGGGGTCCGGAGGCCACTGGCGCAACCAGCCGAGGCATGCCGCGCCAAGCCCGATGTAGGCGACCGTGAACAGGGCGATAGCAGCACCGGCGAGGGCCCCGTCCGGGCGGTTCGGAGCCAGGAGCTGGAGAGTGGGCACGACGAGGATGGCCGCCGCCAGGGCAACGAGGAGCCAACGCGAGCCTCCGGTCCACGCGGCCGCGAGAGCAACGGCCAGGAGGATCAACGGCACACCCCTGCCGCAGGGCGCGCCGCGGTGGCGGGCCATCGTCAGCAGCTCGTCTCCAGCCAGGAGCGCCGCGGCGCCGACGCCGACGAGGAGGCCCCATGGGGGGAGCCAGATGATGACGGCGAGCAGGAGAGGGATGGCGACGAGCGCGACGGATTCACGAGCCGGCACTGAGATCTCCAGGTGCGGTAAACAGGCTTCGGCCCTCGTCGGACAGCCCGCCGAAACGCCGCTCGCGCCGCTGGTAATCGAGCAGCGCGTTGAGGAGCTCGATCTTCGAGAAGTCGGGCCAGAGCACCGGTGTGAAGTAGATCTCCGAGTACGCGAGCTGCCAGAGGAGGAAGTTCGAGATACGTTGCTCTCCCGATGTCCGGATCAGGAGGTCGGGATCGGGCACGCGCGCCGTGGACAGGTGTTGCGAAATCCACGTCTCGTCGATGACGTCGGGCTCGATCTCTCCGGCCCTGGCCGCGATCACCGCGCGGCGGACCACGTCCGTGATTTCCTGGCGCCCGGAGTAGTTCAGCGCGATCTGGATCGTGGAGCCCGTGCACCGGGCGGTCGCCTCGACCGTTCGCTCGAGCTCGCGGCGAACGCTGGGGTCGAGCTGCTCGATGCGCCCGATCGGGACGAAGCGAAGGTTGTTTTCGAGCATCGTCGCAAGCTCCGACCGGAGATAGTGCTTGAGCAGACCCATCAGTGTCACGACCTCGTGACGCGGGCGCTTCCAGTTCTCGGTGGAAAAGGCGTAGAGCGTGACGACCCCGATCTCGAGACGCGCGATCATCTCGACCGTTTGCCGTACGGCTTGAATGCCAGCCCGGTGACCCTCGACCCGGGGGAGGTGACGGGCGTTCGCCCACCGGCCGTTACCATCCATGATAATGGCCACGTGTTTCGGCAAACGGCTCGGATCGAGCCGTTCTACGAGCGCGCGCTCGGGAGAGCCGGGCCCAGCAATATCGTCCAGGTGACGCATCCAAATACCCCAGGGATGAGGAGTCTACCATAGCCCGCATCTCTCACCACACTTCCTGCTGCGACCGCGGATACGCCCGCCATAGCGGCGTTTCTCACGGCGCCGGCCAGCGCCTCCCCACGGTCCGACAGGCGCAGAGCGCGTTGGCGTCGGTTGCTGTCACGGGGGGGATGTGGTGGAATCCGGGAGCCGGGAGGAGGTGTCGCATGGATATTGGGCTGGTCAAAGATCGGCGGCCGTTCGAGCACCGGATCGGGCTGACGCCCGATGCCGTGAGGGTCCTGACGGCCTTGCAACACCGGGTGTACGTTGAATCGGGGGCCGGCGCAGGGGCCGGTTTCCCGGATGAGAGCTACGAACGGGCCGGGGCAACGATCGTCTTTTCAGAGGATGAGGTCTTGCTGCGATCCGAGCTTGTCATAAAGATATCGCCCCCGGCCCCCCTGGAGTATCAGAAATTCAAGGAAGGCCAGATCGTCCTCTCATCGTGGCACCTCGCCGTGGCGCCGCCGGAGCATTTCCGGCGCCTGTTGGAACGTGACATCACAACGGTCGGGTACGAGATCATCGAGGATGACGATGGGAACGCCCCGGTGCTCCAGGCGATGAGTGAGATTGCCGGCCGGATCGCCGTCATCGTCGGATCGGGCCTTCTCCTCAACGAATTCGGTGGCAAGGGGATGTTGATCGGGGGCGCCCCGGGGATCCCCCCGGCGTCCCTGGTGATCCTGGGTGCCGGGACGTTGGGGTGCTCCGCGGCGCTGTGCGCCCGTGGGATGGGCGCTCACGTCGTGGTACTGGATCGCAGCGTCGCGGCGCTCCGGAGGCTGCAGGCCAGGGTCGGCTTCGGCGTCCCGACGATGCTTTCGACGAAGAGCAACATCGAGAAGGCGCTGGCATTTGCCGATATCTTCCTGTGCGCCGTCGCGGTTCACGGGGAACGAACGCCTATCCTCGTGACCCGCGAGATGCTCAAGCTGATGAAGCCCCGTTCGCTGATCATGGATCTGTCGATCGACCAGGGCGGATGCTGCGAAACGTCGCGCCCGACCGATTTTTCGAGCCCCACGTACGAGGTCGATGGCGTGCTTCACTTCTGCGTGCCGAACCTGCCGTCAGAGGCGTCACGCGCCTCGACGCGGGCGTTGACCAACGCCATTTTACCGTTCGTCGAACAGATCGCTGAAAAGGGTTTTGATGAAGCCGTGCGGCTCAACGCCGCCTTGAGACGCGGCACGTACACCCATCGCGGAACGTGCGTCCGGGAGAGCCTGGCGCAGTCTTTCGGGATCCCGTACACGCAGATTGGCGAGAGATGAGGGTGGAGGCCGCATGCAACAGTGGATGAAGATCTATCGTGAACGAGTCACAACGGCTGAAGAGGCTGTGAAGGATATCCGTTCGGGAGATCGCATATGGATTCACCCCGGATGCAACACGCCGCTTCCCCTGATCGACGCGATGGTGGCGCGTGCCCCCGAGCTCGAGAACGTGGAGATCGTGCATATTCTGACACTCGGCCCGGCGCCGTACGCCGAGCCGGGGATGGAGAAACACTTTCACCACCGCGCCCTCTTTACCGGCGCCAACGTCCGGCAGGCCATCAACGACGGACGGGCGGACTTCGTTCCCATCCACCTCCACGAGGTCCCCGGTCTCGTGATCTCCGGCAGGCTCCCGATCGACGTTGCGCTGATTCACATCTCCCCGCCCGACGAACACGGTTTTTGTTCCTTCGGAGTGGGCGTCGATGCGACCAAGGCGGCCGTCGAGCGGGCCCGCGTCGTCATCGCGCTCGTCAACCAGCGGATGCCCCGGACCCTGGGGGACAGCTTTGTGCACGTCTCGCGGTTGACCCGCGTCGTGGAGACGGACACGCCCGTGATGGAGCTCCCGATGGCCAGAGAGATTGCGGACGTTTCACGGTCGATCGGTGAGAAGATCGCATCGCTGATACCCGACGGGGCGACCCTCCAGATGGGAATCGGCGAGATTCCCGACGCCGTGCTGCTGTTTCTCAAGGACAAGAAGGACCTCGGTGTGCACACGGAGATGTTCTCCGATGGTCTGGTCGAGCTATTCGAAATGGGCGTCGTCACCAACGACAAGAAAACCCTGCACCGGGGCAAGATCGTTGCGTCGTTCGTCATCGGGACCCGCAGGTCGTTCGACTTTGTCGATAACAACCCGTTCATGGAGTTCCATCCCAACGACTACGTCAACGATCCTTTCATCATTGCCCAGAACGACACGATGGTGGCGATCAACTCCGCCCTTGCCGTCGATATCACGGGACAGGTCTGTGCGGATTCCATCGGGACGAGCATCTACTCGGGGTTCGGCGGCCAGCTCGATTTCATCCGGGGAGCGGCCCACGCGAAGGGAGGCGTGCCCATCATTGCACTGCCGTCGACGGCGAAGGGCGGAACGATATCCCGGATCGTGAATACGCTCCTGCCGGGATCGGGCGTCGTGACGACCCGTGCGGACGTGCACTTCGTCGTGACGGAGTTCGGAATCGCCGACCTCTACGGCCGGAGCCTGAGGGAGCGTGCCAAGGCGCTGATCGGGATCGCGCATCCGGGTTTCCGCGACGAGCTTACGCGGGCAGCCAGGGAGCGTCATCTGCTGTAGGGAAAGGATATGGCTACAGGCGTGGCGCGCGCGGCGCGGATCACATCGCCCGGAGAACGAGAAACGCCATGTACGCCGCAAAGATCAGGAGCATGAGCGCTCCCTCCTTCCGGCTGATCTTTCCGTTGGGAAGGACGATCAACCCGACGAACAGCGTGACGCCGATCAAGATCGGGATGTCCTGCCTGGCCACGAACGCCGGAATGCGTTCCGGATGAATGGAAAACGCCGAACCGACGACGAGCCCCAGGTTGAACACGTTCGACCCCAGCACATTCCCCACCGACAGCTCGGCCTCGCCCCGCAGCGCCGCCGTCACCGACGTCGCGAGCTCCGGCAGCGAGGTGCCGAACGCGACCACCGTCAGGCCAATCACGGCGTCCGAGACCCCCACCTGGTGCGCCAGGCTGACGCCGCCCTGCACCATCAGGTGCGCGCCCGTCACCAGCACGGCGATGCCAAAGCTCAAGAGCGCAAGGTGAAGCCAGGGATTTCCCCTCTTGACGGCGACCCCTTCCTCGCTGCCCCGCGCCGAGCGGATACAGCTCCCGAGGAAGATCGCGAAGACGAGCAACAGGGCGAGCGCGACTGGACGGGACAGCCGGCCGCTCCAGCCGCCGGCGATCAGGATCACGGCGGGGACGAGCCCGAACACCAGGTTCGACCGCAGGGCCTTGCGATTGCCGAGCACATGGAGCGGAGCTACAACCGCCGCGGCGCCGAGCACGACGAGGAGGTTCATGATGTTCGAGCCGACCGCGTTGCCCAGGCTCAGCCCGCCGCTGCCCCGCATCGCCGCCAGCACGGAGACGCTGAGCTCAGGCATCGACGTCCCAAAGCCGACCACCGTCAGCCCGACGATCATCGGGCTGACGCCGAGTCCCAGGGCCAGGCGCGAGGCTCCGGTCACGAGCCAGCTGGACCCGGCTCCCAGCATGACCATGCCGCCCACGAGCAAGAGGGCCGCCATCCACGGCGTCATCGCCACCATACGGTTATCCTACATGAACCGGCAACGCTGCACCCGGCGGATGCGCCATCGAGGCCCATGAGCAAACCCGCGGCTCGGCTGATGACCGAGCCGCGGGCGAGAACCTCCGTGCGGCAACGCGCACCGGCCGCGTTTACGTCAGCACGTGGATATTCTTCGCCTCGCAGATCTCCTTGAGCTGCTTCGGCCACACGCTGACGCTGACCTCGCCGAGGTGGGCCTTGCGGAGGAGGTACATGTACGTCCTCGACTGGCCGATGCCCCCGCCGATGGTGAGCGGAATCCTGTCGTGAAGAATCGCCTGGTGGTACGGCAGCTCGAGGTCCTTCTCGAGTCCCGCCATCTTCATCTGCGCGACCAGCGTGTCTTTCGTGACGCGAATGCCCATCGACGTCAGCTCGTGACGCCGCTTCGTCACTGGGTTCCACACCAGGATGTCGCCGTTGAGGCCGTGCATCGGGCGGCCGTCCTCGGAGACGGTCTCGGTGATCCAGTCGTCGTAATCGGCGGCGCGCATCTCGTGGGGATAGCCGTCCTTCAGCGGCCAGCCGATCCCAATGATGAAGACGGCCGGGTACTTCTGGAGGATCTTCGTCTCGCGCTGCTTGCGGGGCAGATCCGGGTACATGTCGAGCAGGTCCTCGGCGTGGAGGAAGGTCAGCTCCTCGGGAAAGTCCGGGTAGCCGCCCCCGGCGAGCTTCGGGAACCGTTCCCGCGCGAAGACGCCGGCGCCGCGGATCACCTTCCAGATACGCTTCACCGTGTCTTTGAGGTACTCGAGCGTCCGGTCCTCGGCGGAGATCACCCGCTCCCAGTCCCACTGGTCGACGTAGGCGCTGTGGTCGTGGTCGAGGAAGTAGTCCTTCCGCACGGCTCGCATGTCGGTGCAGATCCCCTCGCCCAGGCCGCACCCGAATTCGGTGAGCGCCATCCGCTTCCACTTCGTGGCCGCCTGAACGACCTGCGCATGGATCGGCTCGTCGAGCCCGAGGCCGCAGGGAAACTCGACGGGCGTTCGCGATCCATCCCGGTCGAGCATGTCGTTGACGCCGCTCTCGCGGTCGACGATCAACGGGACCTGGACCATCTGAAGGTTCAGCTCCCGGCAGAGATTTTCTTCGATGTAGGACTTGACGGCGTAGACCGCCTTCATGGTCTCCATGGGCGTCAGCAGGGAGCTGTAATGCTCCGGCAACACCCGTGCGACCTCTTCGTACGTCCCGATGCCCGGACCGGCCAGGTCTGCCCTCTTGTCAGCCATGTTCGACCTTCCTTTCTGGGAGCGCCGCGCCCCCACGTCTCCAAACGTCGGGCCGCAGGCCCCTGCGGCCCGTACGAGCACCATAGCACCATCCCGGCATCCCGGGCGAGGCGACGCCGAGACAAAGCCGAAGCACGCCGAGCCCGCAGCATCCCCACCGCCCACACCCCGACACCCCGAGCGAAATGTTCTGCGGGTTGCGCGGGGACGGCCCGCAACGAGGTGAGGGGCAATCCCGCCCGGGAGGTGCCGGGGGACCGAGCGCAGACGGCTTGGCGGGAGGTCCTCCGACCGTAAGCCGTC
>JAADFN010000026.1:0-4163 GCA_013152895.1 Acidobacteriota bacterium | reverse complement strand
CGGCGGGGGCGACCGGCGTTCCAAGCGCGGGCGCACCGGGAGGACGATCGGGGCTGGAACCGTGGCGAACATGGTATCGTACGGCCATGAAGCGGACACGGCGACACCCCGCGTTCCCCATTCTCCTCGCAGCGGCGGCTACTCTTCTCCTCGTGGCCGCCTGCGCTCGGCCCGGCGCCCTCCAGCATCTCGGTCCGCATCCCGACCGGCTTCCCCGGGGCGTTCTCTTCGCCCACGCCCTCGGTGCGATCGGCCCGTACACCTACACGAACTCGATGGACGCGTTCACCACGAACCTCAACCGTGGCGCCCGCTACTTCGAGGTCGATCTCTCGTTCACGGCGGACGGAAAGCTTGTCTGCTACCACCCGGCCGCAATCCTCCGCAAGCGCACCGGCCTGCTGCGGCCAATCTCGGAAGTATCGACGGCCGAGTTCCTCCGCCACCGCTGCGACGGCCGCTTCACGCTGATGACGTTCGCCACCCTTCTCAAGGCCGTGGACTCCCATCCGGGCGTGTACATCGTGACCGATACAAAGTCGGCGTTCCGCCCGTCGCTCGAGAAGGTCGTCCAGATCGCCGGCCAGATCGATCCCCGCCTGGTCCACAGGATCATCCCGCAGTTCTACCAGCCCGGGCAGTGGCGCGAGGTTGCGCGGTTGGAATCCCGGTACGGCGCCTTCCGCACCGTCATTTTCACGCTGTACAGGACCCACCTCGACGACGACGGCGTGGTCGCCGTCGTTCGAAAGCGGCGGATCCCCGTCGTGGCGATGCCCCGTCGGAGGTTCAACCCGTCGTTCCTCCGCCGCCTTCGTGCCGCCGGTGCCGACGTGATGGTCCACACGATCAACGGCCGCGAGGCGATCGAGAGCTATCTCAAGCAGGGCGTCCGCGGCGTCTACACCGATCACATCATCGATCTCGACCAGGGTGACAAGCCGGGGGCACGGCCAAACGGCCCCTGAGGGAGGAGCGGTGGCCCCGATGGAGACGTCCGATCGGCTCAGCGTGCGGCGCGACGCCACCCGCGCCTTTGCGGCGGCGGTCGACGCCGTGAGGCCCGCCGTGCTCCTCCGGCACGCGGTTGCCCGCAGCACCAACGCCATCGAGGTTTCCGGGATCGCGCTTCCAAACGTCTCTGGCCGCCGGATGCTGGTGGCGATCGGAAAGGCGGCGCCCGGTCTCGCCGCAGCCTGGCTCCGCGAGCTCCCGGGCTGGGCGGACGAGATCTTCGTCCTCACACCCCACGGCGTTCCCGCCGAGCCCTCCCTCGAGGCCGCCGCAACGATCCGCCGGGGTGCCCATCCCTTCCCGGACGCGGCGGGAGAGGCCGCGGCCCGGGAGCTTCTCGAGCGCGCCGGCCGCCTCGGCACCAACGACCTGCTCGTCGTCCTGCTCTCGGGCGGGGGATCCGCGCTGCTCGCGGCCCCCGAGAGGGGGTTGACGCGCGAGGAGGTCACGGCAACGACGCGCGCGCTGCTGGCCTCCGGCGCCCCGATCGGCGCGGTCAACACGGTGCGCCGGGAAATCCTCGCGGCCGGCGGTGGAGGCCTCGCCGCAGCCGCCGCGCCGGCACGGGTCGTGACGTTCATTCTTTCCGACGTGGTGGGAGACCCGCTTCCCGACATCGCCTCCGGCCCGACCGTGCCATCGCCCACCGGCCCGGCCGACGCGCTCGTCATCCTCGAGCGGTACGGTATTGCCGGGGATGGCGCCGTCACGGCCTTCCTGCGCCGCCGCGCACGGGCCGCAGCCTGCGAAAAGCCATCCTGGACGGGCCGCACCAGCACCGTCATCCTCGCCAACAACGGGACCGCCACCGATGCGGCCGCCCGCCGCCTCGAAGCGGACGGCTACCGGGTGCTCCGCGCCGCGCGCTTTCTCACCGGGGAGGCATCGGCCCGCGGACGCCAGCTCGCCGCGCTCGCGCAGGCCCTGGTCCCTCGCGCCCCGTACGCCATCGTCTTCGGCGGCGAAACCACCGTGACCGTGCGCGGAACGGGCCGCGGCGGCCGCAACCAGGAGCTCGCGCTCGCCGCGGCGATCCTCCTCGACGGCGTTCCGGGTCGCGTGCTGCTCGCCGCCGGGACGGACGGCATCGACGGGATGAGCCCCAACGCCGGGGCGCTCATCGACGGCACGACCGCCGCCCGGATCAGGGCGGCCGGGATCGATCCTTCCCGCGCTCTCGCCGCCAACGATTCGGCCACCGCGCTGGAGGCCGCCGGCGACGTCCTCGTCACCGGCCCAACCGGCACCAACGTCTGCGACCTCACCCTCCTCCTCGCCACCCCCGCGCCCCGCTGATCCGGCGGACCGACCTGCACCGGGGTGGCCATCGGCCGGGTTCAGTGCTTCGGGCTCTCGGGAACCCGGATCTGTGGGCCGCGCTCCTTGACGATCAGGCGGTACCACCACTTCGGGTAGGGCGGATGGGTGACGTGGCCCTGTTCGTCCTTGACGTTGCCGTCCATGTACTTCACCAGGAGCTGCTCCCCGAGCTTCCGCCAGCGCTTGACGGTCCTGTCGCCCTGGGCGACCGAGTAGCGGGTCAGCTCCTGGCGTGCGAGACGGGGAGATTGGCGGTAAAGCGCGAGCGCGGCGGCTTCCTCCCCCGGCTGGGCGGCGAGGAACGAGCCCTCGAGCTGGTGCTGGACCTTCCGGATATCGACGATCATGTCGCTGTACCGGGAGTAGGCGTAGTTGGCGACCCAGTTGAAGACCCAGAACGCCGAGTTCCACGAAAAGTGGTAGAGATCCGCGACGCCCTTCGCGTACGGGTGGGGGATCGCCAGCACGCCGCAATAGATCGGCACGTACACCGTGGAAGCGGTGTCGTCGACGCCGAACCAGTGCACGCCCCCGATGGGATCGGGGAGGAACGATCGGGCCTGGCTGACGAACGACATCCCCGTCTGCTGGGTGGAGATCGCACGTTCGTTGACGTACTTCTTGCCGTCAACCTTCCAGACGAGCGGCCGCCAGCGGTAGGGGCAGCCGAACGGTCCGGCGCCGACGCCCTTCGTCAGGTCGAACGGCGTCCCTTCGAAATGATCGCGCAGGAGGGACATGACGTCGGCGACGGAGAGCCGGCGGTCGGGCTTGACGGCGAACGGGAGCCGCTTGTCGAGATGGTAACCGTCGGCGTACTCGACGCCGAGGTGCAGGGAAGGCGCCACGCGGCGGAACACGTTCCACACGCGGGCCTCGCAGAAGCGCACGGCGCCGAAGCTGATCGGCGCGTACGTGTCGGCGAACGAGAATCGATCGTCCGGGCCGGAGTACCAGCCCTTCTTGCGTGCGAACGAGATGACGTCCTTGGCATACAGGCACGTGCCGGGATCGTGGAGGGGGAAGGTGCGGATCCGCGACTGGTTGGCGTGAGCGGAGACCTCCCCGTCGGGGACCTTCCGGGCCACCCACAGCACGCCCTTGTGCCCCTTGCCCTTGCCGACCATCTCCAGGATCCACGCCTCGTTGGGATCGCCGACCGAGAATGACTCGCCGTCGGAGGCGTAACCGTACTTTTCAGCGAGCGAGGTCATCACTTTGATGGCTTCCCGGGCGGTCCTGGCCCGTTCCAGGGCGATGAACATCAGGCTGCCGTAATCGATCATGCCGGAGGGGCCGACCAGCTCCTTGCGCTCGTCGAAGGTCGTCTCGCCGAGCATCACCTGGTGCTCGTTCATCAGTCCGACGACCTGGTACGTTCTCGGGGCCTGGGGGATCTCGCCGAGCTTCTTTCCGGTGTCCCAGTCGATGATCTCGCGCATCTCGCCGGGGCGGTGGGTCTCCGCGGGCTCGAAGTTGAGGTAGCCGTAGAAGGTGTGGGAGTCCGAAACGTAGGCGATGAACGTGGAGCCGTCCGTGCTGGCGCCTTTCGTGACGAGGATGTTCGAGCACGGCCAGGCGGTCCCGGCGAGCCCGAACATCGTGATGAGAAGAACGATCGTCAGTCGTTTCGGCATGGATCCTCCGCGCCGCAGATGTGCAGCCCTGGCATTCTAACGGAGTTCTCCAGGAGCGCGTGCGGAGGAAGGATCCCCGACCGCTCGGGAGGCTCTGCCTTCGCCCGGGAGGCCCTGCTTGCAGCAGGCCCGCGGTCAGCGCCCGGGAGGCCCGGCCTACGGCCGGCCCGCGGTCTTGATCCCGAGCCGTTC
>JAADFN010000025.1 GCA_013152895.1 Acidobacteriota bacterium | reverse complement strand
GGGCGATCCTCGCGATCCCCTCCCCTCAAAGCAATGCTGCGATCCGCCCCAACGAAGCGATAAGCCCGGGGCGGGGCGCCAGCCCCGGCGGAATTGAGCGCGAGACGGGCTGCACGCTCGCGCGCAGAACGGCTCGGGTTCAAGACCGCGGGCCTGCTGCAAGCAGGACCTCCCGGGCGCCTCCACGGTCTCTCGACGAACAGGAATGCCGGTCAATCGGGAATCTCGTCTATGTCACAGTCACCGCGCGTCTTGCCGAGGCCACACCCCCTTTGTTCGTCCGCAGACTTGGTGCCACTCCTGTGGCATGACGGTGCTCAGGATGACAGGGAAGAAGGAACGTGCGCCCCTCTGAACGGGTTGTGAGCTCGTTCCTCGGGGCATTCTGGCGGGAGGTCGTGCCCGTTGTCAGGGTTGGTGTTTTGGCGTGGCGGTGGGTGCTGGCGGCTTCGATGGGACTGTGGTGCCTTGGCGTGGGGCCTGGACGATGGTCGTGGCAAGCTCGGGATAGAGGGCGGCGTAGCGGCGGGCGGTGGACAGGACGGCGGCGGTGTAGGCGCGGGTGGCGGCAAAATCGATGGTCAAGACGTACCACTCGTCGGAGCAGGCCGGGCCGCAGGTGTCGAGCCACAGCTTCGCCTGGGCTTCGCCGGCGTTGTAGGCGGCGATGGCTGGCGCGCGGCGGCCGTGAAAGGCTTTCAGCAGCCGCGCGAGCTCGGCAGCACCGAGGCGAAGGGAGATCGTTGGATCGAAGAGCGCGTCGCGGGCGGGCGGTTTCAGGCCGAGCGAAGCGGCGATCCGGACGGCTGTGGCTGGCATGAGCTGGGTCAGACCCCGGGCGCCGACCCGCGATCGCGCCTTGAGTTTCCAACGGGACTCTTCCCGGACGAGGGCCGCGAGCAAGCTCGGTGGGACGCCGGACGTGCCGGCGGCCGAGACGACGAGCTTTGCAAGCGGCAGCGGATCCCGCGCGATCCGGACGGAGGGCGGAAGCAAGCATCCGGGCGCCCGGGGTCCAAGTTTCCGGGCGGCGGCGTCCGCGTACCGGACCGCCCAGGACGGCCGGTCGAAGATGAGCATCTGCTCCGCCGACCAGGCTGCCGCGGTGGCACCGTTGACGGGGAATCCTCCGGGATCCCAGCGAGCCGCGAGCCTGCTCAGCCCGAGGCGCCACAGCGTGCCGGCGATCCGGCTTCGCCACGCGAATGCCGGGGCGCCGTCATCGCTGAGCTGCAGGGCTGCACGCGACGCCAACGTCGCCCGGACGCCGGCACTGGGTTCGAGGCTGGCCCACCGGCGGAGCATCGAGCTGATTCTCCGGTGCGAGGCGGTCCGGGCGAGGGTCTGCGCCTGGGAAGCGCGCCATCGTGTGACGAGACCCGTCGGGAGTTGCGCCATCACCCGCCGTGCCGCATCGCTCCAGAACGGGCCAAGTCCCGCCTGCGCCGCCGGCTGCAACAGCGTGAGGGCGAGCTCGGGATCGCCTCGCACGAGTGCAATGCCGGCCGCCACGGTCAGGGCCGGGCCTCGCCACGGGCGGCTACGGACGCTGCGGAGCAGCTGCAACGCCATGGCAGGATGGTGGCGTTTGTTCCACGCAATGGCCATGAGGATTCGCCCCCGGTCCCGCGCGCGGCGCGAGCGAACGGTGCGCAGGAGGCGGGCCGCGCTTTTGAAACGGCCCCGGCGCAGCTCGAGCCGGAGGAGGGCAATTCTGCAGCCGTCGTTCGCACGCGTTCGGACCGCGGTCCGTGCGGCGGAGGCGGCGCCTGCAAGATCTCCGTCGAGCTCCAGGGCGCGGGCCATGTGGACGAGGAGATCGGCCCGGTCGGATCTCCGTGAGGCGGCGGACAACGCGCGGGCGTACCAGCTCGCGGCCTCCTTCCATCGCGCGTGGCGAAACGCGCACCGGCCACGCAAAAACCGGATCTTCCATGCCGGCACGCCACGAACCGCGCCGCGTACAAGGCGGTCGAGCAGCGCCTCGGCCTGTCCGTAGGCCGCGTGCCTGAAGAGCGTCCGCGCAACGAGCCATCGCTCGAAGTCCGATTTCACGCCGATCCGGCGAAGTGCGGCGGCCGCCCGCCACGCGGGAAGATCCGCGTCCGAGCGCTTGAGAAGCGTGACCAGCTTTCGCCGTCCCCGCGTTCCCAGGGCCTCGGCCAGCGCTTCGGTTACTTGCCTGCGCACGGACCGGGGTACTCGCCGGAGTTTCCGCTCCAGGCGCCGCCGCCGTCCGCGCCCGACGCCTTTGAGCACGGCTGCCCGCGTGATGCGCGCGGCTTCGCTCCGCAGCTCGGTTGAAGGGGCTTTCCGCAACACGGGGACCACGAGATCGAATGCCTCGGCCGGTTTCTTTTCCACGATCAACGCGGCCAGCATGACGGTGGCGACCGGTCCGATATCGGGGTCCCCGCGCGCACGCTCGAGGTACTCCAGCTCGGCGTCCCTCCTCCCGGTCATCGCCGCCGCGCGCGCCGCGATCAACGATTCCTGCGGGCTCAGCGGCAACTGCGCAGCCCTCAGGCGCGCGATCTCGAGCACCTTGCGCCACCGTCCGGCGCGGGCGAGCTCGGCAAGTCCCCCCGCTTCGAGCGTCCCTGCCAGCGCGATCATCATGAAGAGAATCGGAATCCTTCGAAAGCTCACCCCCCGTTTCTAACATGCCCCTGGCCGGAGCGCCACAGGAGGCGTGGGCGGCGAGCTTATTGGGGAGAAGGCCGCCGTGGCGGCCGCCTGTGGCCGGATCCGGTCTCGTGGCGGTGTCTCCGAACAGGGCACGCGGCTCCAAACGGTGGGTGATCATTGGAAGCTCTCACGCCCGCTCGACAACACCGAGCGCGGGTACCTCGACCGTCGCGGGCTGTGCCTCGGCTCTCACCAGGAGATCCCGCCCGAAGCTTGTGCCGTGCCCGCGGCCTGGACGATCACTTGATTTTTCGAATCTCACCCCATATGATCATGTCTTGAGGTGGTATTGTGATGTCCCAAACGAGCCGGTACGCCTTGAAAATCCTGAGTTACCTGGAGAGCCACCGGCACGAATGGTGCGGGGGCGACCATATTGCGGCGGCGACCGGGATCCCCGCGAACTACCTTTCCAAGATCCTCAACCAGCTCAGAAAACGCGGTTTCGTCCTGAGCCGGAAGGGCTGGGGAGGGGGCTTCCAGCTCAGGGAGGAAGCCCGGTCCATCCCGATCATCGACGTCCTGAGGGTCTTCGACGGGGTCCAAGGGGAGTTTGATTGCATCTTTGGGCTTGGTGCGTGCGACGACGCGAACCCCTGTCCCCTGCATGACCGTTGGAAACCGGTTCGCAAGGCGTATGAGGCGATGCTCCACTCGGTGACCATCGGTGATCTTCGTGAGAAAGGCGGGGTGGATCCCGGGTGATTTTTTTGACCATATCAGTGGATATCAACATCTATTAATCGCATGTGTGACCCAGGAGGAGGAATCATGACCGGAGAAAAGCGCGCAAATCTTATTTCCCCATGGTGGAAGCATTCCCTGATCCTCGTGATGATCTTTGGATTCAGCGTTCTTGGCATCGTCACCGGCCTCACGTACCGGAATGCGCCCCCAATTCCATCGCGCGTGGTCGATGAGAATGGCGCGCTGCTCTTCTCGGGTGCGGAGATCGAGGCCGGTCAGGCGGTCTTTCTCAAGCATGACCTGATGGAGCACGGGACCCTTTGGGGGCACGGCGCCTACCTCGGGCCCGACTACACCGCCGAGTACCTTCACAGGGAGGCGGCCATCGCCCTCGATGAGCGGGCTCACGAGCTGTTTCAGAAGGACTTCGCCGACCTCACGCCCGTCAGGCAGGCGTTCCTCACAAAGACCTTGAAGAAGGAGCTCAAGAAGAACCGGTATGACCCCTCCACCGGAGAGCTGATCTTCTCGGCGGGTGAGGCGGCCGCGTACAGGAAGCTGATCCCGTACTGGTCTCAGTATTTCATGACGGGGAAGGCTGCGCCCGGCCTGCCGGCGGGCTACATCAGCGATCCTGAGGAGATCAAGGATCTGACGGCCTACTTTGCGTGGGCGACCTGGGCCACGGTTACGAACCGGCCGGGGAAGAGCTACACGTACACCAACAACTGGCCCTACGATCCTCAGGTCGGCAACGTCCCGTCCGCCCCGGCCTACCTCTGGAGCGCCATCAGCCTCCTCGCGCTTCTCGCCGGGTTGGGGCTCGTTCTCCTGCTTTTTGGCAAGTTCCACTTCCTCGGCTGGGAGGGAGACGAGGGGGAGGGGGTCTCCCTCGCCGTTCCCGACGCCCCGTGGAGCCTCACACCCAGCCAGTGGGCGACCGGCAAGTACTTTCTCGTTGTGGCTATACTGTTTCTCTTGCAGGCCTCCATTGGAGGCGCCCTCGCCCACTACCGGGTGGAGCCGCACGCGTTCTACGGCATCGGCCTTATTACCAAGTTTCTCCCCTTCAACCTTCTACGCACCTTCCACCTCCAGCTCGCCATCTTCTGGATCGCCGTCGCCTGGGTGGCCGGAGGGCTTTTCTTGGCACCCTGGGTCGGCGGAAAAGAGCCGAAGGGCCAGAAGCTCGGCGTCAACATTCTCTTCATCGCGCTGCTCGTGGTTTCTCTTGGCAGCCTCGCCGGTGAATACCTGAGCGTGAACGGGATGCTCGGTAAGCTCTGGTTCTGGCTGGGCGACCAGGGGTCCGAATACCTGGACCTCGGCCGGTTCTGGCAAGCGCTCCTGGCCGCTGGCCTCGTCTTTTGGCTCTTCCTCATGTTCAGGGCCCTCAAGCCGGCCATGAAGAAGGAAGGTAGGTCCGGGCTCAGTGCGCTCTTCCTCTACGCCGCAGCGGCGATCCCCCTGTTCTACCTCCCCGCGTTTTTCTACGGTCCCCACACGAACTTCGCCGTCATCGATAACTGGCGATTCTGGATCATTCACCTCTGGGTCGAGGGCTTCTTCGAGCTGTTTGCAACTGTGCTGGTCGCGATCATGTTCCGCCGGCTGGGATTGGTGACGATCCGAAGCGCCACCCGCCTCGTGTACCTCGACGCCATCCTGTTCCTGGCTGGCGGTATCATCGGCACGGGCCACCACTGGTACTTCACCGGGCAGGGCGTGCTCAACATGGGTCTCGCCTCGTGCTTCTCGGCTCTCGAGGTCGTGCCGTTGACGCTTCTGACGCTTGACGCGGCGGGATTCATGCGGTTACGCGAGCGGACGAAGAGCGCTGTGGTGGATTCGGCGTCCAAGCAAAAGTGGGCGATTTACTTTCTCATTGCCGTGGGCGTGTGGAACTTCGTGGGCGCAGGCATCTTCGGATTCCTCATCAACACGCCGATCGTCTCCTACTTCGAAATCGGCACGACGCTGACTGCGAACCACGGCCACGCCGCCATGTTCGGCGTGTTCGGGATGCTGGCCCTGGCCGTGCTCGTCTTCGGATTACGCTCCATGCAGAGCGACGCCGTGTGGGCCAAAACCGAGAAACTGGTCCGTTTCGGATTCTGGGGGCTCAACGTTGGGCTCGCCCTGATGATCCTCCTCGACCTTTTCCCGGCTGGTGTCCTGCAGCTCTGGGACGTGCTGACCCACGGATACTGGCATGCCAGGCGCTTGACGTTCATTCTGGGCGGCACATTCCACACGCTGGAATGGCTGCGGATCGTGGGGGACCTGGTTTTCCTGCTTCTCGGCGTCGTTCCCATCGTGCTGGCCGCTGTCCGTTCGTACATAAAGCGCGATCTGAAACCCGAGCTTCGATAGGTATCTCGAGAGGGGGGGCCGCCTCAGGGCCCCCTCGGCGGGGAGATCGCGGGCAAACCTTGTGGGGAACACGGGCTCCGTTGCGGTTCGGCTCACCGCGAGCTTCAAGATCACTTGACGTATTCCACAACGGTGAGCCAGCCGTCGGCGTCCGTGTACACCGGGCCAACCGACAGCCCCGGGGCCTCGGCGAATTCCCGAACGTGCGCTTCGGTGAACTTGTGCGAGTTCTCGTTGTGCACCGGTTCCCCACGCCGGATCCGGATCGGCTGATCGAGGAGGGGCGAAGTGACCTCCATGCCCTGCACCTCGACGGTGCCGAACTTGCGTTACAGGTCGCATCTCGACTCCTCGATCGCACTCAGGCTGACATCGACCGGAACTACGTGACCGTCCCGAGCATCTCCGGGGCGAGCTGACTCAGCAGGATGGTGATCCTGGAACAATCCCCGCTTCCGAATTCGACGAAGGATGCGCCATCGCAACCGTGCCCAAGCTCCGCCGCATGACGCGCCAGGATGGCCTTCTCCGTCCGGCCCGGGTAGTACTCCTCAAGCCGGGTGATCTGCTCGAAGAGCTTGGAGCCTCGCTCGTCGTAGAAGTACTTGCTCGGGATGTGTGTTGGGACCGCCTTGAGCCCGGCGAAGATTACTCCCGTCTCCGTCAGGCGCCTGATGATGGTGCAAACGTGCGCGACGCGAGCTCCCGGTCAATCATGAACCGGCCGTTCTTCGACTCGGCCACGAGCTTGAGCTGCTGCACGATCGCCTTGACCGACGCTTCCTCCTCGACCTGCTCGCTGATGAACCACTGGAGGAATACCTCCGTGGCATAGTCCTTCAACTCGCGGGCGAGCTCGACGAGCTTCTCGATCATGGCGGTTACCTTCTGCTCGTGCTCGTAGGCGGCCTGGAAAACCCCGAGCGCGGAGCTCCACTCCCGCGGCGGAGCATCGAACCCCTCAAGAATCGCCCTGCCATCGCGTTCGATGACGAAGTCGAATATCTTCTCGGCGTGCGCCAGCTCCTCGCGGTACTGTATGCGCATCCAGTTCGCCGCCCCGGGCAAATCGATCGACTCGAGGTATGACGACATCGAGAGGTAGAGGTGAGCCGAGTAAAACTCCGCGGCCACCTGGTTGTTCAATGCGTCCTGTATCTTTTCTTGTATCATCGCAACGCCTTCTTTCCTGTTATCGTCCCGCATCCCCGTGCGCCTTGGCGGCGCCCGGCGGGCCGTAAACGGCCACGGGACACGACGCCTCGCAAAGAGATCTTGTCCGGCCGACCCCAAACGGTTACCAGTTCTCCCCCAGAAGCTCGAAGTACGACTGGGGATGCGCGCACGCCGGACAGACCGCGGGCGCCTCGTTGCCCTCGTGGATGTAGCCGCAGTTGCGGCAGCGCCAGATCACCGTACCGTTGCGCTTGAATACCCTTCCCGCCTCGAGGTTGGCCGCCAGGTCGCGGTAGCGTTTTTCGTGCTGCTTCTCCGCGACGGCGATGGCTTCGAAAACCTTGGCGATCGTGTCGAACCCCTCCGTGCGCGCCGTCTCGGCGAACTGGGGGTACATCGTGGCATGCTCGTAATGCTCACCGTCGGCCGCAGCCTTGAGGTTGTCAAAGGTCGAACCGATCGCACCGGCGGGGAAGGACGCGGTGATCTCCACCTCGCCGCCCTCGAGAAACTTGAACAAACGCTTGGCGTGTTCGCGCTCCTGGTCGGCAGTTTCCTCGAAGATAGCCGCCATCTGCATGAGGCCTTCCTTGCGTGCTTTTGACGCGAAGAACGCGTACCGGTTGCGTGCCTGCGACTCACCTGCGAACGCGGTGAGCAGGTTGACTTCGGTCTTGGTTCCCTTGAGCGACATGATGATTCCTCCTTGAATCTGGATTGCTCTGTCTGTCAATCGATCGAGGACCGATTCGGGCGGGGAACCAGTTCTTCGCATGATTCCCGGCACCGGTGTTCGGTTCCTACGATGGCCTCCCGCGTGGTGCTGAATCCACCTCATCCACATCCGGAGCGGCCGGAAGATACACCAGGAGCATACGGTGCACACCGGACCCGGTCAAGATCGGGATCGACGCCGGGAGCCACACGAGCGGCGCCCGCGGCGCCCCGTCACCCCCGAGGAGACGCCGGCAGGGGCGCCTACCAGGTGGGTTGTGTGGCTCAGACGAGCTGGGCGAGGAAGGTCCTGGCGGGAACGATCACGGCCCGGGCGACGGTAAAGCAGTCCCAGCCCACGAAGGGAAGATCGAGAGCCACCTGGAAGGCGTGCCTGGCCCCCGTCTGCTCCTGGAAACGTTCCAGGCTGGGCGACAGGCTGGCCTTCCCGGATGTCTTGACCTCCACGAGGAACCAGGGCTCGCCATCCCGCGTCACGAGAAAGTCGACTTCCCGCTTCTCCTTGTCACGGAGGAAGAACAGGCCGAACTCGCCGTCCCCCCTGTCGGTCCAGAGATGCACGGATTTCAGCAGTGCAGACGCAACGAAGTTTTCGGCCCGGGCGCCCGGATCATCCACGTGGGACCAGTCCCAGAGGTACACTTTGCGCTCCTTTCGCAGAGCGCGGGCCACATTCTTGGACCATGGAGGCAGGCTGAAGCAGACGTACAGAGACTCGAGCATCACCAGCCACCGCCGGACGCTGTCGGCCGAGGCGCAGAGCGTCCGGGCCAGCCACGACTTGTTGAGGAGTTGGCCGGCACGCTCCACGAGAATCTGGGAGAGAACCTCGATGCGGTCCAGCTCCTGGACCCGCGTGAGATCGCGGAGGTCCTCCCGGAGAAGCTGCTGCGTCCTGGTCCTCCGCCACCGTCGCCAGAACCGCATATTGTTCCTGAGATACGGCTCGGGGAATCCCCCAAACCGCAGCAGCGCCTCCCAGGCATCATCCGGGATGGGTTGTGGATCGTGATCGATGAGTCCGTCGTGGGGCGCCGGCCGTACGATCTCCGCCACCGAGAGCGGGTGCATCCGGTAGGCAAAGTAACGTCCCATCAAGCTGTCGCCCCCCAATCGGAAGACGTCCAGCTTGGCGCTTCCCGTCACGAGGATCCTCAATGCGCCGGGATAGCTGTCGAAGAGACCCTTGAGGAAGAGCTTCCACCGGGCAAACTTGTGGATCTCATCGAGCACGCATAGCGGAGGCGCGGCGTGCAGACGGTCGAGTTCTGCCAACCGCGCGACGGCCTCGGGTCCGGCCAGGATCGTTCGCCTGTGACCGATGTTGTCCCAGTTCAGGTATACATGCTCTCCGAGCTCTCGTGCAATCTCTCGCGCCGTGGTCGTCTTGCCAACCTGGCGTGGAC
The DNA here is from genome assembly GCA_013152895.1 of Acidobacteriota bacterium. Classification (GTDB taxonomy): domain Bacteria; phylum Acidobacteriota; class Thermoanaerobaculia; order Thermoanaerobaculales; family Sulfomarinibacteraceae; genus JAADFN01. The sequence continues at coordinate 36,891 of JAADFN010000025.1, read as the reverse complement.
CCATCAAGAACAACATCTGCCTGTTGTCGTTGAAATGGCTCCGGATGAGTGCCTCGTACGTGCGCTTCATGATACGACCATTATACGCTCTGGCGTAGAATGGTCAAGACCATCTGACGACAGCCCGTCAGTTGGTCGTCAATCGTACCTGCGCTCCTTACTCCGGAGGCGGCATCACTGCCGAAGGCACGGTGTGCGTTGGATCCTGGCGCCTGTTGTCGATCGGGCTTGCACAGGCGAAGAACCGCGCACCGACGGTTGGCGTCGTGAGGCCGCACGCTCAGCTCATTCTTCGCCGTGCTGGCTTCCGGATCGTTCGTTTCCGGGGATGTGCGCTTCATGGAGCTTCACCATGGAACGCGGATTGCGAGCGTTCTGTCGCCGCGACGCGGTGTGCATGGACCCCGCGCTTTCGTGGACGTATGGAAGAGTCCGGTTCTGCCCCGAATGAGTCGTGGCCGGTACCTGAGCTGCGGCGTCGGGGTCGACCGGGTCACGCCCCCTCTGGGCTGCACCAAGAGGCGGCGTCTTCCGGTGGGCGTTTGAGGGAGGGCCTACCGGCCGCACACGACCTGGGACGTTTCGGAGGCGGTGCCCGCTCCTCGCAGTCCAAGCCGGACGGGGTTTCACGGTTCGCTAATCCATCTGTTTCCTCAATATCGCCGGGATCTCGTACTCGTCCTTGTCCCCGAGATTGATGCCGTAGCCGGAGCTCGGGGGCACGAAGAACCGTTTGCGTTTCGTGTCGCCCTCGTCCCTCTCGGCGCCCGCAAAATCGGGCTTCTGGGCCGGAAGCTGGGCGTCCTCCCGCTCCCAGCGGAAGCCGGTGGCGATGACGGTCACCTGGATGTTGCCCTCCATCTCGGGGTTGATCACGGCGCCGAAGAGGATCTGGGCGTTGGGGTCGGTGCCCTCGGTGACGATTTCGGCGGCATCGTTGATCTCGTTGAGGGTCAGGTCCTTGCCGCCGGTGATGTTGATCAGCACGCCGCGCGCCCCTTCGATCGAGGTTTCCTCGAGCAGCGGGGAAGACGTCGCCTGCTGGGCGGCCTCGACGGCCCGGTGCTCACCCGATGCGGAGCCGATTCCCATGATTGCGTGCCCCATGCCCTTCATCACGGTGCGGACGTCGGCGAAGTCCCTGTTGATCAGCCCGGGAACAGTGATGATGTCGGCGATCCCCTGCACGGCCTGCCGCAGCACATCGTCCGCGACGCGCATCGCCTCGTCGAGGGTCGTCGTGCGTTCGATGAACTTGAGAAGCCGGTCGTTTGGAATGGTGATCAACGTGTCGACGTTGTCCGCAAGCTCGCGGATCCCCTCCTCGGCGACCGTGCGCCTCCTCGATCCTTCGAAGGCGAACGGCTTGGTGACCACGGCGACCGTCAGCGCCCCGGCGTCGGTGGCCATCCGGGCGATCACGGGCGCGGCGCCGGTCCCCGTGCCGCCGCCCATCCCGCACGTGACGAAGACCATGTCCGAGCCTGCAAGCAGGTCGCAGATGCGATCGGTCTCCTCAATGGCCGCATTACGCCCGATATCGGGGTCGGCCCCTGCGCCCAGCCCCCGGGTCAGCTCGCCCCCAAGCTGCAGCTTGACCGGCGCCTTGCACGCGGCGAGTGCCTGGGCGTCGGTGTTGGCGGCGATGAACTCGACCCCGCGAAGCCCGGAATCGATCATCCGGTTGACGGAGTTGCACCCCCCACCTCCAACCCCGAACACCTTGATGACCGCCGGCGAGCGGGCCTCGTCAAGGAGGATCAGCTCCTCGACCGGGGATTCGCCTTTCTCAGTGATCCCTTCTCCCATCGCTTCATAGTCGAGCTCGATCACGATCCACCTCCTAGCTCAAAAATCTCTCCAAAAACGCCCTTGATCTTGGCGAAGAAGCTCTCGCGCGCATCGGCGGGCGAGACTTCGCGATTGACAATCCTGTGGTACTCCTTGAGGGCCAGGCCGCACGCCACGGACCAGTCCGCACTCGAAACCGGCTCGGTCAGGCCGACGAACCCCTGCGGCGTTCCGACGCGTGCGCGCGATCCAAAGATCTCCTGGGCCTGCTCCACCAGCCCGTCGAGCTGGGCGGCCCCCCCGGTGAGGACGACCCCGGCCCGTGCAACCCGGGCCAGGTCGTTCGCGGCGAGGACCTGGTGAATCCGGACGAACAGGTCCCGCGCGCGCTCCCGGAGCACGTCGCCCACCAGGCTCTTCGCATAGACGAGCATTCCCTCGCCTCCCTGAGCCGGGACCTCGAGCCCGGTGTCGGGGTTCCGCGCCGCTTCCAGGATCCCGACCCGGCGCTTGACGTCTTCCGCGGCCGCTGTCGTCGTTTTGAGCACGACCGCGAGGTCGTTCGTAAAGACGCGGCCGGCAACGGGCGTCGATCCGGTGGCGACAACCGCCCGGTCGGCGTAGAGAATCCACTCGGTGGAGCCGTAACCGATGTCGATCAGCAGGCACCCGAGATCCTTCTCGTCGGCCGTCAGCACCGCCTCCGCCGCGGCCAGGGGCTCGAAAACGAGCCGCGTGACCCTGACGCCGGCACGGTTGACCGCCTGTTCCACGGTGTCCGCGTGGGTCTTGTGGCTGTACAGGACGAACCCCGACGCATCGAGGCGGTTGCCGGGCATGCCGACGGCGCGTTCCATCCCGCCCTGACCATCCACTGCGAACGCGCACGGGATGATGTCCAAGACCCGGTAATCCGGCGGAATGGTGATACGCCCGCAGGCTCTGAGCGCCCGACGTTCGTCATCCTCGGTCACGGTGTGACGCCGGCCCGTGACGGGGACGGACGCCGTGGCCCGGACCCCCTGTATCGGCGTGCCACCGAGGCCGACGACGGCGTCTTCGACCGGGAGCGAGGCCATCGCCTCGGCCTCGTCCGCAGCGGCCCTGACGGCGCTGACAACCTGGTCGAGATCGGAAATGACGCCCTTCTTGGCGCCGTCGTGGGCGGCGTGCCCGCACCCTTTGACGACCAGGCGGTCGTCCTCGATGGCGGCCACCACGACGCAGACCGCGCGGGAGCCCACGTCGATCCCGGTCAGCGCGCTGGGCCCGTTCATCCCGCGCCTCCCACGACGACCCGGTTGTCGAACCGGAGATCGGCCCAGCCGGTGGCGGGGGTGCGTCCCTCGCGAATCATCCGGGTCCACCGCGTCTCACCGGCCGTCGCCGCTTCGGCGACGTGGAGCACGAGCGGCCCGGCCGCGCGGCTCGCCGTCACAACTTTCACTTCGAAGTCCCCGGGGAGAATGAAACGAACGGACTCCACCCGTCCGCCGGTCTCCCGCGCCACGCGGTCCGCCACGGACAGCGCCGTCCGCAGCGGTCCCGGCCGCAGGTCGAACCCGGTCAAGATGGGCGATACCGGCGTATCCAGGCGGGCGCCGAGGCTGCCGCGCGAGGTGACGGCGCGCCAGCGTCCGCCGATCCGCACCGATCCGGCGATACCGGCCGGCGTGGAGCGCACCAGGAGCGTTCCCGGCATCTGGAGCCGGACCTCGACGTCCCCGGCTGCGGGCCAGACCTGGACGAGCCGGCGCACCCAGCCGAGGCTGAGAAGCACGACGGGCGTTCCGCGCAGGTGTGCGAGGCTCCGTGCGGCAGCCCCCGGCACGCCGGGACCAAGCGCCGTCTTCACGCTCGTAACCTGCCAGAGGGGCAGAAGCACCGTGATGATCACGGCGAGCAGGCTGCCGCCGAGGAGGGCGGCCCACCGTCGCCGGCCGCGCCGCCTGGTGACGATCCTGAGCCGATCCGGGAACGGGGGAGGCGCAAGCGTCATCGGATCCCCCCGAGCCACATCGTGGCGAGGCGGTTGACATCGCCCGCGCCGACGGTCAGCAGCACGTCGCCGGTGCGGACGATGCTGGCGAGCTTCGTGCCGGCGTCGTCGATCGAGCCGGCCAGCACGACCGGGATCGCCGCATGACGCGCGACGGCGTCCGTTACCAGCGCGGATGACACGCCGGGGACCGGGGCCTCGCGCGCCGGGAAGATCGGGGTCAGCACGACCGCGTCCGCGGCGGCGAGGGCCTCGCCGAGCTCGCCGGCGAACCGTTGCGTTCGGCTGTACAGGTGGGGTTGAAACGCGACCACGAGGCGGCGGCCGGGGAAGCGCTCCCGCGCGGCGGCCAGGAGGGCCGTGATCTCGGTGGGGTGGTGGGCGTAGTCGTCGACGACGGTGACGCCGTCCCGCTCGCCGACGATCTCGAAGCGCCGTGCAACGCCGGGAAAGCTCGTGATCGCATCGGCCATCGCTTCGAAGCCCAGGCCGAGCTCGAGGCCGACCGCCACGGCGGCAAGCGCGTTGCGAACGTTGTGCTCGCCGTGCTGCGGGGTGGTCATCGCGCCCAGCCGGTCGTCTCCGGCGATCACGGTGAACCTCACCCCGGTGGCGCCCGGTTCGAGATCCACCGCCCGCAGCCACGCCCCGGCGTCCAGCCCATACGCGACGATCCGCCGCTCGACGTGGCCGCATACCCGGCGCACGCCGGGATCGTCGGTGCACGCGATGACAGCGCCGTCGAACGAGACCCTGCCGGCCAGCGTCGCGAAGGCGTCCTCCAGCGCGCCGACGGAACCATAGATGTCGAGGTGCTCGGCCTCGACGTTGGTGACGACGAGCCATGAAGGCCACAGCTCGAGGAAGGAGCGGTCGTACTCGTCCGCCTCGCAGACGAGCACGCGGCCGCACCCGCGGCGGCTGTGCCCGCCGAGGAAGGGGCTGCGTCCGCCGATCACGACGGTGGGATCGAGCCCGCACCGGGTCAGCAGGAACCCGGCCAACGCGGAGGTCGTCGTCTTGCCGTGCGTGCCAGCGATGGCGATGCCGGTCCGTCCACGCATGACCTCGCCGAGAAGCGCGGCCCGCGTGACCACGGGGATCCCCCGCGACCGGGCGGCCGCGATCTCCGGGTGGGCCGGATCGACCGCCGCGGTGACGATCAGCGCGTCGGCCCCCTCCGCATGGGCCGGGTCGTGGCCGGTGACGATCGCCGCGCCCCGGCGCTCCAGCGACCGGGTCCGTTCCGAGACGTGCAGATCGCAGCCGCTGACCTCGAAGCCCTCGGCCAGCATCAGCTCGGCCAGGGCGCACATGCCGGCTCCCCCGGCGCCCATGAAGTGCAGGCGGCGGATCCGGCCGGGCCTCATGGCGCGCCTCCGACGGCGAGCAGCCGCTCGGCGATCCGGCGGGCAGCCTGCGGCAGTGCGAGCTTCCGTGCGCCGTCGCCCATCCGGACGAGGCGGTTGGGATCGCCGAGGAGCTGGTCGAGCGTGCGAGCCAGCCGCTCGGGGGAGGCTTCCCGCTCGGTGAGCACGACGGCGCCGCCGGCCCCTTCGGCCGAACGCGCGTTGTGCTCCTGGTGATTTCCAGCGGCCGCGGCGAACGGGATCAGGAGCGCTGGCCGTCCGGAGGCGGCGAGCTCGGCCACGGTCAGCGCACCGGCGCGGGCCACGACAAGGTCGGCTCCAGCGAGCGCCGCCCACGGTTCGCTGAGAAATGCCTTGACCTCGGCCTCGACGTGGAAATCGCTGTACGCGGTGCGTACGACCTCGGCCCATCGCGCACCGGCCTGGTGCACCACGCGCGGCGTCCGGCCTGTGCGCGCGAGCAGCGCCAGCGCGCGGGGGACGAGCCGGTTGATGAATAACGAGCCCTGGCTGCCGCCGAGCACGAGCAGGCGCGGGGGATTCTCGGGAGCGACCGGTCCGACATCGAAGAAGTGGTGCCGGACCGGGTTGCCGGTCCACTGGGCGTTGAGCGAGGCGAATGCCCCGACGGCATCCGCGAAGCCGCAGCACACCAGGTCCGACCAGGGCGCGAGGAAGGTGTTGGTCCAGCCGGGGACCGCGTTCTGCTCCTGCAGCACCCACGGGATGCCAAGGAGCCCCGCCGCCAGCACGCCAGCCGCCGAGGCGTAGCCGCCGACGCCCAGCACGGAAACTGGCCGAAGCCGGAGCACCGTCCCCACCGCGTGCGAGACGGCCGCCGGCATCGCGGCGAGGGCCCGCACGGCTGCTGCGGCGCCGCGCGCGTGGATCCCCTCCATGTTGACCAGCGTCAAGGGGATGCCCCGGGCGCCGACGAGCTCCGACTCCAACCCGCGGCTGGCGCCCAGCCAGTGGACCGCCACGCCCATCGCGGCGAGCTCGTCGGCGACGGCGAGGCCCGGGAAGATGTGCCCCCCCGTTCCGCCTCCGGCGATGATGACCCGCCGCGTCATGCAGTCACCTCCCGTGAGAGGTTCAGCAGGACTCCAAGCGACGTCAGGTTGACGACAAGATCGGTCTTGCCGTAGCTGACCAGGGGGAGCGGGATGCCCTTTGGCGGGGCGAGCCCAAGGCAGACGGACATGTGGATCACGGTCTGGACGGCGAACGCGAATGTCACGCCGAATGCCAGCAAGGCCAGGACGGAGTCGCTCTGGCGGGAGGCGATCCGGAGCCCCCTCCACGTGATGATCGTCGCCAGGGCCAGCAGAACGCCGACGCCCCCGAGCCCCATCTCCTCGCCGGCAATCGCGAAGATGAAGTCGGTATGAGGCTCGGGAAGGAAGAAGAGCTTCTGCAGGCCGGCGCCGTACCCCTTGCCGAGGATTCCCCCCGAGCCCAGCGCGATCAGGCTCTGCCGGGTCTGCCAGGAGGTCGCGGAGGCCGCGCCAGGATCGAGGAACGCCTTGACCCGCGCGCGACGGTACGGCGAGAACGCGACGGCGGCGACAATCAGGACGGTCGCGATCACGGCCGGAGCGATGACGATTCTCCAGGGGATACTGGCCATCACGGCCATGCCGGCGACGACCAGGAGCAGCAACACGGCGGTGCCAAGGTCCGGCTCGGCCAGGACCAGGGTCACGGTCACGCCGGTGGCGACGCCGAGCGGGGCCAGGGCGCGCCAGGTCCAGCCAGCCTCGGCGGCCCTGACGAACGACATGGCGAGCACGAGGATCAGCGCGAGGCGCGCGGGCGCAGAGGGCTGCATCGAAAGCCCCCCGATCCGGAGCCAGCGGTGGGTGTGCGCAACGGGGGATTGAAGGAACGCGGCAGCCAGCAGGAGCCAGCACCCGCCGAGCAGGACCCACGCCACCTTCGCGTCCAGCAGGACCTCCCGGCGCAGGTGCATGGCGGCGATCAACGCGCCGAGGCCGATCAGCGCGGCGGCCGCCTGCCAGACCAGGAAGTACGTTCCGGGCCGGTGGTAGCGTTCGACGGCGATCAGCCAGGACGCGGACGTCATGATGGCCAGACCCACCGCCGTCAGCAGGATCGTGGCCCCGAGGAGGAGACGGTCGAAATGCTGCTTCAGCGGCATGGCCCGGCCTCCTGAGCCGCGAGACGGGCGAAGGCGTCCCCCCGCTCGGCGTATCCCGAGAACTGGTCGAACGAGGCGCAGGCCGGGGCCAGCAGCACGGTCTCGCCCGCCGAAGCCTGCCGGCGGGCCCGGGCGACGGCCCCGCCAAGCGTGCCGCACATCTCGAGCGGCGCCGAGCCCTCGAGCGCAGCGGCGATCAGGGGCGCATCCCGCCCGATCAGGTACACCCGGCGCGCGGTCCTTTGAACTTCGGGCGCCAGGATCGAGAAGTCCTGTCCCTTGCCGAGCCCGCCGAGAATCAGGTGTACGGAGTGCGGAGGATACCCTCCGAGCGCCGCCAGGGTCGCGCCGACGTTGGTCGCCTTGCTGTCGTCGATCCACCGGACGCCGCGCGCCTCGAACACCGTGACGTGCCGGTGGGGCAGCCCCTCGAACCGCCTGAGCGCGGCGGCGATCGCGTCGCGGTCCGCGCCGAGCTCGCGGGCGGCCAGGGCGGCGGCCAGGGCGTTGGCGACGTTATGGCGGCCGGGGATTCCAAGCTCCTCCTCGCCAAGCAGCGGCTCGTCCCCCAGGCGCAGCATCGATCCGTCGAGCCAGGCGTCCGCCGGCTTCTTCACCGAGAAGAATACCGTGCGTCCCGGCACCCGGAGGCCGGCGACGTGGGGATCATCGAGGTTGAGCACCGCCGTATCCCGCGGCCCCTGCCGGGCGAAGAGCCGGAGCTTGGCATCACGGTAGGCGTCGAGCCCCGGGTGCCGCTCGAGATGATCCTCGCTGAGGTTGAGAAAGACGGCGACGCGCGGCGCCATCTCGGTCATCAGCTCGGCCTGGAAGCTCGAGATCTCGAGCACCCAGGCATCCCATCCGCCGTCGAGCACGAGCTGGGAGGCCGGCGTCCCCAGGTTGGCCCCCGCAGCCGCCCGGATCCCGCCGGCGGAGAGCATGGCGGTGATCAGCGTGGTCACCGTGCTCTTGCCGTTGGAGCCGGTGACCGCGGCGAGCGGGCTTCCCCGCCGGCGCCGCCACGCGAACTCGACCTCGGGAACGACCGGGATCCCGCGGCGCCGCGCCTCGGCGAAGAGGGGCGCATCGGCCGGGATGCCAGGACTGGCCACGACGAGATCGACCCCGTCGAGGCTTTCCAGAGGATGGCCCCCCAAAAAAGTCGCGTCGATCGCGCGCAGCCCTCCAAGCTCCTCCGCGAGCTCCTCTTCGGGACGCCGATCGGTCAGCACGAGACGCGCACCGTCCCTTTCGGCGAGGCGCGCGGCCGCCAGGCCGGAGGCGCCAAGCCCGGCGATCAGGACGCGGCGGGGGGTCGAGGTATCCACGTTCACCTCAGCTTCAGGGTCCCGAGCCCTGCAAGCGCAAAGATTGCGGCGATGATCCAGAAGCGAACGACGACCTGCGTTTCGGTCCAGCCGGCCAGCTCGAAGTGGTGGTGCAGCGGGGCCATCCGGAAGACCCTCTTGCCGCGCAGCTTGTACGAGCCGACCTGGATGATGACCGAGAGCGCCTCGATGACGAAGAGCCCGCCGACGACGATCAGCAGGAGCTCCTGCTTGGCGATGACCGCGACGATGCCGATCGCCCCGCCGAGGCCGAGCGAGCCGACGTCCCCCATGAACACCTGGGCGGGATGGCAGTTGAACCACAGGAATCCCATCGCCGCGCCGACGACGGCCCCGGTGAAGATCGCGACCTCGCCCGACCCGGGGACGTAGACGATCCGCAGGTAATCGGCGATCTTGATATGCCCCGCAACGTAGACGAAGATCGTGTACGTGGCGGCGGCGATCGCGATGGAGCCGATCGCAAGGCCGTCGAGGCCGTCGGTCAGGTTGACCGCGTTGGACGCCCCCATCAGGACGATCATGACGAAGGGGAAGTAGAGGATACCGAGCGGCACGAGGACGTTCTTGAAGAACGGGACGGCCAGGGTTCCCGCGAACGGCGCGCCGTCCGCGGCGATCCGGACCGCCAGCCCGGCGGCAAGGCCGATGACGGCCTGGAGGACGATCTTCTGCCACGCCCTCAGGCCGAGGCTGCGGTGGTGGGTCACCTTGATCCAGTCATCGGCGAATCCAACGGTGGCGAACCCCAGCGTTGTCAGCAAGACGATCCAGACGTACGGATCCCTCAGGTCCGCCCACAGGAGGGTCGTCAGGGTGAAGACCCCGACGATCGCGATGCCGCCCATCGTCGGCGTTCCGGCCTTCGCCAGGTGCCGCTCGGGGCCCTCCTTGCGGATCGTCTGCCGGATGCGGAGCCCGGCGAGCCAGCGGATGGCCGGCGGGCCGAGGAGCAGCGTCAGGAAGAACGCGGTGCCGATCGCGAGCCCCGTTCTGAACGTGATGTACCGAAAGACGTTGAACCCCGTCCAGATGTCCGTGAGGTGGAAGAGAAGCTCGAACAGCATCAGGCAGCCTCCTCCCCGACCAGGGCGTCGACGGCCCGGTCGAGGCCGACGCCGCGAGACCCCTTGACGAGCACCACGTCGCCCGTCCGGAGCACCCGCTTGAGCAGCGTGGCGGCAGCTTCCGCGTCATCGGCATGATATACGGCCGCAGGATCGAGGCCGGCCTCGCGAGCCGACGCGGCCAGCGTCCGGGCGTCTCGGTGGCCGACGGCGATCAACAGGTCGCAGGAGGCCGCAGCCTGGCGGCCCGCCTCGGCGTGCGCCCCGGTGGCTCGCTCGCCGAGCTCGTACATCTCGCCGAGCACGGCGACCCGGCGTCCAGGTGCCCGCCGCAGCAGCTCGAGCATCCGCCCGACGGCCAGGGGCGAAGCGTTGTAGCTGTCGTCGACGAGCTCGATGCCGTCGCCGATGTGGAGGAGACGACCCCTCCGGGGTGCGGCGCGGAGCTCGCCCGCCTCCGTGGCGATGGCGCCGGGATCGACGCCGAGCACCCAGGCGGCCGCGGCTGCGGCGACGAGGTTCTCGACCTGGTGGGCGCCCGGCGGCTGGAGCGTCACCGGATGGCGCGCCTCCCCGATCACGAGGTCGAACCGCGTTCCACCGAGCCCGAGGTCCTCGAGCCGTTCGGCGCGGACCGCCGCATCCGGCCGGCCGTAGCGAACGACCCGGCCGGCTGCGGCGCTGGAAAATCTCTCCTGGGCGGGGTCGTCGGCATTGAGGACGAGCACGCCTCCCGGCCGAAGGTGCTGGAGCAACTCCGCCTTGGCCTCGATGATGGCGTCCATGTCCTTGAGAAACTCGGTATGGGTTGGCGCCAGCCTCGTGTAGAGCACCACGTCTGGACGGACGATCCGGCCCAGCACGTCCAGCTCTCCCGCGCGGCTCATCCCCATCTCGGCGACGAAGACCTCGACGTTCTCGGGCTGGCTCAGGAGCTCGGCGGGCAGGCCGAGCGTCGAATTACGATTGCCCGCGGACGCGCCACAGACCCAGCGCGCCGCCAGCAGGTGGGCGAGGAACTCTTTCGTCGTCGTCTTGCCAACCGAGCCGGTGATGCCGGCGATCCGCCAGGAACGCCGTTCCCGCTCGGCGGTGGCCAGCCGGTGGAAAGCGGCCAGCGGATCGTCGACGGCGATCAGCGCCCGGTCTGCGGGCGGCGGCGGAAGCTCGACGCCGAGACGGACGAGCGCGGCCGCCGCGACGCTCAGCGCCCCGGCGACGAACTCGTGGCCGTCGCGGCGCTCGCCGGGCAGGGCGACGAAGAGGTCCCCCGGCCGTAGGCGCCGGGAGTCGACGGTCGCCCCCGTGATCACGACGCCTGGAGAGCCGGCGAGACGGCCTCCGGTCGCACGGGAGACCTCGGCGGCGGTCATCCTCATGACGCCCCCCCCGCCAGCTCGTGGATCACCTGGACGTCGGAGAACGGGAGCCGCCGCCCCCCGATCTCCTGGTCCGTTTCGTGGCCCTTGCCCGCGACGAGGACCAGCGATGAGGCGTCTGCCCGCTTCAGGGCGGTCGCGATCGCCTCGCGCCTGTCGAGAATCACCGCCGGCTCCATCCCCGCCTCGCGCACGCCCGCGGCGACCTCCCGGGCGATCGCGGCGGGATCCTCCGTCCGGGGATTGTCCGAGGTGACGATGGCGTCATCGGCAAGCTCGCCGGCCGCCCGCCCCATCGGGCGGCGCTTGCCGCGGTCCCGGTCGCCCCCGGCGCCGAACACCACGATCAGCCTGCGATCGGTCACGCGCCGCAGCGCCCTCAGCACCGCGCGCAAGCCGTCAGGCGTGTGGGCGAAATCGATGTAGACCGGGAAGGCCAATTCCGTCCGGACCGGTTCGAGACGCCCCGGTAACGGGCGGGCCCCGTTCAGGGCGCGCGAGATCGCCTCGAACGGAAGGCCGAGCGCGAACCCGGCCGCCGCGGCGGCCAGCGCGTTTTCCAGGTTGTGCTCGCCGATCAACGGCAGCACGATCCCGGCGCTGCCCGCCGGTGTCCGCAGCTCGAACGACGTGCCGTCGAGCGAGTACCTCGGCGCGGAGGCCGTGACGTCGGCGTCGTCGAGACCCCATGTCACGTCCCCGGCGCGGGGCTCGGCCCCAAGCGCCGTGCCCCACCGGTCGCCCGATGGCAGCACGCGGCGGCCGTCCGGCGCGAGCAGCTCGGTGAAGAGGCGTTTCTTGGTGGCGAAGTAGGCGTCCATCGTGCGATGGTAATCGAGGTGATCCCGGCTCAGGTTCGTGAAGACGGCCACGTCGAAATCCAGGCCGGCAACGCGGTCAAGCGCGATCGCGTGGGAGGACACCTCCATGACGGCGACATCGCCGCCCTCCGCGACAATCCGGGCCAGCTTCGGTGCGAGATCGGTCGCTTCCGGGGTCGTACGGGGGGCCGGGACGCGCATCCCTGCGAACCGGTACTCCAGGGTTCCGAAGAGGCCGGCCGGCCGTCCGGCGGCCTCCAGCATCGACGCGACGAGCCCGGCCACGGTGCTCTTGCCGTTCGTGCCGGTGATCCCCACGAGCTCCAGGCGACGTTGCGGGTCGCCCGCAAGCGCCCACGCGGCGAGCGCCATGTGAGCCCGCGGCGAGGCGGTCGTGATCCAGGCGGCCGTGACACCTTCCGGCGGTTCGCGGTCGGTCAGCACGGCCGCAGCGCCTCGCCCGAGCGCCTCGCCGAGGAAATCGAGGCCGTGCCGGTGCTCGCCCGGCATCGCCGCGAAGATCTGGCCGGGTTCGAGGCGCCGGGAATCGTGGTGGATCCCGGTGACCTCGATCCCGGCATCGCCGGTGAGCACGGCCGAGGGGAGACGGCGCATCAGCTCGCCCAGCTTCACGAGACCCTCTCCCCGGTCATCGGCGGGATGCCCAGCAGGCGCACGGTTGCGGCGGCAATCCCGTGGAACGCCGGCGCCGCCACGGACGAGCCCCAGTAGTCCTTGACCGGGTCCTCGACCGCCACGACGATCACGGCCCGCGGATGCGGCAGCGGGAGGAACCCGGCAAACCAGGCGACGTAGTGCTTGTGATCGAAGGCCCCGTCGAACGCACGCTGGGCGGTTCCCGTCTTGCCGGCTACCCGGTAGCCCGCCAGCGCCGCCTCCCGTCCCGTCCCGCTTGTGACCACGCTCTCGAGCATGCTCCTGATCCGAGCGGCGAGAGCCTCGCCCATCACCCGCCGCCGCCACGACGGCGTAAACGCGGCGGTTTCGCGGCCCCCACTCACGCTGAGCACCAGCTTTGGCTGGGGCAGCCATCCGCCGTTGGCGATCGCTGCGTAGGCCACCGCCATCTGGAGGGGGCTCGCCGTCACCTCCTGCCCCAACGACATGCTGGCCTCGCTCATCCGCGACCAGCGGTCCGGCGATGGCAGAATGCCGGGAGTTTCCCCGGGAAACCCGAGGCCGGGGCGGTGGCCCAGGCCGTAGGCCGTCAGGCTCCTGAACAGGAACCGGGGGGCCAGACGCTCGGCGACCATGATGATCCCGGCGTTCGAGGAGTGGCAGATGATTCCGTCGAGCGTGTAGCGCGCGGGGTCCGCGTGGTCCCGGATCCAGTGGCCGTCGACGGTGATTCCCCCCCTGCGGCAATCGAAGGTCTCGCCGGGCCGGATGACGCCCGCCGCCAGCGCGGCGGCGGCGATGAGCGGCTTGACGGTCGATCCGGGCTCGTAGGCGTCCTGAACGGGGTGGAGGCGCCACGCCGCGGGCGCGCTGGCGCCCGGGACCTGGGGGTCGAACGATGGCAGCGACGCGAGGGCCAGCACCCGTCCGTTGTTGGGATCGAGGACGACGGCCGAGGCGCTCTGAGCGCCCACCCGTTTCAACACCGATTGCAGCTGGGCCTCGCAGGCGGCCTGGAGCCGTGCGTCGAGGGTCAACACGAGATCGAAGCCGGGGCGCCCCTCGCTGATTCTGCGGAGCCGGATCGTGCGTTGCACGGCATCCCGGACGGCCAGGTACCGCGCGGGCGTTCCTGCGAGCAGCGCGTCGAACCGGTGCTCGAGGCCGGCGCGCCCCACCGTCCGGAGCGCCTCCCGGCCGACGAAACCCACGACCGGGGCGGCGAGTGCGCCGAGCGGGTAGACCCGGACCGAATCGGGGATCAGGACGACGGCGTTCGGTGCCAGCGAACGAACCTTCCGGCCGGCCTCCCGGGTGACGTGGCGCGCCAGCCACACGGCACGCCCGCCGGGGGCCAGGCGCCGGGCGATGCCGCCGGGGGTTGCGCCGATCAGCGGGGCGGCCGCCTGTGCGAAGAGCTTCGGATAGCGCAGCGCGCGCGAGTCGACTTCGATGGCCACGCGCTCCAGGCTGGCTGCCAGGATCGAACCGTCGGCGGTGCGGATCTCTCCGCGCAGGCTTGGGACCGTCAGGGTGCGCTGCTGCTGGCGCCGGGCCATCCGCTCGAACCTGGCGTGGCCGAAAACCATGACCTGGACGATGCGGACCCCGATCACGAGCTCCGCTGCGGCCAGGAGGCTCGCCACGAGGACCAGCCGGCGCCGGCTCATCGGGCCGTCCCTTCCGCCCGCATCACGCTGACCTGCGCGGCCGGGGGCGGCTGGAGACCGAGCGCCCGGGCACGCGCCGCCAGCCGTTCGGGGCCCATCTGGGCCTGGACCTCGACCTCGAGCGCCCGCTCGCGCCGTGCCAGCTCGTCGACCTGGGCCCGCAGCTTGATGAGGTTGTAATTGATCGACGTCGTCTGGAGGCGCGGCCAGCCGATCAGGAAAAGGATCGCTCCCACGATCGCCGCCGTGATCAACATCGCCGCAAGGGCGCGGAGCCAGCGCCGGTCGCGTTCACGACGGACCCAGAGGTTCGACGGCCTGGCGACGGGAAGCTCGATCATGGCTCGTCCTCCACGCGCTCCGCCGCGCGCAGCCGCGCCGACCGCGATCGCGGGTTGGCCCGCATCTCGGCCTCGGAAGGCCGGACCGGCTTGGTGGTCAGGCGGCGCACCAGGGAGCGCGTGCCACACCGGCAGACCGGAAGGTCCGGCGGACACGTGCAACGGCCTTCGAGTCTTTGCAGCGTGTGCTTCACGATCCGGTCCTCGAGGGAATGGAAGCTGATCACCGCCAGCCGCCCTCCGGGCGCCAGCCGTTCGGCGGCCGGTTCCAGGAAACGCTCGAGCTGCCCCAGCTCATCGTTCACGGCGATCCGGATCGCCTGGAACGTCCTCGTCGCCGGATGGATCCGGCCCCTGCGGCCGGGACCCAGGACGCCGAGCACCACCTCGACGAGATCGCCGGTCCGCGTCAACGGCCGGTGGCGGCGGCGCTCGATGATCGCCCGTGCGATCGCCCGCGACCGCCGCTCCTCCCCGTACTTCCAGAGAATTCGCATCAGCTCCTCCTCCTCGGCGTTGTTGACAAGGTCGGCCGCCGTCGGTCCGGAGGCGCCCATGCGCATGTCGAGCGGACCGTCGGCGAGGAAAGAAAAACCGCGTCCGGGTGAGTCAAGCTGGAGCGACGAGCACCCGAGATCCGCGAGAATCGCGATGGGACGTTCTTCGTCCAGCTCGTCGAGCACCTCGGGAAGATCGGCGAAGGGACGGGTGACGAGACACACTCGATCGGACCAGGGTTCAAGCCGCTCGCGCGCCAGCTCGAGGGCGCGCGGATCACGATCCAGACCGATGAGCCGGAGGCCCGGCGCTGCCGCGAGGACGGCCGATGCGTGACCCCCCAGCCCTAGGGTTGCATCCACGAATAGCCCGTCCCGGACGGCCGCAAGAAGCGCGACCACCTCGTCTTGGAGCACGGGCACGTGGATCGTTGACATGTTCAGCTCCCATCACAGCTCCAGCTCGGCCAGCTCTTCGAGCTCTTCGTCGGTCAGGGACGGCCGCTCGAGGAACGAGGCCGCCCGGTCGCGGCGCGTCAGGGCGAGATGGTTGATGCGGCCGGAAACGACCACCTCGCCCCCGACGTCGACCATCTCCCGCAGGAGCGCCGGGATCAGGATTCGCCCCTGGTCGTCCATCTCGACCTGCTGCCCGTAATTGACCCGTTCGATCAGCTTGAGGACCGCCGGTTTCATCCCGGGCTTGGCCAGCAACCGTTCCTCGACTCCTTCCCAGACCGGGAGCGGGTACACTCGCAGCTCGTGAGGGAAGAAGGAGCAGACATACACCTCTCTGCCAAAGCCGTCGTCAAGCTGCTCCCGCAGCTTGGCAGGCAGCTTGACACGCCCCTTGGCGTCGATCGTTGCCGGGAATCCACCGCGAAAACGTTCCACCAAACCCTCCCGGACCGATGGGAAACGCGCCAACGGAAGGTGTTTTCCACATCAGGCCATTTTGAGCCACTTCTGACCACTCCATCTTGGCCGGAAGATCCCGCGTTGTCAAGCCCTGCAAGCGCGTCGGGCGCAGCGTTTTCGGCCCCGGCTCATGGCTGGATCCGAAAAGCCGACGAGGAACGCGCTCCTCGGGGTGCGCTTGCACGCATCGGCGATGAGCTCGGACCGGGCAGGGGCCCTGCGGTGCACGCTCCGCCACGTTGTCAACCGGAGGGCGCCGCGCTCGTCGAAAACGTGACGGTTCACGGGAAGGGGAGCCTATGGAAACCGGCCGAGACGGGAAAGACGCTCGCGGAGGCGGGCCGCGCCGCTGGCGGGAGGGTCTGGCCGCCGGGATCGTGTGCCTCGTCGCCGGCGCCAGCCTCGCGGGGCAGCTCGAGATTCACTCCGGCGATGGCCTGGCGCTCGGACTGTCGCCGAACGGATCGGTGACCTCCGTCCGGATCGGCGCCACCGAGCTCGCCGGTGCGCCCGCGCCGCTGCTGGTGCTGCGGGATCTCAGCGCGGCCGGCGCCGACTTCGAGCCAAATCTTCTCGCCAACCCGGGGTTCGAGGATGGCCTGGCCCACTGGCAGGAGGTGCAGGGCGCCGGCGTCGAGGGACGGCGGGTCACCGGCGAAGCTCACTCCGGCTCGGGCGCCCTCGAGCTCTCCGGGGGTTCCGAGGACGGGGCCGGCTGGGCGGCCTGGGCTGCCGATCCCGTGAGCGTCTCTCCCGGCGAGCGCCTGAGGGTGGCGGCCTGGTGGAAGAGCCCGGCGGGGTTTCTGGTGGAAGATTCCGGAACGGCGCCGGCCCTGCAGATGGTGCAGTGGCGCCAGTTCGATCACCACACCGGCCTGTACGTGCAGTGGCTCGACGGCGCTGGTGCAACGTTGGGGCAGGCCGAGCTTGCCACACCGTTGCACATGAACTGCTCCGACTGGCGCCTGACCCGCCGCGAGCTGGTTGCGCCCGCCGGCGCCGCCGCCCTCCGCGTCATCATCGGGGCGAAGCTCCTGGGCGAGACGGTGTGGGTCGACGACCTGTCGCTGGTTCCCGCGACCGAGCCCGACATCGCGGTGCCCGTGGCCGCGACGCCGTGCCAGGGCGAGGCGGACTGCATCGAGCTCGCGGGCTCCGGGATCGGCGGGCTCCAGGTGACGGCGCGACTTTCGGCTGCCTCGGGCGCCATCGCCATCGACGGCACGGTGACGGATGTGTCGGGCGCCGCGCGCGCCTTCGACCTGAGAGTCCAGGTCCCCGTGGCGGCGGACGAAGGATGGACCTGGTGGGACGACGCCCACGTCAGCCGGCCGATCGAACGGACCGGGAGGTACGAGCATGCCATCAGCGCGGTGGCCGATGGATGGCTGCCGATCTCGTTGTACCCGTACGGCGGGCTGGGAACCTCCTCCGCCGGCGCCGGGCTGGCCATGGCGCTGCCCCCCGGCGTGCCCCAGCTCGGCGAGATCGCGTACGATGCCGCGCACGGCGTCCTCGGAGTGACCTTCCACCTTGGGATTTCGCCCCTGGCCGTCCAGCTCGGCGGCCAGGCGCGTTTCCATGCGCTCGTCTTCCGCGCCGATCCGGCGTGGGGCTTTCGCGACATCATCGAGCGGTACCGGGACCTCTTTCCCACCGCCTTCGCACCCCGTGTCCGCCTCTATGGGTTCAGCGGGCGGAGCCAGGGGGATTTCTACACGCCCGCCGGCGTCGAGCAGGCCTTGGAGGAGGACGCGGCCAACATCTACACTGCCCAGTACACGTCGAGCGATCTCGCCATCAAGGTGACGCCCTCCGGGAATCCCCGGCCCGTTCTGGACGATCTCCTCGCCACCGTCGATCAGATGGCGCAAAGCTCCGACGAGTCAACGCGGGCGTTCGCGGACGCGATTGGCTCGAGCGCCGTCGTCGATACGAACGGCGAGTGGATGCTCAAGCACGTCATCGTCCCGGCGTGGGCCCAGGGCTGGTGGGAAGGAAGCTGGATCGCGGACATGGATCCGGACATCGGCGGCGGCAAGGCGCAGTGGAACCTCCGCTACCGGATCGATGCGTCCTTTGCCGCCTGCAACGCGGCCGGCGCCCACCTGGACGGCGTCCAGATCGACAACTTCATGTCCACGGCCTCATTCGACTTCCGGCCCGAGGCTCTCGCCGCGGCCACGCAGACGCTCGGATACTCTCCCCACACCTACGAGCCCGCCGTGCACAACGCCTCTGCCGTCTGGGAGTACCTGTCCTGGCTGCGCCGCCACCTGGACGAGACGTGGGGACGGGACCGCGGCATCACGATCAACTTCTGGGGCGTCGGCCACCCCGATTTCCTCGCGCCCTTCATCGACGGCTTTGGCAGCGAGGGAAACATCAAGGGCGACGGCACCGGCACGAACTGGAACCTGGAAATCCTCGATTACCGCCGCGCGATCGCGGATCGCCGCCCCTACCTCTTCACGAACCAGACCCCGGGGTTCTCGGCGGACCAGGCGCATCTCTTCATCGGGCCCGCGATCCTGTACGGCGTTCCCCCCTCCGACGGGCCGAACGGGCACCAGTGGGAGCCCGGGGCCACGGATGAAGTCGATCGCACCGCGCAGCTGATCTTCACCTTCTGGGCCGCCGGCTGGGAGCCTCTGACCGACGCGCGCAGCGGAGATCCCGACGTCCTGATCGAGCGTTTCGGGCGAGCGGGCCCGCCGCAGGATCCCGCGGCCCCTCCCGGCATCTTCTTCACCGTCTACAACCGGGCCGCCGCGGCCCGCCAGGCCACGCTCACCGTCGATCTCGACGCCCTTGGCCTGTCCGGGGCGTCCACCCTGCGCCTCGTCGACGACGAAACCGGCGCGGCGGTCCCGTACGTCCGAAACGGCGCCGCCCTGAGCATCACGCTGGCCCTCGACGCCGCCCAGGCCCGCGTCCTCCACCTCTCGATTCCGCCCCGCCCCCGCCGCTCCCGCGGCCGGGTCAGGCCTGCCTCTGCCGGCCCCTGAGCCCTGCACCGGGGATATGACAGGTTGGGAAGCGGTATCTTCTTCCCTGCGCTGTTCAAATCGGCCCGCCGTGGGCCGCAATCGATGCCACCCTGGGCCGTGGCCCGCTCTCGGAAGCTCCACGGGGTGGCTCATTGACGGGTGCCTCCACGGTCTCGCAACGAAAGTCCTGATGGGCTTGGCTCGGACGGTGTCCGGGGATGGGCGTCTCGTGGTAGGCTTCCATTCGTGAAACGATTCCTGGTGCGTACGATGCTGGCCACGGTGGCGCTGGCTATTTGGGTGACTCCCGGGTGCCGGGAGAGAGCATCTGTCAATGTGATCGCGACCGTCGGTGGTCATCGGGTGGAGATCAAGGCGTTCCAGGGATACTTGTCGTACGTGCTCGAGGAGCCGTGGCAATCCGTTGACGGGCGCCTGGCGAGCGGGCTGCTGGACCAGTTTCTCGATCAGGAGGTCATTGCGGCGGCGGCGCGGCGCCATCGGCGGGTTGACATTCCGGTCAACCCAGGCAGGAGATCGGCCGTGGTGCGGAGCCTGCTCGACGGCGTGTGCGGTCCATCGCCCCTGCCGGATCCTGCGCTCGTCAAGCTGGAAGTTGCCCGGCGGATGCGCCAGGTGGAGCCGGAGCGCGTGCGCGTCCGCCAGATGCTCCTGGCGACGCGGGCTCAGGCTCTTGCGGCTGAGAAACGGCTCCGGAATGGCGAGGATTTCGTCACGGTTTCACGGAAGATGAGCCTGGCGCCAAATGCAGCTGACGGTGGCAACCTTGGTATCATCGCCAAGGGAACGTTGCCGCCAGAGCTCGAGCACGTTGTATTCGCCCTGCATGCCAAGGAGATTTCCGGACCGGTGCGCAGCCCGGCCGGGTACCACATTTTTCAAGTGCTGGAGAGAATCCCGCCAGGTCATCCGGATCTCCGGCGGACGGAGAACGAAGTCAGACGGGATATGGCGGCACAGTTGCGTCAGAAGCATCTGCGCGCATGCGTGGACCGGCTGGCCGGCGACATCGGTGTTCGAGTTTTTCAGAACCACCTGTGGTTTGCGTACAGTGGGCGTTACGCGGAGGCAAAGCATGATTCGAAGAAGTAAGGCGTTGATACTCATGAGTGTTGTGGTGATGCTGTTGGGAACAGCTGTTGCCGGGGCGGGTCAGAAAGTCCTCGTTGAAGGGATCCTGGCGCGGATCAACGATCGGATCATCACGATCAGCGATTTCAAGAAGAGGCTGGCGCAAGAGGCGGCTCAGCTCCCCAAGAGACTGACGCCGAAGGAATTCGACACGTTTGCCCACAACCTCTTCAACTCGATGGTGGAGCAGGACATTCTCCTGGAGCGCGCCACGGAGAAGAAGCTCACGGTGAGCAAGAAGGACATCGACCGGGCGATCGAGGCGCTCAAGAAGCGTAATCACCTGGCGAGCGACCAGGCGTTTCGTGAAGCCCTCAAGAGCGCGGGCTTGACGGAGGCGATGCTTCGCGAGCGGTACCGGCAGAACATGTTGTCGCAACGGGTCCTCCAATCGGAGATCAAGCCAAGCCAGATCACGACCGAGGAGCTGCGGCAGGTCTACGAGAAGGAAAAGGCGAAGTGGAGGAGGCCCGAGAAGGTCCACCTCGAGCAACTGTTCTTCCCCGTGTCGGATACGGCGAAGGGCCGCCAGGAGGTGATCAACCGCGTGCGGGGCCTGGTGAGCCGCGTTCGCAACGGCGCCGATCTCAAGGCCGAGGCCACCCTGGCCGGAGTGGCGATCCAGGATCTGGGCGATATCCCCGTCGGGGATCTTCGCGCCGAGGTTCGCGATGCGATCGTGGGCCTGAAAGCCGGCCAGATCACGGACCCGATTCCAACGGCTGGGGGGTTTCAGGTCATCCGCCTGGTCACGCGGACGCCTGCGGGGTATGAGCCGTTTTCCAAGGTCGAGGAACAGATCCGGAGGGAAGTCTCGCGCAAGAGGTACCAGGAACAGACGGACGGATTGATCAATAGCCTGAAGAAGCAGTACCTCGTGGAAATCCACAAGGACCTTCTGGACAAGATTCTCCGGGGCGAGACCGATGGCTGACGCCAGGCTGTGGATCAAGGATCTTCGTCCTGGAACCGAGGTCGCCGAATCGTACGTCGTCCGTTCTGCCGATGTGCGGAAACGGCGTGGGGGCGGCAACTACCTTGCGTTGAGCCTGGCTGACCGGACGGGCCAGGTCGCGGGGCTCGTCTGGGAGGGCGTCGAGAACATCGCCGCTGTGTGCCGGCCCGGTCGCGTCGTGCACATCAAGGGACAGGTCCAGAAGTACAACCAGCGGCTCCAGATCGTGATTCGTAACGCACAGGCAGTCCCCCCGGAGCAGGTCGACGAGACGATGTTCGTGCGCGCATCCGAGATCGACCCCGGTATCCTGTGGGAGCGGTTGACGGGGCTCATCGAGGGGATCGCCGACGAGCATCTCCGGCAACTCCTCTCGAGAATCTTCGCGGACCCCGACGTTGCGCAACGGTTTCGCACCGCGCCAGCGGCCCGCTCCATGCATCACGCGTTCCGCTCCGGCCTGCTCGAGCACACCGTCTCGATGACGACCGCGGCCAAGATGCTCGCCGAACACTATCATCTTGACCGCGATCTGGTCGTGGCCGGCGCCGTGCTCCACGATCTCGGGAAGATCTGGGAGCTGGAGCTTGGTCCCTCGATCGAGTACACGGACGACGGGCGCCTCCTCGGGCATCTGCCGATGGAAGTGCTCTACGTCGAACGCAAGATCGGGGAGCTCGAGAGCTTTCCCGCGGAGACGAGGCGGCAGCTCCTCCACATCCTGCTCGCGCACCACGGGGAATACGCGTTTGGCTCGCCGCGGCGCCCCAAGACGCCGGAGGCCCTGCTCGTCCACATGACCGATAATCTTGACGCAAAGATCACCGGCATGCTCCAGGCGATCCACGATGGGGGAGAGACCCAGGAAGCGTGGACGGCCTACTCGCCGATCTTGGAGCGGTACGTGTACCGCCGCCGGCTGGATCATGACGAGGGGTGAGCGTCTCCAGCCATCCGCCGGATCGTGGCGATGATCTCACCGGAATCGGGGAAACGCCCACTTTGATGTTTCGAGAAGATCAGGCGATCATCGACGATGACGTTGAACGCGCCGGTGCTGCCGCGCACGATCTCGACGTCCTCCCCCAGCTGCCGTTCGATCTCGGCCGCCAAACTGGCGGCCCGGGGCTTGTAATTTCACACGACGCAGTATTCGATGATGATTCGCACGGCGTTTTCCCTTCGTTTCCCGCTGCACACGCGGCCATTGTACCGTGGCCCGGAGCCGTGCTCGGCCACGTACCCTCGCAGGATACCGGGCCGAGCAGCCTGCGCTCGGCCTCTCGACGGTCTCCGGGCGGAATGGCCGCTCATCTCGTTGCGGACCGGCCTCGCGCCGCGCGCGGGACCGTTCCCGGTTATCCGTTGACCGCATCCCCTGCCACAACCCGACCTTCCCGGGTGTCGATGTGCCGGGAGACCGGCGTGATCCGGTGGTACGATGGCGGTCCCTGCCTCAACGCCCGGAGTGTTTGCTCCGTATTGAGCAGAGGAAGAAGAGGAAGGGGCGATGGCGAAGAACCGTCTGAAAATTGTTGTTGCACGCCGCGAGGGCCGGGAGCACAAGCCGATGGATGATCGCGAGCTTGCCGAGGCGGCGAGGAACGGCGACGAGGGGGCGTTCGGCGCCCTCGTCCAACGATATTCGGGAGGGTTGCATCGCATCGTTTCTCGGATGCTGGGCGATGAGGAGGAAGCGTGGGACGTGGTCCAGATGGTATGGCTTCGAGCGTGGCAGCGGTTGGGGAAGTACGACCGCAGATGGAGCTTTTCAACGTGGGTCTACCGGATCGCCACCAATTTAACGATCGATGTCATTCGCGCCCGGTCGAGCCGGGAACGCGCCCACCACGAGGGCGGGGCGGTCTGGCTGCGTCCGGCGCCCGCTCTGGGCGGCTCGGCCGCGCTGGCCAGCGAACGGGAGGTGGAGCAGGTGCTCAACCGGCTCGTGAGCTGCCTGAGCCCCCAGCAACGGGCCGCTTTCATCCTTCGCGAGGTCGAGGGTCTCGACACGTCGGAGGTGGCTCGGGTGCTGGGGTGCTCGGCTGCCACCGTCCGCAACCATATCTTCCATGCCCGCCGGGCTCTGAAGAGGGAGCTCGAGCGGAGGTTTCCGGAGTACCTGCCCGGGAACGGGAGGGGCTGACATGAACTGCGATCGATTTGTGGCGTTGATCGATGAGTACCTCGCGGATCGCCTCGACGGTGGGGATCGGGACGCGTGGCGGGAGCACATGGCGGGGTGCCCGGCGTGCCGGGAGCGGGCGCTCGCCAAGGAGCCCACGCTGATGTTTGCAGCCTTGCCGAAGCGTCTTCCGGACGCCGGGGCCGTGTCCGCCTGTGCACAGGGCGTCAGGAGCCTGATTCACAGGGACAGCCTCGTGCACCGGCTTCACGTACGCAGCCGGCGGTGGTTGGCCGCCGCTGCCGCTGTCGTTGTCATCCTGGGTGGTGGGCTCCTGTGGCGCGCCCAGGTGGGTTCCGAGGCCGGCCGTGCCGCCGTCCCGTCGGCCGCATCCCGGATCCACGTTGCGGCGCCGGCGCCGGAAATCGACGTCGAGATGCCCAACGATCACGTTCGGATCTATCAGTTCGCGGTACGCGGCAACGACCTGGCCGTGACCTACGTGGTCAATCCGGGTATGGAGCTTTAGATGATGCGCAGGATCTTCGCGATCGTTGTCTGTGTGCTCTTTGGCGCCGTGGCCGTCTCGTGGGCGGCTTCGGAGTCCGTCGTCAGGACCTTCCATCTCAAACACCGTTCCGTCACCGAGGTCAGCCAGGTCGTTCAGGGCTTGCTCTCGGCTCAGGGAAGTCTGACGGTTCATCCGCGGACCTCGGTGCTCACGGTTCAAGATACGCCGGCGACGGTTCGCATGATTACCGAGGTGCTCAAGGAGGTGGATGTCACGCCCCCGGTCTACCGGGTCCAGGTGCGGCTTCTGGAGGCGACCAACCATCCCGCCAAGCGCGGCGCCGCCGCTCCGGCTCTCGATCCGAGGATCATGCGAATGTTCCACTTCAAGGCGGGGTTCTGGCCAGCACGGTGCTCGAGTGGGATCAGCCCGGACCAATCGAGGCGGATCTGGGGGGCGGGTACCGGCTCCGGGCCCGCGCCCTAGCGAGGCGGTTGGGAACCGGGGCGCCGGTGACCCTCGAGGTGAAAACACAGGGGGGCAGGACCAACGTCAAATCGGCGACCCCGATACCGGCGCTCGGTGCCAACGACATGCTGATGGCATGGAAGCTGGGAGGGGCCAGCCTGCTCCGGGCGCTCCTGCGCGTACACCGTGTCGTGCTCGAGAACCTCAGCTTGACAGCGAGCCGTGTCCACAACGGACGGACGGTCGAGGTCGAGGTGCTGCGGAGCAACGTTATCCTCTCTCCCTCGCAGAGGATCGTCCTGGCCCCGATGAGCACAGCCAGAAAGCGTTGATCCTTCTGTTGAAAGCGCTTCCTGTACGCCAGGGAACGGTGGGCTGATGCCGCAGTTCGTCTGCCGTCTCGGGAGGCCGGATGGATCGGTGGTGGAGCAGAAGAGAATTGCGCTCTCCGCCGACGCCCTCAGGCGCGAGCTGGAGACCGAGGGCTTCCACGTCTTCTCGATCGCGGCCCCGCGGCTGCGGCTTCGTCTCCCATTCTTCGGCAAGCGGGAGAAGATTCCAAACCAGGATTTCATGATCTTCAATACGCAGCTCAGGACGCTCGTACGCGCCGGCCTCCCGCTGGCTCAGTCGCTCGAGCTGCTGGCAGCTCAGCAAACGAACCCCCACTTCAAAGCGGTTTTGAACAAGGTATACCAGCAGGTGACGACCGGGATCTCGCTGTCGGACGCCTTCCGCTCGATGGGGGATGCCTTTCCCCCACTGTATGCCAACACGCTCCGCGCCGGAGAACGCTCGGGAGACCTCGACGGGATGCTGGAGCGGTTCACGGCGTATCAGAAGCTGATGGAATCGGCCCGCAAGAAGATCGTCGGCGCCCTGACGTATCCGGCGGTGCTGATCGTGCTTGCCATCGGCCTGGTCTTTCTCCTGATGACGTACGTGATCCCGAACTTTACCGATTTTTACGCCCAGATGGGCGCCGAGCTGCCGCTTCCGACACGGATCGTGATCTCCCTGGCCAAAACCATGCACGACGATGTCGTGTTCATTGTGGGCGGGGTCATCGGGATCGTTTGGGGCGCGCGTTTGTGGGCGAGAACGTCGCGCGGCCGCCGGACGATCGACCGTCTCAAGCTGAAAATTCCGATCGTCGGGCGGCTGGTCCACATGGTTGCGCTGTCACAGTTCACCAGGTCCCTGGGCGTGATGCTGGCCGGGGGGTTGCCCATGGTGCCGGCGCTGGAAACCGCATCGACGTCGGTCAGCAACGGCTACGTCTCCGAGCGTCTCCTGGGCTGTGTGCCCGAGGTCAGGGAGGGACAATCGCTATCGGATTCGATCGAGAAGACGGGGTTGGCCCCACCGCTGGCGCTGGCGATGATGCGTGTGGGGGAATCGACGGGCGCTCTCGCCGAGCTGTTGACCACCACGTCGGAGTTTATCGATGAAGAGATCGACTTTGTTCTCAACAGGATCGTTACCCTGATGGAGCCGGCGGTACTGGTGTTCATGGGCGTGGTTGTGGCAGGTTTGCTTCTGTCAGTCTATTATCCTCTGTTGACCATGGCGAGCCGGATGCGATGAGGGAGCATCATGACCGACGATCGAGATCTTGACAGAGCTGTCGCTATGCTGAGCTCGGAGGCCAGCGTCCACCAGGACGAAGGCCTTGCTGCAGCCCAGGAGCTTGCGCAGAAGCTCGGCCTCCCGTTCGATCCTCTGGATGAGTTTCACGTGGACCCCGATCTTTTCAGGACGATCCCCGTCGAGACGATGCTGAGGTACCAGTTCGTTCCGATGCGGGCGGTCGACGGAGTGTTGCAGGTCGTGATGGCGGATCCTTCGGACGTCGTGATGGTCAACGAGCTGGAGATGATTCTCGCGCGCCCGCTCGAGCTGTCGGTTGGACCGGCTCACCGTATCTCCGACATCCTCGAAAAGTCGGAGTCGACCCAACGGGTGCTCGACGAGGCGACCGAGGGTTTCCGGATGCAGCTCGTCCAGGAGGCGGAGGACGGGGAAGAGGTCCTGTCGATCGACCGCATCACGGCGGATGCGTCGCCGATGATCCGCCTGGTCGACTCGATCCTCTTCAACGCGATTCAACGCCGCGCCTCCGACATCCATATCGAGACCCGCGATCGCGAGGTCGTGGTCAAGTACCGGATCGACGGGGTGCTCTACCAGGCGATGGAGCCGATCGACAAGCGCCACCATTCCACGATTATTAGCCGGATCAAGGTGATGTCGGAGCTCGATATCGCCGAGAAACGGATTCCCCAGGACGGCCGCTTCAAGGTCAGGTTCTCGGGAAGAACGATCGATTTCCGCGTGTCGATCATGCCCACCGTGCACGGCGAAGATGCGGTGATCAGGATTCTCGACAAGGAATCGGCCAACGCCGAGTTCAAAACGCTGAGCCTCGACGTCCTCGGCTTCGACGAGGAGACCAAGCGGCAGTTGAGGAAGTTCATCCGCGAGCCGTACGGCATGGTCCTGGTCACCGGTCCGACTGGCTCCGGGAAAACGACAACGCTGTACGCATGTCTTTCCGAGATCGTCAGCTCCGAAGACAAGATCATCACGATCGAGGATCCCGTGGAGTACCAGCTTCGCGGCATCACCCAGATCCCGGTCAACGAGAAGAAGGGACTGACCTTCGCGCGCGGCCTGCGCTCCATCCTCCGGCACGACCCTGACAAGATCATGATTGGTGAGATCCGCGATGCCGAAACGGCGCAGATCGCGGTCCAGTCCGCCTTGACCGGGCACCTCGTGTTCACGACCGTGCACGCAAACAACGTGGTCGACGTGCTCGGACGGTTTCTCAACATGAAAGTCGATCTCTACAACTTTGTTTCGGCGCTCAACTGCGTGCTGGCCCAACGTCTCGTCCGCAAGATCTGCAACCAGTGCAGGCGCCCGGTCCACGTTGATCCAGATCTCCTGGAAGAATCGGGGCTGGAGCCGGATCAGTACGCCGATTTCACGTTCTACGAGGGGGCGGGATGCGTCGAGTGTAACGGAACCGGCTTCTTGGGACGGTGTGCCATCTCGGAGCTCTTGAACCTCTCCGACAACATCCGTGAGCTGATCATGCAGCGGCGGTCGGCGGCGGAGATCAAGCGGGCCGCCAAGGCGGAGGGGATGCGGTTCCTCAGGGAAATCGCGCTGCAAAAAGTCTTCGCGGGGGAGACGACCCTGCGCGAGGTCAACAAGGTGACGTTCGTCGAATGAGATGGGAACGGTTTCTCACGACCCCCCCTCCACGGACCGCCTGGTCCCTTGCGGAGGATGGCCTGGCGGTGCTCAGCCACGACAGGAAGGAGGAGGACGTGTGTGCGGGCGCCTTTCTGGAGCCTGGGATTCTCGGTGTTGGCCCCGTGGGCCTGCAGACGGTCGACCGGGAACGTTTGAAGCCGCTGCTGGCCAGCCTCCAGGAACAGGTGCGCGGGACACGCCGTCCGACGGTCATCGTTCCCACGGGATGGGTGCGCGTCCATCTCCTCGAGCTTGACACGCCGCCGCGCCGCCGGGCCGACCTCGATGAGGTCGTGAGGTGGCGGCTGAAGAAAGTGCTGCCCGTGCGGCCGGAGGAGCTTCGGATCGACGTTGTCCCGGTCCGCTCCGGTCACGATGGAGTGAGGCTGGTGTGCGTCGCGGTGCTCGATCGTGCCTGCGCCGAGCTGGAGGCCGCATTTGAAGATGCCGGGATGCAGCCGGCGGTGGTGACACCCCGCGTGTTCGCCCTCTCGGCGGCGGTCCCCCAGTCTCTTGAAACGGCGATGATCGTTCATCTCGACCGCGCCGTCCTGTCGATCCTGGTGACCCGGACGGGGCGCATCGAGCTGCTTAGGACCAAGTGGTTGCCCCAGGGAAGGCCGCTCGAAGCGATCGTGGCGGGGGAGCTCAACCTGACGATGATGTACCTGCGTGAACGCCTGAAGGTCGAAGGGGAAATCTCGGTCCTGTGTGCCGCCGAGGGGGGCATGAGGCCGGATATAGTCGATGGTTGGATGCTGGAACGGGCGATGATTCAGAGGTTGCCGGATCTCCCGGCGCCCGCGTGCCAGGGGCAAGACGGACTCGATGCGAGCTTGCTCCCATCGGCGTGGGCCATGATTCATGGCGGGGGCGTATGACGGTTCCGAACCTCGCCTCGCGCCCATTCATGAACACCCGGCCCGTGTGGTGGCTGACGGCTGTCGCCGGCGTGTTGGCCATGCTCCTGCTCGCCATTGATGTTCACCTGTACTACTCGGGGAGCCGTAAGCTGGACGAGCTGCTGAACCAGCGCTCGCGCCTCGTGGCGCAGCAGGCCGAGCTCGACCAGAGGGTTCGCCGGGACGTTTCCAGCCTGTCGAAGGTGCCGTGGCGGGCCCTCGATGCGAGGGTCGTCCGGCTGAACGCAATTCTCGGCGGCCACGCTTTTTCGTGGCTCAAGCTGCTCGACGACCTCGGGAGGGTTCTTCCGCGGCAGGTGAGGCTGTTCCAGGTCTCGCCGGCTGTTACCCCCGACGGCGTCCGGCTGACGATCCGCGGAACGGCCCGGACGCGGATGGCGATGATCAAGATGCTGGAGAACATGATCGCCGATCCTCATTTCTTCAATCCGCTTCCGCGTTCCGAAAGCACGCCGGAAGCGTCCAAGAGCGCGGAGTACGAGTTCAGGCTCCGCGTCGGATACCGGAGTGGCCAGGAGGCTGCACAATGATGACGCGCAGCGCCCCGTGGCGAGCCCTGTGGCCGGCCTGGGTGCCGGCGGCCGTGGTCTTGGCCGCCTCGCTGGCCGGCTACGTCTGGCTCAACGGGAAGAACGTCGGCCGCCAGGCCCAGGTGCAGAAGGACGTGACGCGGTTGGAGAAGCAGGTTGCTCACCTGAGGGAGCTCGACCGGCAGGCATCGGCAAACAGGGCCGCCATGGTCACGCTCGACAAGGACCTGCACTCCGTGTATGACAACGTTTTCGGATCTCTTTCTGGCCGGCTCCCAGGGATTCTCAAGGCGATCGGTTCCGCGACCCAGGACGCAGGGCTCTTTCCCCAGACCTACGCGTACGGCGCAAAGCGGGACCAGAAACTCGATCTTGTCAGATTCGGGATCCGGTTTTCCGTATCCGGCACGTACGTTCAGATCCGCAAGCTACTGGCGGCGCTTCAGGCGAGCCGGCAATTCTTCATCATCGACCAGATCCGGCTCGGTGGCGAGGCAGGGACGACGACGAATCAGCTCAAGGTGTCCGTGCATCTGAGCACGTACCTTGCCAAGGCCGACGAGAAGCTTCTCAAGCAACTGACCGGTGGATTTGACCAGGCGGCTCCCGCCGATGGAGCTGCGGGAAGCGCAGCGCCATGAGGCCGCGCCCCACTGGTGGGGGGTCGCAGGACCGGTCTCCGGCATGTGTTGGAGGGTGCAGTGGACAAAGCTGAGCGCAACCGGGTCACCGTGCTGCTGGCCATCCTTGCAGTCCTGCTGCTGGTGTGGCTCGTCCTGCGCCATCGCAGCGGCGCGCAGGCGGGCGGCGCCTCGGGCGGGGCCGAGGTCTCCTACACGGCCCGGACCGTACCGGCGCTGGACCTTGCGGCCCTGACGCCGCTTCCGGAAACGAGCGCTCACTTTGAACGAAATCCGTTCACGTTCGGCCGGCCCCCAACGCCGACGCCGAACCTGACCCCACGGCCAACGCTGCCGCCGAGACCCACGCGGACGCCGCGGCCGACGCCAACCCCGTACAGGATTCACACGAGCGACGGCCGGACCCTTGGCCCGCCTCCGTCATTCACCGCGGTTTACATCGGGTACTTTGGGCCCTCTGAGCTTCCCGTCGCCGTGTTCCGGAAAGGAAAGCGGGTCGAGGTGGCGCCACAGGGCGGGATCCTTGACGATGTCTTCATCATTCGAAAGGTCGGCTACGACTCGGTCGAGATCGGGTATGTCGGCTATCCGGAGGAGGTCACGAAGCGTGTACCGCTTGAAACAAAGAAATAGTCGATCTCGAATCTTCCTGGTGTTGAGCCTGGCCGGGCTCGTCTTCATGGGGGGGTGCGCGACCCAACGGGCCGCCCACCAGGGCAAGGAGGCCGTGGAGCGCCAAAACTGGGATGGTGCGGTGTACTACTACCTCGAGGCGCTGGCGGCCGATCCCACCAACATCCACTACAAGATCGCACTGATCCGGGCCCGGCAGCGCGCCGCGGAGCAGCACTTCAAGCGTGGCATGGCCCTGAAAAAGCTCGGGCGGATGATGTCGGCCAGGAACGAGCTCCAGATGGCCGTTCAGCTCGATCCGACCCACCAGTACGCCGCCCAGGAGCTCGAAAAGGTCAAGAAGGACCTGGAGATCCTGGCTCGCCCCAACGGGAAAGAGACCATCGAGGAGATGAAAAAGAAGGCCGGGGAGATGAAGGTGAAGCCACCAATCCTGAATCCCCGGTCGCCGGAGCCGATCACCTTGAGCTTTCCCAAGGCCAAGCCGGTCAAGGAGATCTACCGGGCCCTCGGGAAGGCATACGGGTTCAACGTGTTGTTCGACCCCAAGCTCAAGAACCCCAAGCTCTCCATCGAGCTAAGGGATGTGTCGGCGAAAGAAGGGCTGGAAATCGTCATGCAGGCGGCCGGCCAGTTTTACAAGGTCATCGATCCCAACACGATCATCATTGCGGACGATACGCCCCAGAATCGCCGGGATTACGAGGATCTCGTCATCAAGACATTCTTCTTGTCCAACGCGGATGTCAAGGACGTCGACAAGGCCCTCCGGTCGTTGATCGAGACCCGGCGGATCGCCACGGATGAACAGCTCAACGCCATTACGATCCGGGATACCGCCGACAAGGTTGCCATTGCGGAAAAGCTGATCAAGACGCTGGACAAGGCCAAGGGCGAGGTCATGATCGACGTCGAGCTACTGGAGGTCAACTCGACCAAGCTTCAAAAGCTCGGTACCGAGCTCTCGACCTACGGCGTCAACCTGAACCTGGACAACACGAAGGTAACGGGGAGCTCGAGCGCCGACACGCCGATCCGTCTCAATCAGCTCTCGAATATCACCAACGGCGCGTGGACGGTAACGGTTCCCAACGTCCTGATCAACCTGGTGAAGTCGACGACCGACGCGACCTCCCTGGCGGAACCGCAGATGCGGATCACGGACGGCGAGAAGGGATCGCTCGTGATCGGCCAGAGAACGCCGATTCCCGTGACGAGCTTCAACACGTCCAACACCATCGGCGGCAGTATCGTGCCATTGACCTCGTACCAGTACCAGGACGTCGGCATCAAGATCAACGTCGAGCCCCGCGTCCACCACAACCGGGAGATCACGCTCAAGGTCAAGGTCGAGGTTTCCCAGGTTGCCGGGACTGCGGAAGGCGGGTTGCCGATTATCGGAACCCGGACCATCGACACCGTCATCCGTCTCAAGGACGGTGAGACCAACATGCTGGTCGGCCTGTACAAAGAGGACAAGACGACGACCAAGAACAAGATTCCGCTCCTGTCGGATATTCCCATCCTCGGCAAGCTGTTTACGAACACATCTACCAACAAGACAACCACCGACCTCGTCCTGACGTTGACGCCCCATATCATCCGGTACCCGGATATCGAGGAATCGGACCTGGCGCCGATGTGGGTCGGGACCGAGAAGCGGATCTCGTACTATGGCAACTCGCCCCGGGTGCGGTCTGGCCGCGGCTTTGCGGGCCCCTTCGGAGAATCGGGTGTCAAGACCCGCCGCCGGTTCCCGAACCAGCGGCTCCGGCTCCGCCGCATCAAGCCCAGGGTGTCGAAGCGCATCGTGCCGGTTGGCAAGAGGGGACGGTCGCTTGTACCGGGCAGCGGGCCGATCAATGCCCAGGGCCTCCAAACAACCCAGGGAACTCCCGGTTCGGGCGATGCGGTCCAACCGGCTGGCGAGGCCGGCGGAACGGCGTCCCAGAGCGTCGGCGGGCCGGCAGGGAAGGCACTCTCGCTGAGCTTGCAGCCGGCCGTCATCTCGCTGCGGCCAGGCAACACAACGAAAATCCAGGTGGTCATGGAGGGCTCGCCAGGCTCGTTCCACATTCCCGTCGGAATCTCGTACAACTCGAGGCGGCTCAAGATCACGCACATCGCCCTGGCAAGAGGCGTTGACGAGCTGGGAAACCAGGAGGCGCCCTCTGCAGGATGGCTCAACCTGGATCTTGGGGTTGCTCATCCAGATGCCGAATCCGCGCAGGTCGTCGCCACGCTGACGGTGGAAGCGCTTCAGCCCGGTCAGATTCCCGTGGTTCTCTCCTCCCAGGGGGCCATGGATGCCAGCGGGAAGCTGTTGGCCGTGTCGGCCGGTCAGGCGACCGTGTTCGTGCTCCGCGCGGAAGGTGCGGCGGGAGACGGGAGCTGACGTGATGACGAGCATTCGTCCGCGACGCGGGGAACGCGGGTTCACACTGGCCGAGCTGGTCATGGTGGCCGCCCTGATCACGATCCTGGCTGGGATCGTGATTCCCGTGGCGAAGTATGCGGTGAAAAGGCGCAAGGAGGCGGAGCTTCGCCTGGACCTTCGCATGATGCGAAACGCCATCGACGAGTACAAGCGCCTGGCGGATCAGGGCATGATCCAGGTCAAGCTCGGGACGGAGGGGTATCCGCCCACGCTGGAGACCCTCGTCGAGGGGGTGAAGATCGTCGGCAAGACGACGAAACACAAATTCTTGCGGCGCATCCCGAGAGATCCGATGACGGGCGAGAAGAAGTGGGGCCTGCGATCGTACCAGGATGAGCCGGATTCGACGACATGGGGAGGCCAGGACGTGTACGACGTCTACACGCTCTCGGATGGGACCGCGATCGACGGGACGAAGTACAAGGATTGGTGAGACGAACGATGGATGAAACAAGACGTGAGACGCGTGTAAGGGGGCCGGCGCCGGGCGGCTTTACCTTGATCGAGCTGATCGTGGTGGTCGCGATCATCGGCATTCTCGCCACGATCGCCGTCCCCGCGATGAAGACCGCTCCACAGAAGGCCAGGGAAGCTGCGCTCAAGGAAGATCTTTTCACGCTGCGCTCGTGCATCGATCAGTACCTGGCCGACAAGGGACACTATCCGCCCTCCTTGAAAGCGCTCGTCGATGCGGGCTACATCCGGCGTATTCCTGAGGATCCGATCACGAGATCGACCGAGAGCTGGAAGGTCGTCTATGCCGAGAGCGACCAGGATACCGACCTGCAACCGCCCGAGGGACAGGGTGGGGGCCCGGGCATCATCGACGTTCACTCCGGGGCGCCGGGTACGGCCCTGGATGGGACGACGTACGCCGACTGGTAAGGAGGCGGGGTCGTGATACGCCAGACTCTGGCTTCCCCGCCGGCAGGCCCGGCGGGCTCTCCATCAGGGCACGGCATGGCGGCCGGTGGAAGGCGCACCGCGCGAGCCGCTCGGTCCGACGCACAGAGGGGGTTCACCCTGGTTGCGGTCCTCGTCATCATCGCGGTCATGTCGATCATGTTGAGCGTCGTCATCCAGACAGCCACGTTCGAAATGAAGCGGGAAAAGGAAGAAGAGCTGATCTTCCGTGGCCACCAGTACGTCGAGGCGATCCGCCTGTTCCGAAAGAAGTACGGCCGGTACCCGATGTCGCTCAAAGAAATCTGGAAGGCCAAGCCCCGGGTCATCCGGAAGAAATGGAAGGATCCGATTACGAACTCGTACAACTGGGGGCTCATCCATCCGGGGCAGGGAGTTCACAAGATCCGTCCGCCCCGCGTGAGGGGAGGTGGATTCGCGCCGACCCCGACACCCACCCCGGCGCCGACGCCCACTCCCGCTGCCGGCGGCGGGAGTGGCTTTGGCGAGCCACCCAAGGAAACTGGCCCGATCATGGGAGTCTTCTCCAGGAGCTGCGCCAGGAGCATCAAGATCGTCGACGGACGGCAGAAGTACTGCGAGTGGAAGTTCGTCCTCAAGCGGGCGTCGCGCGGGCGCTTCCCAGGAGCTCGCGGCAGGCCCCCCGGCGGCCTTCGCCCGCCTGGCGGCGGACGCCCCGGAGGCTACCGTCCCCCGGTGCGCCGGCGTCCGCCGGTCTACCGCCGCTGACCCGTGGCCCGGTGCGCGTTGGGACGGCTGGGATGCAGGCGCGGAGCGTACTCCCGCCGTGGCGGGCCACGACTCGCACGTCGGCGGATCGTGCCCTGCGGGTGGTGTACACTCCGCACTGAGCATGGGACGTTTCGGTTCTCTCCCCGCGCTTTTAGTGCAGCCCTTCCCCGGACGGCGGACGGTCTGTCTCAGCGTTCGCATTCTGCACGGCGCCGGCCACGATGGCGAGGCGATGGCCGGCGCGACACACCTCGTGGAGCATCTGATGCTTCGGCGGTGCGGCGCCCGGCAGCGGCTTGAGCTTGCCCAGCTGGTCGACCGGCTGGGCGGCGGCGTGGATGCCTGGACGGGCGCCGAGTCGATGGGGCTCACCGTGGAGACGACCGTGGATGCCCTGGACGAGGCGGTCGGGCTTCTCGAAGACGCCGTGCTCGATCCGACGTTCGCGCCCGAAGATGTCGACCTCGAACGGCGCGTCGCCCGTGCCGAGCTCGAGCTGGCCCGCTCGGATCCCGAGGACCGGGTCGAAGAGCTGTTGCTCGAAGCGGCTTGGGGGCGCCATCCGCTTGCCCGGCCGATCATCGGCGATGTGACGTCGCTTGGGAGGTTGACTCCGGACGTGCTGCGGCGCCACCACGCCGCGCTCATCCGGCCGGGTGGCCTCCTGGTCACCGTGGCGGGGGACGTGGACGCCGGGGAGCTCGGGTCCCGTTTGAGCCGACTGCCCCTCGGCAGGCCGCCCTCCCACGAGGAGATCGCCCCCATGCGGTGGATCGGGGGGAGACTGAGCGAGAACATCGGTTCGAGCGACCAGGTTCATGCGCGGCTCGGTTTTCCGGCGCCAGGATCCGGCTCGCCGGAGATCGCAGCACTGGCGGTCCTCAACAGGATTCTTGGCGTGGGCGCTTCGAGCCGGCTGTTTCAGCGATTGCGCGAGGACGAGGGCCTGGCCTACGACGTGTTCTCGGCCCTGGTCCTGCGTCGGCCCGGCGGACTGCTCGAGGTTGGGTGGGCGTGCGGAAAAGGAGCTTTTGCTCAGGCCCGCCGCCTGGTGATGGAGGAGCTCGAACGACTCAGCGCCACACTCGTGGCGGATGAGGTGGAGATCGCCGTCCAGGCCCTTTCCCGCGGCCTCGTCATGGACGCTGAAGAACCGTCTGTGCGGGTTTCCCTCGAGGCTGACGAGCTGCTTGACCGGGGCCGCCGCTTCGATCTGACGGCCGTCCTGGAGGAGGTGAGACGGGTGACGCTCGGCGACGTTCGCAGGCTGGCGCGCCGTGTGATCGATCTCGGCGTTGCAGCCACGGCGTTGTGCGGGCCGGATGGGATCGAGGAGCGGGTCGCATGAAGGTCCGGATCGGCGTTCAGCGGCTCGGCCACGCCCGCGGGCTCGAGCTTCCGGCGTATGCCACGCCGGGATCCGCCGGCGCCGACCTCGCAGCAGCGCTCGAGGAGCCCCTGGTCCTTCGACCGATGGAACGCGCCGCCGTGCCGACGGGCCTGGTGCTCGAGATTCCGGAGGGGTTCGAGGGCCAGGTGCGGCCACGATCGGGCTTGGCCCTGAAAGAGGGGGTGACGCTCGCCAACGCGCCGGGGACGATCGATAGCGACTACAGGGGCGAGGTCAAGGTGCTCCTCGTCAACCTCGGGACGGACCCGGTGACGATCAGGCGCGGCCAGCGGATTGCCCAGCTCGTCATCACCCCCGTGGTGCGAGCACGCTTCGAAGAGATCGGCGATCCGGGCGCCACGCACCGTGGCGACGGCGGGTTCGGTTCAACGGGGCGCTGAGATGGAGGTATCGATTCTCGCCTCCGGGTCTTCGGGCAATGCCGTGCTTTTTTGCTCCGGCTCGAGCACCGTGCTCGTCGACGCCGGCATCTCCGCCCTGGCGATCCGCCGCCGGCTCGCCGCCTGTGGACGGTCGATCGCCGAGGTTGGCGCCATCGCCTTGACCCACGAGCATTCGGATCACGTGCGGGGCGTCGAGGTCCTGGTCCGGCACAACCCGCTCCCGGTTTGGGCCACGCCGGGGACGTGGTCGGCGTTGGAGCTCAAAGCGGACGGCGGCGGGGAGCTGCTCTCCGGGCGGAGCGTGCGTCTGGGCGGCCTCGAACTGACTCCGGTCGCCACGAGTCACGATGCCGCCGAGCCGGTTGCGATGATCATCGACGACGGCGATGTCAGGGTCGGCCTGTGCACCGACACCGGCGTCATGACGCCACTGTTGATCGAGAGGCTGCGCGGGTGCGATCTCCTGTTGCTCGAAGCCAACCACGATGCCGATCTGCTCCGGCACGGCCCCTATCCCTGGGTCGTCAAGCAACGTATCGCCTCGCGCCACGGCCACCTGGCCAACCACCAGGCCCAGGACGCTCTCGACCAGCTGGCGGGTCCGGCCCTCAAGGCCGTCATCGGCATGCACCTCTCGGCCGAAAACAACCGGCCGGAGCTTGTCGAAGCAACATTGCGCTCCGTCCTTCCCACGGGCATCACCGTCACCGCCGCCACCCGTTCGGAGATGCTCCAGCTCACGCTCGACGGCGGCAGCGTCGAGCTCGTCTCCCGTCCCCTCCCCCCGACCACCCGGCGCCGCTCCGC
>JAADFN010000024.1 GCA_013152895.1 Acidobacteriota bacterium | reverse complement strand
CCCTCCTTCAACCCCATCTTCCTGAACAGGGCCATCGCCGGGCACCACTTGGTGAAACCCGACTGGAGCAGGTTTAACCCCACGAGAGCTGTAAACAGGTACCAGTTGTGGTTCACCCAGGTTCCCAGGGCCAACGACCCGAGGATGAAAAAACCGCCTGCGGAGCGAACGGCATCATTCACAGTCATTTCGAACCTCCCGTATGTCCGGCCAGTCTCCGTGTACCAGGAGACCCGCTCATTCGTGTTCCTCCCCGAGGTCCACGACCTTCTCGGGCCCAACCGTGCTCAGGTACATGTAGTACAGCAGCGGAATGATGACGAGCGTTAGGATGGTCGAGACGACCACCCCCGAGATCAGCGCCATCGCGAGGCCCTGGAAGATCGGGTCAAGGTAGATGACCAGCCCGCCGACGACCAGCGCGGCGGCGGTCAGCACGATCGGCCGCATTCTCACGGCCCCGGCGGTAATGACGGCGTCTTCGAGCCGTGCGCCGGCCTTCAACTCCAGGTTGACAAAGTCCACGAGTAGAATCGAGTTCCTGACGATGATCCCGGCCAGGGCTATGACGCCGATCATCGACGTCGCGGTGAAGAACACGTGGAACAGGCCGTGGGCCGGAAGGATGCCGATCAGGGTCAATGGAATCGGCGCCATAATGACGATCGGGGTGATGAACGACTTGTACCAGCCAACGATCAGAACGTAAATGAGGATCATGACAACGCCGAAGGCGATTCCCATGTCCCGGAAGGTCTCGTAGGTGATTTGCCATTCGCCATCCCATTTCATGGTGTAGCGCGTGCGGTCGCGCGGGAGATGGGTCGCGATGATCTTGAGCTTCTGACCCAGCGGCGTCACGATCTTCTCGAGCCGGTGCCTCGTGTTGAGGATCGCGTAGACGGGTGATTCGAGCTTCCCCGCCACGTCGCCGATGACGTAGGTCACCGGCTGGAGATTCTTGTGGTACCGGAACTCCTCCCGCTGGGATGTGGTGACGTGGACGAGCTCTGCCAGGGGCACCATCCGTCCATCCGCGGCATGAACCGTCAGCTGGAGCAGGTCATGGATATGGGACCGCTGTGCACGATCGAGACGCAGCACGATCGGGACCGGTTCCCTGGACGTCTGCACGTGGGCCAGCCCGGCATCGGCGCCGGCGAGCGCCACGCGCAGGGTCCGGACGACCTGTTCCGGCGTGATGCCGGAGCGCATCGCCTTGTCCCTGTCGATGCGGATGATCCAGCGCGACGCGGGGTGTTGAACGTACCAGTCCACGTCGACGATGCCCGGCGTCGTCTCGAAGACCTTTCGCACCTGGCGGGCGATCTTGATCCGCCCGGCGAGCGAGGGACCGTAGATCTCGGCGACCAGCGTCGAGAGCACCGGCGGGCCGGGCGGTACCTCGGCGACCTTGACGTTGACGCCGAGCCGCGCGGCGATGGGATCGACGAGCTTGCGGATCTTCTTCGCCAGCGCGTGGGATTCGAGCTTCCTCTGGTGCTTGTCCACCAGGTTGACGGCGATATCCGCCACGTTTGCGCCCCGGCGAAGGAAGTAGTGGCGCACGAGGCCGTTGAAGTTGAACGGCGACGATGTCCCGACGTACACCTCGTAATCGGTCACCTCGGGCAACGTCTGGAAAACGGAGGCGATCTCCCGCGCGGCGGCGTTGGTCTCTTCGAGCGTAAACCCGACCGGCGCGTCGATGACGATCTGGATCTCGGACTTGTTGTCGAACGGAAGCATTTTCACCGTGACGAAACGTATGAAGAGCAGCCCGATCGAGAGCAGCAGCAGCACGACCACGGTTCCCAGCAACACGTACCGCCGGAGGCGTGAACGGACGAACGGCCTCATGACCGTCGCATAGATCCGGTGC
Source organism: Acidobacteriota bacterium (assembly GCA_013152895.1). Taxonomy (GTDB): domain Bacteria; phylum Acidobacteriota; class Thermoanaerobaculia; order Thermoanaerobaculales; family Sulfomarinibacteraceae; genus JAADFN01. The sequence goes on along the minus strand of JAADFN010000024.1, from coordinate 31,446 downwards.
AACCGGTTTTCTCCAGGCGTCTCCTGGTCGGGACCGGCGCTCAGATGGTTGAGCGCCGCCTCGGCCTTCTTGCGGAAGAGCAGGTATGTCAGCCACGGGGCGGTCACGTAGGCGATGACCAGTGAGAAGATCATCGCGGCCGACGCGTTGACCGGGATCGGCCGCATGTACGGGCCCATCAGGCCGGAGACGAACGCCATCGGCAGGAGCGCCGCGATGACGGCGGCCGTCGCGAGGTTGTTCGGGCTTCCGACCTCGTCCACCGCGTACACGGTCGCGAGGCTCGGCTCGGCCCACCTCAGCTCGTAGTGCCGGTGGATATTCTCCACAACCACGATGGCGTTATCGACAAGAAAACCAATGGCAAAAATCAGGGCGAACAACGTGACCCGGTTCAGCGTGTAGCCGAAGAAATACGACGCCGCCAGGGTCAAGGCCAGCGTCACCGGCACGACCACGCCAACGACGATGCCTTCCCGGTACCCCAGCGCAAACCCCATGAAGATCACAACGGCGAACGTGGCGATGATCATGTGGTCGATCAGCTCGGTCGATTTTTCGTTCGCGGTGAAGCCGTAGTCCCGCGTCTTCGTCACGTGGATATCGGAAGGGATCACCCTGCCCTTGAGGTGCTTGATGCTCCGGTCGAGCTCGTGCACGAGGACAACGGCGTTCGTCCCCTTCTTCTTCGCCACCGCCACCGTGACCGCCGGAGCATCGACGCCGGCCCGGGCGATGCCCTTCTCCGGCGCGGCGGGCCCGGATCCCAGCCACACGTAGGTGGAGGGCTCGTCGGGGCCATCGGCGATCGCAGCCACATCCTTGAGGTACACGGGCCGGCCACGGTACACGCCGACGACGACATCGCCGATGTCACGGGCGTTCCGGAGGTAGCCGCCAACATCCACCTCGATCTGCCGGTTGTCCACGTTGGCGTCGCCGGCCGGGAGCCTCCAGTTGAAGCCGCGGATGGCCTTGTACGCCTGGAGGATCGAAACGTTGAAGGCGGAGAGCTTATCCCGGTCGAAGGTCACGCGAACGACGTGGCGCTCTCCGCCGATGACCCACGCCTGGGCGACGTGGGAATGTCGCGAAAGCTCGATCTTGAGCTCATCGGCGACCTTCCGGATCTGGAACGGGGTCTCCCGGGTGCTCCACAGCGTGTAGGTGACCACCGGTACGTCGTCGATGGTCCTGGGCTTGATCATGGGCGGCCGCATCCCCTTGGGCATCCGGTCCATCACGGCATCGATCTTCGTCCGGACCCGGACGGCCGCCTCGTCGGGAGGCGTCCCAACGCGAAAACGGACGATGATCAGTCCACCGGAAGGCTGGGACGTCGAGTAGATGTACTTGACGTTCGGGATTTCGTACAGGACCTTCTCCAACGGTGTCACAACGCGGTTCTCGACGTCCTGGGCCGTTGCGCCGGGGTAGGCCAGCATCACGTCGATCATCGGGACCTTGATCTGGGGATCTTCCTGCCGCGGCGTGACAACGATGGCGAACGCCCCGAGAAACAGGGCGAAGAGAACGATGAGCGGGTTGAGCTTGGAGTGGAGAAACGCCTTGGCCACCCGGCCCGAGATACCGAGCGGTCTGCGCGTCATCTTGAGGTGCAGCGCCGCCCGGCGTTCCGCCTCGATCTCCTCCGGCGACGGCCCGTCCGCCGGCTCTTCGACGCCCGGACGCGTGTCCGGGCCACGATCGTCGCGGTCGTTCATCGTGCCACCTCCACCGGCGTTCCATCGGCCACCGGACCGGGAATATCGGTCAGCACCTCGTCGCCCTCATTGAGGCCGGAGAGCACCTCGATTCGCCCGTCCTTCAGCTTTGATCCGGTCGTCACCGCCCGCGTCCGTGCTTTCCCTTCGGCGTCACGGACCACCACCAGCTCGAGACCGCCGAAACGATGAACGGCGGTGGCCGGAATGACCAGCCGCGCCGTGACGTCCCCCGGCAACGCCCCCGTTGCGGCGATGCCCGATGAAACGTTCAGCTTGCCTAGAGCGACCTTGACCGTGAAGGTGTGCGTGGCCGGATCGGCCGCCGGAACGATTTCGGACACGGTTCCCGTGACAGCTCCGAGCTTGGGCAGGCTGTCGAAGCGTACGTCGATGCTCTGGCCCGGCTTGACCCGGTGGATGTCGCCCTCCCGTACGGTCAGCCAGACCTGGCGCCCGGCCAGCGATTCAACGCGGACCAGCGGCCGTCCCGGCGCAGCCAGGTCGCCAACGTTGACGAGCTTCTCGACGACCCTTGCATCGAACGGCGCCCGCACGATCGCCTCCCTGGCAACCGACGAGGCCGCCTGGACGGCGCCCTTCGCCTGCTCGACGGCGCCCTTCGCCTGGTCATACTGCATCCGCGCCATGTCGAGCTCGAGATCGGAGGCCGCGCCCGTCTTGTGCAGGTTGGAAAAACGGGTGAAGTTCTTCGTGGAGATGGCCAGCGCCGCCTCCGCCTGCGCCAGGGCGCCCTTGGCCTGGGCCACCTGCCCCTCGATCGTCTGCGGCTGGATCTCCAGGAGCGGCTGCCCCTTCTTGACCACCTCGCCGGCGTGCACGTGGACGGCGATCACCGGTCCCATGACCCGGCTCGAGACGAACGACTGCCGGACGGGTTGCACGATCCCGTACACCTCGATCGGTTTCTGCTCACGGATTCTCACGACCTTGGTGATACGGGCGGTCACGGGCGCGAAATGTGCCGGGGCCTCCTTCGCGCGCTCGCTGCCGCACCCTCCGGTGAGCACGATGGCGGAGAAAAGAGAGACGGCTGTCAGGTAGTAGGCGATGCGGTTCATCAGCGTGCCTCCGATGACGTTTCCAGCGCAACGATCGATGTGCCGGAGTTGAAGTAAAGACTGTACGTCGCGAGGGCGACGTCGTACCGTGAGACCAGCTCACTGACCTCCGCCTGACGCAGCTGCGTCTCGGCATCCAGGAGATCGATCATCTTGTCCAGCCCCTGCTTGAAACGAGCCTCACGAACCCGAAGGGCCTCGCGTGCCGATGCGAGGGCTGCCCGGGCCGTCCTGTTTCGCGCCCGGGCCGTCAGCAGCTGTTGCCACGCTTGCCGCACCTGGAGCCGGATACCCTCTTCAAACCGGTGAATATCCGACTCGAACGAGGCCGTCCGGAAACGGGCCGATGCCCTGGCCGCCCGGTCGGCCCCCCCGCGGAAGAGGTTCAGCTTGGCCACGGCCATGATGGCGCCGGACTTCCCATGGCTTCCGGCGAACGAGTTGTCGTACAGGTCGTACCGGCCGATCAGCGCGACCTGCGGCAGATAGCCCGAGGTCGCGACCTTCTCTTCCAGGCGCCCGGCATCGAGCTTCGCCTTTGCCGCGCCAAGGTCCCGCCTGCGCGCCAGGGCGCGGCCGATCCACGCCTGAAGATCCTCCGTCACCGGCGGGGGCGGCGGCAGCGGCGCCAACCGATGATGAACGGACTGGTTAAGCCCCATCTGGAAGTTGAGGGCCGCCTCGGCGAGGTCGGCCCCGCTGGACGCCTGCTCCACCAGCTCGTTCATGTGCGCCAGGAAAACCTTGGCCTTGAGCACTTCCGCCTTGACGATCATGCCCTGCGCCGCGTACTGCTCGGCCAGCTTGACATGTTTCGCCGTCGTATCCCGCGCCTTTCTCATGACATCGAGATACTCGCGAGCCTTCGCCAGGTTGGTGTAGGCGGTCACCGTGTCGAAGGCGACCTGCTCCTCGGTGTAGGAGTGCGTCAGCTTTCCAGCGTGGGCCATGAAATCCGCCTGGTGAATCCTGGCGGAGAGCTTTCCTCCGGTGTAGACGGGCTGCACGAGCCGCACGCTCGACAACCATGTCGTCATCTCGCTCGGGTTGTTTGGATCTGCCATGGCGAAGCTCTGCAGGCTGAACCGCTTCTGGTTGAGCTGAAAGGCGAATGCTTCAGCGGGGTTGTTCGTGCGGTCGTACATCTGGAGGAGATCAATGCTGGGCAGGCGAAACGCCTTCGCCCGCCTCGCGTTTGCCGAATCCGCTTGCGCCGCCGCACCGGCGCTGCGGATCGCCGGATTGTGCTCCAAGGCGGCTTTCACGGCAGCCCCGATCGTCAGCGGCGCGGTGGCCGCCGCTGCGCCCGTTGCCACCGCGAGAAAGAAAACCACAGCCAGCACGTTTCGTCGCATCTTCTTGACCCTCCCACGTCCAACGTCCCACCATATAACCCTACAGGAATATACTCTATTCCCGCAGACCGTCAATACCCGTATGAACCAAGTGATTCCAGAAGATGGTATCACCGAGCTCGCGCGGTTCGATCCGTCGGTCGGCGGAAGGGGCGTGTTCTCAACAAGCTTCGCCGTCAGCGCCACCGGGCTCCAGGATCTCCTGGGTCGTGACCCGTTTCTCGGCGAAGTGAACGCAGGCGCGGCGAAGCACCTCGGCGGCCCAGTGGAGCGGGCGGCGAGCGTTGGCCGCGATACTCCGGAGGCGCTCCGGTTCTCCATGGTCGGACACGACTTTCAGCGCGGCCCACGGCACGTCCCACAACGATGCGACGTGGGCGATCGCCGCGCTCTCCCAGTCGACGACGATCCGTTGGCCGCGAGCCTCCACGGGAGGGCGGTGCGCGGGGGACGCAACCTGCCCCTCCCAGCACGCCAGCCACGCCGGCCTGGTGCCGGGTACGTCGAGCAGCTCAGCCAGCAGATCGGCCTCCGGCTCGAACCGTACGGGCATCTCGACGGGAAGATCCTGGACACGGCCCAGTGCCACGTCGAGGACGACGTTCGGGACGACCAGGCTTCCAGCCCTCAGATCGACGTCGGGGGAGCCGGCCATGCCAAAGCTGAGTAGCGCGATCGGCTCGAAGTACCCGATGGCTGCCTGGGCTGCTGCTGCGGCCGCCGCCTTCCCGGGGCCGCACCGGATGATGGCGACGGGGACGTTCCACATCTCGCCGGTCGACAGGGTCCAGGCGCCCCAGCGCTTTCTCGTCATATCGCGTGCAACGCTCGCGGCAGCGCGGGCTTCAAAGGCATAGGCAACGATCACGACGATGGTGGGCTGCACACTCCCTCCGGAACGGCAGCATGGTATCACCTTATCCGATGCCCCGGGGCAGGTACACGTCAGAGATCCATCGTGACGTCAAATCCGTCAACCTGCAACGAGAAGGGACCGGCATCGGAGGCCGAAACCAACCGGGTGACGGTGCTATCCTCGTTGTCATGAAGCTGGTCCGTTCAGGGTTGATCGCAGGCCTGGCTCTGGTGGCTGCATCCCACCTTGCGCTCGCCGGCAAGCCCGGCGCCGTTCCGCTGGACCGGGCAGCCAGCTTGCTCGAGCACCACCGCTACCAGCAGGCATTGACGCTCCTCGAGCCGTACGCCGACCGCCAGGATCTCGACGCGACGACCCGTTTCTGGATCAACGCCGATCTCGGCGTCTCGTACTTCCACCTGGCCCGTTACGAGCTGGCGTACAAGTTTCTCGGGCGCGCGGGCACGCTCGAGCCGAGGAATGCGCAGATGGCGCTGTACCGCGAAGCCGCCGCCTGGGTGACGGGCCGGCGGGAGGAGGCTCTGAAGCTCTTCGAGGGCATCCTTTCCTCCGGCGCGAAAAACCTGTTTCCCGCGATCACCCTTCCGGGCGAGCGGCAGTTCCTGGCGGATCCGAGGACGTGGAGGGTTCTGCTCGAGCACGCGATACCGCTCGAGGCCAACCTCGAGGCTGGCACCTTCGCGGGCATTGGGCTTGGCTCGTCCCGGGAAGACGTCGCCAAGATCTTCCACCTCGGCGGCACGGGAGCCAAACGGCCGGTTCTCCAGGCCAGCGCCGGCCCCCGCGTCCTGTGGGCCTTCTCGTTCGACGACACCGGCCGGGTCAGCGAGATCCTGATCGACGCGCAGAACGTGCTCCGTTACTCTCCCTACACGATCGCCCTGGACCGTGCCCATGATTGGAAAACGACCGTCGCAGGCGTTCTTGGCCTCTTCGGCCGGCCGACGGTGACCCACCCCGAAAAGAAGCATGGGCTCATCCTCCGCTGGAATTACAAGACTCACTTTTCCGAGTTGGAGTTCGGCGCGCCCGTCGATCCGCCTCCGCCGATGATCCCCGCAGGAACCGCGATCTTCAGGATGATCCGGATGACCGCCATCCCCCACACGGATGCGCCCCCGAAATAGCACGGCCGTGACCCGCTTGACACCTGCCGCCGGGGAACCGATACATACATGGGAGTTGCCCCGTCCAGGGCGGCGCCGAACCCGCATATCTCACGGAGCATCGTCGCGAGACCGGGGAGACGCCCGCCCGTGTGGCGTTTCGACCAGGGTGGGACCGAGGCGTGCTCGCGGCACGCCGCAGGCGACACCGCCGGGAGAAACACCGTAATGGCCGGCGTATCCTCGGTCGCAGCAGGAAGCGCGTGAGATATGCTGGCAGCCAGCAGATCTCACGGACTTTCGTCGCGAGACCGGGGAGACGCCCGCCGGTGTGGCGTTTCGACCAAGGTGGGGCCGAGGCGTGCTCGCGGCACGCCGCAGGCGACACCGCCGGGAGAAACACCGCAATGGCCGGCGTATCCTCGGTCGCAGCAGGAAGCGCGTGAGATATGCTGGCTAAGGAGGTTGTATGTGGACTGAGTACAGCATCATGCGAACGATCCGGGTCCGGAACGAGCAGCGGGCCGGCGCGCTCGGCCAGTTGCTCGTCGCCCTGGGAAATGCCGGCGCTCTGGCCGGTGAGATTTCTCTCATCCGGATGGACCACAAACACGTCGTCCGGGACATCGTCGTGTACGTGTCGCAGCAGTCGGACCTCGATCTGGTGGTCGAGGCGGTCAAGGCGACCGACGGATCCGAGCTTGTCGAGATCCGGGACGATGTCCTGGAGCTGCACCAGGGCGGCAAGATCGCCGTGCGGAGCCGGTACAAGATCGACACGTTGCAGGATTTGCGCCGGGTCTACACGCCCGGCGTCGCAGGCGTCTGCCGCGTCATTGAAAATGACGCCTCCCAGGCCCGCCGCTACACGGCGATTCCGCACCTGATCGCCATCGTCACGGACGGAACCGCCATTCTCGGCCTCGGCGACATCGGTCCCCTGGCAGGCATGCCGGTCATGGAGGGCAAGGCCGCTCTCATGGAGAGCCTCGTCGGCCTCTCCGGCATGCCGATCCTTCTCAAGACGAAGGACACCAAGGACATCATCCGGACCGTCCAGAACATCGCCCTGACCTTCGGCGCGATCCAGCTCGAAGATATTTCGGCGCCCCGGTGCTTCGACATCGAGGAAGCGCTGATCGAGACGCTTGACCGCCCCGTGATGCACGACGACCAGCATGGGACGGCCGTTGTCGTTGCGGCAGCCCTCATGAACGCGCTTCGCAAGGTCGAAAGATCGTTGGACGAGGTCACCGTCGGGCAGATCGGCCTCGGGGCCGCGGGCCTGTCCATCGCCAGGATGATGATGCAGGAGAGTGGTCGTCCCGTGCTCGGCGCCGATCTCGATCCAGGCGCCACCAGGCGCCTGGAAAAGGCCGGCGGCCGGGCCGCTTCCTTGCGGGAAATCATGGATGCCTGCGACGTCGTCGTCTCGACGACCGGCGTTCCCGGTCTCATCAAGAAGGCCTGGGTGCGGCCGGGACAGATCATCCTGGCCCTGTCCAACCCGTCGCCCGAAATCGAGCCGGAGGAGGCCCTTGCGGCCGGCGCGGCGTTCGCCGCCGACGGCAAGGTTGTCAACAACGTCCTCGGCTTCCCGGGGATCCTGCGCGGCGCCGTCGACTCGGGCACGCCGAAGCTGACGATGGAGATGTACCTGGCCGCCGCTCACGCGATTGCCGACATGACACCGGAAGGCGACCTGGTGCCGAACCCGCTCAACCGCGCCGTCCACCGGGCCGTCGCGCGGGCGGTGGCGCGGACGGCCCTCGACCAGGGCCTCGCGCGCCAGGACCTGACCGGCTACTTCGAGGGCGCTCCCGGCCGGTCATGAGCCAGCTCGCCGCAGGGCGCTCGGATCCTTGAAGCCGTGGCCACCCCGCCGCTCGCTGCCGCCTGGCGGATAACCGTCAGAGACGTTTCGCGAAAGAAGCGCGCGGCGCGGAGGCCCTTCGAAGCGTCCCCAAACGGGAGCCCCGGCAAAACCTGCCATGGCCCCCGTTTCCAGGCGCGGTATCATGTACGTATGAGCACGGATACGACCCCGCTCGCAGGAAGTTTGCTGATCGCCATGCCGGCGCTCGCCGATCCGAACTTCTGGCACACGGTGGTGCTGCTCGGGGTTCACTCTCCGGGCGAGGGCGCATTCGGCCTCGTCATCAACCGGCCTCTTGACGTCACCATGGATGACGTCCTCGGAGAGCTCGGAGAGAAGCCGGCCGGCCGCGACCTCCCCCCCGTGCTTGGCGGCGGGCCGGTCGAGCCTTCTCACGGGTTCGTCCTCTTTGAAAGTGAGAGCCCGCCCGACGACGAGGGCATCGTCCTGGCCGAGCACGGTCTTGCCGTTTCCGGGAACACCGCAACGCTCCTGAGGCTCGTCCGCGGCGACATTTCGTCGCGCTATCACTTGATCCTCGGATACTCCGGCTGGGCGCCCGGCCAGCTCGAACGGGAGATCGAGGAAAGCTCGTGGCTCGTCGCCCCCCTTGATCCGGCGCTCATCTTCGAGACGCCGTTCGAGGAACGCTGGGTCGCCGCCCTCAAGTCGATCGGAGTCGATCCTGGCGCCCTCGTCACCATGGGCTCCAGCACCCCGAGCTGACTCGCGCCGAGCGGGCGACTCGCGACGGCCGACTATCCGGCGACGCGCCGAACGGCGTCTTACAGGCCCCACATAACATTCGCCCGGCCTTGCGGCCGGGCGAACGAAACGAAATCGGGAGGGACCGTCAAGCTCGATCGGTAGGATTTAAAGATTGGATTCAAGGTTGGCTCAATAAGGTAAGCCTAAAAAGGTAGGCACAAGGTGGCAAGCCTTCCAGGAACCCTCCCATGTCTTCGTCTTTCATTACTATAGGACTTCCGTCCCCGGTTGTCCACCCCCACGGCGTGGTTTTACAGAAATACGACATAGGTGAAGACTTACCGCTGGGCTCACGGCGCCAAGCGCCTGTGAATCTGTGGCGACAAACGTGACAGGATCTCATAATTGATGGTGCCACTGAGACTCGCCACCTCCTCGGCCGAGACCTCGTGTGCTCCCGATCGCCCGATCAGAACAACCTCGTCGCCGATGCCGACTCCCGGATGATCGGTGACATCGGCCAGGAAAATGTTCATGCACACGCGGCCGACCACCGGCGCCGGCCGACCACCGGCGAGAATCCGTCCACGGTTGCCCATCACCCGTGGATATCCATCGGAGTACCCGACCGGGATCACGGCGAGCCTCGTCGGCCGCAAGGCCTGCCACGTCCGGCCGTACCCCACGGTTTCGCCCGCGGGCACCTCCTTGACCTGTCCGACGACGGACTTCCAGCTCAGAACGGGCTCCAGGCCCAGCCCGTTCTCTCCATGCTCGAGAATCCATGAAAGGCGCGTCTCCCGCGACGGCCAGTGGCCATAAAGACCGATCCCAACGCGAACCATCGAGAAATCGGCCTCCCGGAAGAGGAGCGCCGCAGCCGAGCATGCGGCATGAATGAACGGGGGATCCGATCCGAGCTCACGCCGCACCCGTTCGATGGCCCGGTTGAACACGTCGAGCTGTCGGCGTGCGAAATCGTGTTCGAGGGTATCCTCGATATTGGCGAAGTGGGTTGCGAGACCGGCGATCTCCAATCCCTGCAGCGCGGCGGCGCGGCTCAGCCGTTGGAGCGCTTCGACGCGAACCCCCTGCCGGTTCGTCCCGGTCTCGACCTTGAAATGAACGGGGTGCGCCACGCCTTCCCGCTGCCGGATCTCCCCGAGCCACTCCAGCTCCTCGGGGGTCGATACGAGAAAATGGACATCTGCGTCCAGCCCGGTCATGTCGCCAGGAGGAACGAAGCCCATCACCAGGACCGGCTTGGCAACCCCGATGCGCCGCAGGTTCCTCGCTTCCTGGGCCGAATGAACCGCGAAGAAATCGACGTCGTCTTCGATCTGGGTCGCAACGAGATCGACACCGTGTCCGTACGCGTTGGCCTTCACCACTGCGGCGATGCGCGTCCCCGGCGTCAAGACCTGGCGAAAGACTCCTACGTTGTGGCGAAGCGCTCCCGCGCTGATTTCGATCCACTGCGATGCCGACACCGGGGCCTCCATTCAGCGGTGCAGTCTATCACGAAGCAACCCCGCATGCCCTTTCAACCCGGGATTTCCCGGCAGCTGCACCACGACTCGGACGCCTTCCGGACGCACTTGGACAGACTTTTGTGGGTGGCGCGAGACGGGCCGTAGCGGCTGCATTACGAGCCGTATTTCTGGTACAATTGACGCGTTATAAAATCGAAGAGATGGAGGCTCTATGATGTTTGAAAAATACGTACCCGTATCGCCGAAATCCCGTGGACCAAAGGCCACCCTACGTCCGAGCGGCTTGATCTCTTTCGACCCGGAAGCGGTGGAAAGCTTCAAGTTGCATCAGGCGACGCACGCCGTTCTTTTCTTCGACAAGGCGAAGAAACGCGTTGGCGTCAAGCCGCTGACAGATCCGGGCGATGAGGCTGCCTTCCGGCTGGTGCGCAGACGGCGCACGCTCGGGCTCAAGGCGCCACAATTCTTCGAGCATTTCGGGCTGTCTCTCGATGCCCCAAAGAGCTTTGAGGCGCGCTACGACGAGCGTGAAGGCATGATCGTCATCGATGTCAAACCGCTCAAATTGAAGCGCGGTCGCCGTCCGCAGCCAGGATCCGGCCGACCAGCCACGGCAGGCCGTACTCGATGAGCCACGGCCCGGAGTGAGCCAGCACGTCCCCCCCGGTCACGACGAGCCGGGCGCCGGCGCGGAACCAGCCTCCCAGCCCGCGGGCCTTGAGATGATCTTCCACGCGACCGAGAGGGACGGCTCCCCCGGGTTTCGGATCATAGACGATGAGATCCGGCGCCATCCTCGCGAGCGATGCGTCGTCCGGCGTGAAATAAGCCTTGGCCACACCGGGCGTCAGGACGTCGAGCCCGAGCCACCGGAGCGCCCAGTAGACGTACGACCCGGGCCCGATCGTGACCGGCCCGCCGAGATCGATCTCCGCGTAGGTTCCAAGCGCCGGAAGACGATCATGGACTGCAAGAAGCGCAGCGTGGAGCTCCCCGAGCGGCCCTCCGGCCGCTCCGGGCGAGCCCATGACGGTGGCGACGGTGGCGAGGTTTTCGAGGATGCCCCACGGCGAGGCCGGAAGCGGAAACTGATAGACGGGAAAGCCCTCGTCCGCCAGACGGCCCGCCAGCTCCTCCTGCGCCCCGGAGATCATCAGGATCAGGTCGGGATCGAGCGCGTCGAGCCGGCTCCGCGTGACGCTCGTGTAACTTCCCACGACGGGGAGGCCGCTCACCTCCGGGGGCCTGTGGCACGACGCCGACCGGCCCACCAGCGCCCCGCCGAGCCCCAGCCGGTGGACCGTGTCGGTCAGGCTCGGCGCGAGCGAGACCGCCCGGCTCACCCGGCCAGGAAGGGTAACCTCGCGCTTCAGGCCGGGGCAGAAGATCCGTCTCGCACCGCTCATGCGGTGGTCCCGGGCCACGCGGGGTCGAGGTTGAAAAGCTCCCGGACGTTGCCGGTCGTCGTGTCTGCCAGCGTGTCCAGGGCGATCCCCAGCTCCTCGGCAACCCTCAGCGCCGTTAGCACGACGTAGGCCGGCTCATTTCGCTTCCCCCGGTTCGGCGTTGGAGCCAGGTACGGGCTGTCCGTTTCGACGAGGAGATCGCCGGGCGCGAGCACCCGCACGATCTCCCGGACGTTGCCGCCGTTCTTGAATGTCACCATCCCCGATATTCCAACCTTGAGCCCGATCGCCACCACGAACCGCGCCGCGTCCGGCGTTTCGGCGAACGAGTGGCAGACGCCGCGGATGTCTCCCGCGCGAGAGCTCAGCACGCGCTCCATGTCCTCCCACGACTCGCGGTTGTGGAGGATCACCGGCAGGCCGGCCGATGCGGCGAGGCCGAGCTGCCATTCGAGGGCGCGCAGCTGATCCTCCCGCGGTGAGCTCATGTAATGATAATCAAGCCCGATCTCTCCAACGGCGACGATGCCGGGCCGGTCGAGGCTGCGCTCGAGACGCGCCTTGAGCCCGGCATCGAGCGACGACGCCTCGTGCGGATGAACCCCGAGGGCCGCCACCACCGTCTCCGGGTACTCGTTCGCAAGGCCAGCCACGCGATCGAGGTCGTCCGCCCCGGTCGCCGGAACGATCACGCCGCACACCCCGGCGGCTCGCGCCCGGTCGAGGATCTCCTCGATTTCTGCGGGTTCGAACATCGCAAGGTGCGCGTGCGAATCGACCATCTTCACGTCCATGGGCTCACCTTTCCTGCGCCGCGCCAAGGCTCAGCATGGCCGTTCCGGCAGCGACCGCCGTTTCCGCGCGCAGCACGTGCTCCCCGAGCCTCACCCGCCGCCAACCCGCCCGGTCCAGCGAGGAGAGCTCCTCGGCCGTCAGGCCGCCTTCGGGTCCGATGAGGAGAACGGCCCCGGGACCGGTTGCCACCTGCCACGGGAGACGTCCGCCCCGGTCGGCGACGATCCCGGATGCGGGTGGCACGGCGGCGATGAGCCCGTCGAAATCGAGTGGATCTGCGACGTCCATCTCCCACGGCCGGTGGCACTGCTTGATGGCCTGCCGCGCCACGCGCCGCCAGTGGCCGACCCTGTGGCGAACCGCCCCGGCGCCAAGTTGCGAACGCCCGGCGAGGACGGGAATGAGACGTTCGGCGCCGGTTTCAACCGCTTTCTGAACGGCCCAGTCCATCGCCCGGGAGTGCAGGACGCCCAGTGCCACCGTGACGCCGCCCGAAAGATGGGGGTGGTGCGTGACGGCTGAGATCTCCACCGTCACGCACCGCTTTCCGGCCTCCCCGATTACCGCGGCGGCAACGGCGCCCCGTCCGTCGGCCAGCACGATCGCCTCCCCGGCGGTCAGCCGGAGCACGCCCGTGACGTGGCGCGCCTCCGCGGCATCGAGCTCGAGCCGGCGCCCGGCAACCAGGACGCCCGGATCGACGAGCGCCCAGCGCTCACCCATGATGCGCCTCCAGCCCCAGCCATTCCCCCAGGCTCCTGCTCGCCGTCGCTTCGAGGCCCGCACCCCGGCATGCGCCGGTGGCCGCCACGTGATCGGCCGCCAACAGCCCCGAGAGCAGCAGCGTCCCGGAAGGGGAGAGATGCCGTGCCAGCCCCGGGATCAACGGCTCCATCTGGGACCACAGCATGTTGCACAGGACCACATCGAACGTGGAGCCGACCGCTTCGAGCGGCCCGACGAAGAGGCTGACGTCCACGGGCCGCTCCTGTTCGCGGACCGTTCGCGCCGCAACGAAAACGGACACGGGATCGATGTCGAACCCGGCGATCCACGCCGCGCCCCGGGCCGCCGCGGCCAGGGATAGAATCCCGCTCCCCGTGCCGACGTCGAGCACGCGCATTCCCACGAGGTCCATCTCTTCGAGGGCGAGCAGGAGAAGCTGCGTGGACTCGTGGGATCCGGAGCCGAACGCGGACCTGGGTTCGACCGCGAGGCGAATCCGGCCGGGCGGAGGCGGAGACGGCGCCTCGGGGTGGGGATCGAGCCACCAGAGACGCCCCACCGGGAACGGCTGGCTGCTCGCCCGGTAGCTCGCGAGCCAGTCGCGATCGCCGAGCGAGCCCGTCTCGATCCGCTCGCCCCCCGCCGCGGCGAGCGCATCGCCGATGGTCTGAAGACTCGCGCGCCGTTTCTCGTCACAGTAGACGGTCACCACGACCCAACCGCCCGTATCTTCCACCTGGCATCCCAGGATCGGCAGCGGATCGAGAATCCCGGCCAGCGTCTCGTCATCGAGCTGCCGGAAGACAGCCGTGACGGTGAGGTAATCCATGCGTCCTCCCGGCGGTCAGCCTTCGTTGGCCAGACGCCGTCTGAGCCGCTGCAACAGGCCCTCGTCATCCTCGGTCAGCTGCTCGCCGCCCAGGGCCGCGGCCTGCGCGATCAGCTTTCGCTGCTCCTTGCTGAGCTTCCTTGGCACAACGACATCGAGGTGCACCAGGAGGTCTCCCACGCCGCGCCCCCCCAGCTGGGGCATCCCGGCGCCACGGACCCGGATGACCTGGCCCGGCTGCGAGCCGGGATCGATCGTGATCTCCCGCGCGTCCCCCGAGATCGTTGGCACCGTGATCCGTGCGCCCAGCACGGCCTGGAAAATGCTGATGGGAAGCTTCATGTGGAGGTGAGGCCCCTCGCGCTCGAAAAGGTCGTGGGGCTCGACCGAAACGATGACGTACAGATCCCCGCGCCGGCCCCCGCGAACGCCCGATTCCCCCTCGCCGCTCATCCGGAGGCGCACCCCGCTGTCCACGCCCGGCGGCACCTTGACCTCGAGGGTCGTCTCGTCCTCGATCCGGCCGCGGCCCCGGCACGCCCGGCACGGGTGCTGCACGACCTGGCCCCGACCGCCGCAGGTGGGACAGGTCTGTGCCACCGTCAGGAAACCGCGCCGGTACCCGACCTGGCCCCGACCGCCGCAGGTCGGGCAGGTTTCCGGCCTCGTTCCCGGCTCCACCCCGCTCCCCCCGCACGCCTCGCACGCTTCCAACCTGGGGATCCGGATCGTCCGCGTCACCCCCGACGCCGCCTCTTCAAGCGTCAGGCTCATGGTGTAGCGCAGGTCGCTTCCCCGTTGCGAACCCGACTGGCTCCGGCCTCGCCGCGATCCGAAGATCGTGCCAAACCCGAAGATGTCGCCAAGAATGTCGGCGAAATCGATGAACGACTCGGAGTTGAACCCGGTAAAGCCTTCCCCGCCGACGCCCTCGTGCCCAAAACGATCGTACCGCTGGCGCTTCTCGGGATCGGAGAGCACGGCGTACGCTTCCGAGGCTTCCTTGAACCTCTCCTCCGCCCTGGGATCACCCGGGTTCTTGTCCGGATGGAAACGGATGGCCATGCGGCGGTAGGCGGCCTTGATCTCGTCGAGGCCGGCGTCCCGGCTGACGTTCAGAACCTCGTAGTAGTCTCGCTTCGCCGTCGTGCTCATCTGAAGAACTCACTCCCCCTGCTTCGAACCATCATCAGGATTGCTCCCCGATTTCCGCGTAGATTGTCCGAACATCGACATCGGGTTGTACATGATGACCTGCGCCAGCACGTGCGCGGCTTCCTGCACCGCCAAGATCGCTTCGCTGAGCACCGATTCCTCCTCCACGTTCAGCGCCTTCCTCGCCCGGCTCAACGTGGAACGGACCTGTTCCCGGTCCTCCTTCTCGAGGCTGCCCCCGAACTCCTGGAACACCCGGTCGTTGGTGTAGAGCAGCCCCTCGAGCTGGTTCCGCATCTGCCGCAACCGCCGCCGGGCCTGGTCCTCCTGGCGAAACTTGTCCGCCTCCGCGATCAGGCTGTCGATCTCCGCCTTCGACAGGCCGCCCGCCGGGCTGACCTCGATGCTCTGCTCCTTGCCGGTGGCAAGGTCCCGCGCGCTGACGTTGACGATGCCGTTGGAGTCGATGGCGAAGGTCACCTCGATCTGGGGCACCCCGCGCGGGGCCGGTGGCACGCCGACGAGGTCGAAACGTCCCAGGGAACGGTTCTCGGCGGCCAGGCCGCGCTCGCCCTGGAGCACGTGAATCTCGACGGTCGTCTGGTTGTCCGCGACCGTCGTGAAGATCATCGACTTCTTCGTCGGGATCGTCGAGTTCCGCTCGATGATCCGGGTGAAGAGACCGCCGTGCGTTTCGATACCGAGGGACAGCGGCGTCACGTCGAGCAGGATGAGATCCTTGACCTCGCCCTGAAGGATGCCGCCCTGGATGGCCGCTCCGATCCCAACGACCTCGTCCGGGTTGATTTCCTGGGAGGGGGGATGGCCAAAGAATCTCGTCACCGTTTCCTGGACCAGGGGCATGCGAGTCTGGCCGCCAACCAGGATTACCTGGTCGACTTCCCCCGGGTTCAACCCCGCCGCCTCGAGTGCGTTCTGACACGGGTCGAGCGTCTTCTCCACGAGATCGCGCACGAGATCCTCGAGTTGGCTCCTGGTCAGCTGGACCTGAAGATGCTTGGGACCGGTGACGTCGGCCGCGATGAATGGAAGCGAAATCTCGGCAACCTCGGCGGTCGACAACTCGCACTTGGCCGCCTCGGCCGCCTCCTTGATCCGCTGCATCGCCATCGTGTCTGCGGACAGATCGATGCCGGTCGTGCTCCTGAACTCGTTGAGCAGGTAAGCCATCACGCGTTGATCAAAATCCTCGCCCCCGAGGAACGTGTTGCCGGCCGTCGACTTGACCTCGAAGACGCCGTCGCCGATCTCCAGCACGGAGATATCAAACGTCCCCCCGCCGAGGTCGTACACGGCGATCGTCTCGCGGCCTTCGCGCCCGAAGCCGTAGGCCAGCGAGGCGGCCGTCGGCTCGTTGATGATCCGGAGCACTTCGAGCCCGGCGATGGTTCCCGCGTCTTTCGTCGCCTGGCGTTGCGAGTCGTCGAAATACGCCGGAACCGTGATGATGGCCTGTGTCACCTCTTCTCCCAGGAACGTCTCGGCAAACCCCTTGATCTCCGTGAGAATCTGGGCCGAGATCTCCTGTGGGCTGTACTGCCGGTTCCGGACCTCCACGTACGCGTCGCCGTTGGACGCCTCGACGATGGCGTACGGCACCAGCTCCTTGGCCCGCTGCACCTCCGTCGCCGAAAAACGCCGGCCGATCAGCCGTTTGACCGCGTAGACGGTGTTCGCCGGATTGGTCATCGCCTGCCGCCGGGCAATCTGGCCGACCAGGCGTTCTTCATCCTGCGTAAAAGCCACGACAGAAGGCGTTGTGCGCGCGCCTTCCCGGTTCGGGATAACGACCGGTTTGGTGACATCAACGACGGCAACGCACGAGTTCGTCGTTCCAAGGTCGATGCCGATGATCTTGCTCACGGCCGGTCCTCGCTCTCCCCGGCGCCAGCCTCCGGCGCCTCGCCGGTCTCCCCGCCATCTTTCGACCCAACGGCGACAGCGACCATCGCCGGTCTGACCAGGCGCTTTCCAAAGGTGTACCCCTTTGCAAGAACCGAGACGACCTGGTCAGGCTCGTGCCCGGAGTCCTCTACCCGTTGAACAGCCTCATGATAAACCGGATCGAACTTTTCGTTGATGGGATCCAGCCTCTTCAACCCCCGGCGCGACAGGGCTTCCCAGAGCTGCTTGGCAATGAGCTCAACCCCCTCGCGGAACGCGTCGAAGCCGCTCTCGCTGGCATGCTGCAGGGCACGCTCGAAGTTGTCGAGCACTGGAACAAGCTCGCGCACGAGATCGGCCGAGACCGTCTCCCGGATCTCCTCGCGCTCCCGTTCGACCCGCTTGCGGAAGTTGTCAAACTCGGCGAGCTTCCGCAGGTACAGCTCCTTGAGATCATCCATCTCCGTGCGAAGACGGTCCATCTCGTCGAGGACCGTTTTCTGCTCATCCTCGCCGCCCTCCCCGGCCGGCGGCGTCTCCACATCACCCGGTTCGGCTGGAGATGGTGCAGCGGGAGCCGCTGGCGCGGTCTCTCCGTTTGCCGCGGTCCCGGCTTTCGTCTCCCGTTTGCCGTCTTCACGCATGTTTCGTTCCCGCATTTTCGTCCGCTCCCATCTGATCGAGCATCTCGGTCAACGTGGATCCGATGAGCTCCACGACCGGCAGTATCTTCATGTAATCCATCCGCCGCGGTCCGAGGACGCCGACGGCGCCGATCCGCCTCCCGCCTTGAGAAAAGGCCATCGCGACCATCCCGAGATTGCCCTGCGCCGTGATCTCGGACTCCCGGCCGATGATCACACGCGTCCGGTCCCCTACGAGAAACCGCCTCAGGGCCTCGAGAATTCTCTTCCGGTCTTCGAGCACGGCCAGCGCCGTGCCCAGCTCGCGGCCTTTCGAAAAGTCCCTGGACGCGGCCAGGTTCCCGGCGCCTGCGACCGCCATCTCGACCTTTTCGGGCAAGCCCGAGAGCAGCTCGCGCATCAGGGGAAGGGACGCCTCGGCGCCGGGGAGCGGCCCCGGCCGGGTCCCGGGATGCGCCCCACTGCTCACGCGGCGCAAGGCCGCCTCGATCTGGCTGACCCTCTGCCCGTGAAACTCCCGGCTCAAGACGTTGGCGCTCCTGGTCAGCTCCTCGCCCGTCATGGTAGCAGGCGCCCGGAAGACGCGTTTTTCCACCGCGCCGTCCGTCGTGACGACAACCCCCAGCACCCTCCCGTCTCCAAGCGGAACGAACGAGACTGCTTCCAGGCATCGCTCCCTGTCGATCGGCCGGACCACGACGCCAGCCTCATGGGTGACGTCGGAAATAAGGCGCGCCACCCACTCGACGTCCTCGACGAGATCCCGCCGGTGGACGGTGATCCGCGACACCAGGTCCGTCGCGCGCTGCCTTCTTAACCGCGACGTGCCGCGATGCGTGTCGATGAACACGCGAAGCCCCCGGTCGGTCGGCACCCTCCCGGCGGACCGGTGGGAACGCTCCAGGAAGCCCTCCTCTTCGAGCTGGGCCATGACATTTCGCACCGTGGCGGCGGAGAGACTGACGGCGGGCGCAGAAGCCACCTGGGTCGAAGAGACGGGAACCCCTCGACGGAGGTACCGCCACACGACCTCGTTCAACACGCCAAGCTGTCTTCGTCCCAACGGCATCAACTTTCTCCTCGGCGGGTCCACAATGCCCCGTCCCCCGTATCTTAGCGTAATGGACCGGATGACGGGGATTTCTCTACAATAGAACGATGAAAGCTTCGACCTTTGCCATCATCGGTCCCGGGCGTCTCGGGAGCTCCGTGTTCCATGCCCTCCACGATGCCGGCTGGACCTGCACGGCCGTTCGAAGCCGGACGCCGGAAGGACTGGCACGGGCGAGAGCCCTTCTCCCCGCCGGTTGGATCGGCGATACGTGGGACGATCCCGTCCCCTGGCCCGAAACCGACATCATCCTCCTCACCGTTCCGGACCGGGAGATTCCCCTGGCCGGCCTGTTGCTGGGGAACGCTGACGCTCCCGGGGCGGCGGTCGTCCTTCATGCATCGGGCCTGCATCCATCGGCCGACCTGGCGCCGTGCCGCGGAAGGGGGATGGCGATCGGTTCCTGGCACCCGCTCCAGACCTTCCCCCGGCCCGATACGCCGGCGGCCGCTTTCCGGGGCACGTTCTGCGCCATCGAGGGGGATCCTCCGGCCGTCACAGCAGCAATGGCGCTGGCCCGCACCCTCGGCATGCATCCGTGGCTGATCTCTCCCGCGTCCAAGCCTCTCTACCACGCGGCAGCCTCGATCGCCGCCAATCTGACGCACATCCTGATCATCGCCGCCAAGAACGTCATGATCCAGGCGGGCATCGATCCGGAGAACGTTGGCCCGGCGCTGGCGCCGCTCGTCCATTCGAGCGTCGAGGCTGCGCTCGGCGCCCGGGGGTTCGAGGCCATGACCGGCCCACTGGCCCGCGGCGATACGGCAACCGTCAGGGCTCACCTCGGCTCGCTGCCGGCCCCGCTCGCCGAGGCCTACAGCGCCATCGCCCGCCTCGGCCCACCGGGGTGATTGACCTGTTTCAGTTGCGTGTGTTACGTTGCATAGGCGTATGAGCTGGCGCACAGCGCCGGGGGAGTAGGATGGTTTTCTTCAACTGGGCCACCATGCAAATGGCAGCAAAGATCGTTTATTACGGTCCAGGTTTGTGCGGGAAAACAACGAACCTGAGCTTCATCTACGCAAAAACATCACCAAGCTCACGCGGGGAAATGGTCTCCCTGGAAACAGAGTCTGACAGGACCTTGTTCTTTGATCTGCTACCGATCGAGGTTGGAACGATCGGCGGCTTCAAGACCCGGCTCCAGCTCTACACCGTTCCGGGCCAGGTCTTTTACAACACGACCCGGAAGCTCGTGCTCAAGGGGGTCGATGGCGTGGTGTTCGTCGCGGATTCCCAGCGCCCCATGCGGGAAGCGAACCGGGAGAGCCTGGCCAACCTGCAGACCAACCTCCAGGAGCTTGGCCTCGATCTTGAAACGATTCCTCTCGTCCTGCAGTACAACAAGCGCGACCTGAAGAACATCCTGACGATCGAGGAGCTCCAGGCCGATCTCAATCCAGACGGCGCTCACCCCTTTTTCGAGGCATCGGCCATCAATGGAACCGGCGTGTTCGAGACGCTCAAGGAAATCACGAAGCTCACGTTGAAGAAGCTCCGGAGCCGGTTGATGACGCCTGATCAAAAAAAGCCGCCGATGGCGCCCCGGGCACGGACACCGTCCCGCCTGACCGAACCCCCGGCGGCCCGCCCGGTTTCCGCGGCCTCGCTGGCGCACGCCATCGCCGACGCCGTTGACGGTCCGGCCGATGCCGTGCCCGGGGCGGCCGCGAAGAATCCGCAATCGCCCGCCCGGCTCCGCGCCGTACCGGGAAAACCCGCGGAACCCGAAGCCCGGCCCCACGGCGTCAACGCCCCCACGCAGGTGTCCGAACCCGGGGTGCCGGAAAAGAGCGTCGCCGCGGCCGAGCCGGCTCGGGCCGCCACACCGGGGGCGGAGCCCGCGCCCGCTCTTCCGGAAACGGAGGCCGGGCACGAGGAACCCGACGTCTTGACCGAGGCCGTGGAAGAAACGATCCCGCCCACGCCGCCACCCCCGATCAAGCGGGTGAAGGTCTCCAACCAGATGGACATCCTGGCGGAGCTCGATAACCTCCGGCGCCAGGCGACGATGAAAGATGGCCCGGAGTCGTTTCGTGCACCCGACGTCGACCTCGATTCGCTTCTTGCCGGGGAGCTCGAACAATCCAGGACCATCCGCCGGAAGATGGCCGCCAAGCTCGGCCCGGAGGTCTTCAAGAAGCTCCGGAGCGTCGAGATCCAGGTCCGGCTCACCGGCCGCGACGGCAAAACGATCGATGCGCTGGAACCGCTGACGGTCTCGGTCGACAGGGCCAGCTCCCTGGAAGAGCTCGCCATCCTGCTCAACCTCAGGCTGGAGAATTCGTCGTGAGCCTGTACTCCCGATTCCGGCGCTGGCGCCTGGTTGGCCTCGCCGTTGTCGGCTTCATCGGTGTTTGGGGCTGCTCATCGACGGAACCCACGCCCCGGGTCGCTGAACCACACACGTCGGCCCCGTCGCACCGGTCATTCTCGGCGTGGGAGGCTTCGGCGCGCTCCAGGTCCGAAGATCTGCTCGATGCAGCCCGGCGGGCCGCCGCAGCCGGCGAAGCGGCACGCGCCCAGGCGTGCAGCGACCAGGCGTTGGCCGTTGTTTTCCAGCCCCCGGCAGGGTACCCGGTCAATCCCCGGTACATGACGTACGCCGCCCAGGTTCTCGAGGAGTCCGCATCGCTCGACGATCAGCTCGACGATCAGCTCGAAGGCCAGCCAGAAGACGCCACGGCGGACGATTCCGGCGACATGGCGAAGATCATCCAGGAGGACCTTCCCGATCTCACATCCACCGAGCTGCCTCCCGGCCTGGCGAACATGCTGCCCTCGAGCGACCTGCCGCTCGTGCTCAACGGCGCGGTTCAGCGCTACCTCGACATGTTTACCGATCCAAACGAGTACCGGGCACGGATCGCCAAGGGGCTCCTGCGGGGCGCGGCGTACCTGCCGATGATCCGGACGCGCCTGAAGGCCGCCGGCCTTCCGCAAGATCTCGCCTACCTGCCGCTCATCGAATCGGCCTTTTCGCCGGTCGCACGTTCCCGGGCCAGGGCCACGGGGATGTGGCAGTTCATCTCCTCAACGGCGAGGCTGTACGGCCTGCGGGTTTCTCCGCTGATCGACGAACGCCGCGATCCCGAACGATCCACCGATGCGGCGATCGCCTTCCTGTCCGATCTGCACGCCCAGTTTGGCAACTGGTACCTCGCTCTCGCTGCGTACAACTCGGGGGTCGGAAACGTGCGCAGGGCCATCAGGAGGGCGCACAGCTCGAACTTTTGGAAGATCCGGCGTTACCTCCCCCGGGAAACGCGAAACTACGTCCCCGCTTTCATCGCCTCCGTGATCGTCGCCAAGGAACCGGGGCGGTTCGGGCTGGATCCCCCGGGTCCCTCGGCATGGACCTTCGACACGATCAACGTCCCCGACGCCGTCGATCTCCAGTTCCTCTCCTCCAGGCTCGATATCCCTCTCGACGAGCTTCGCAAGCTCAACCCCGCGGTACGGCGCGACCTGACGCCGGCCGGCCAGGTCACGCAGCTCCGGTTGCCGCGCGGGATGCGCGCCAGGGCCGAGGCCTTGCTCCGCTCGGTCCCCAGGAAGAGGTGGGCGCCCCGGCTCATTCACACGGTCGTCAGGGGCGAGTCGCTGTATACGATCGCCAGGCGATACGGATCGACGGTAGCCTCGATCCGGCAGGCCAACGGCCTCAGGCGCAATCTCATCCACCCCGGTCAAAGCCTCGTTGTGCCACGCCTCGGGCTTGTCGCCAGGCGCACCGCCCCGCGCTCCCGCCGAGCGGTGCGAATACGGGCAGGGGAAAAGATCTACGTGGTTCGGGCCAACGACACCCTGTGGGACATCTCCCGGGCGTTTCACGTGTCCGTGAGACGGCTGCGTGCCGCCAACCGGCTGAGCCGACGGTCGTTGCTTCATCCCCGCCAACGCCTGGTCATTCCGCGGGCCTCGCACCCCCACAGGAAACCACGGGCGATCGTCTCCCGGTCCGCATCACGGGCCAACCTCTACACCGTCCACCGTGGAGACACGCTCTTCGAGATTGCACGCCGGTTCGGGACCACCGTGCGGGCCCTCCGTCACGCCAACAGACTGCGAAGCTCGCGTATCCATCCCGGCGATGTGCTCCAGATTCCGGACGTCGAAGCATCCAGCTAACCCGCGTCTCTCACGGAGCATCGTCGTGAGACCGCGAAAACGGCGGCCCGCGTGGTGTTTCAATCACGGTGGGGGCAGCTGGGGGCACATCGCCGGCGACGGCGCGAGAAACGGCGCAACAGCAGGCGCACCCGCGGTCGCAGCAGGACGTGCGTGAGAGCCGTGGCTAGAGAGACCCCATCGCACATGCAGGGAGCGACGAAACGAGCTTTGGCGGTCCGACGTGGCCCTGAGCCTTTGGTACACTTCGGACATGCCGGTTGTTCTCGCCCTTGCCACGTGCAGCCCAGCTCTGGAGATCGCTCTGAAGCGAGATGGGCGAGGGGTGGGGTCCGTGGTGCGGCTCGCGGGAGGAACGCCGCGGTCCGCGTTGTTGCTCGCCGCCGTGGACCTGCTCTTCGAAGATGCCGGGCTGACGCCGGGCGCCCTGGATCGTGTGATCGTCAGCCGGGGCCCCGGCTCGTTCACGGGGATCCGGGCGGGGCTTGCCACCGCGTTCGGCCTCGCCGCGGCGGCCGGTATCGAGGTGACGGCCTACGACAGCCTGAGCATGCAGGCCGCCCGCACCGCGACGGCGGGGAGGCTCTGGACAGCCCAGCCGGGGCGCAGGGGCGAAATCTACGCCCAACCGATGCACGCAGGCCCTGACGAGGTGCCCGTTCCCCAGGGGCCCATCAGGATCATGAAGGTGCAGGATGCGGAGGCCCACAGCCCATGGCTGGCACCGGCGGGCGTGGACCTCGGTGCGGCGCGGCGGCAGATCGCCCGCCTCTCGAGCGCCGAGGCACTCCTCCACCTGCACGAGCTGGGTTTCCCGGCTCAACCGGCCGAGCCGCTGTACGTGGAGCCCCCGCCGGTTGCGGGAGGGATGCGTGGCTGAGAGGGAGGCCTCGTTTCGATTCTCCGTACGGGCGCCCGCGCCGGGTGATGTTCACACGTTGGAGCGCATCGAGCAGGAGTGTTTCTCGGACCCGTGGCCCGCCCACCTTCTCCTGGCCGAGGTCCATGCGCCGGGTCGTTTCCACCGCGTGCTCACCGGTGAAGGGGGAGACGTCCTCGCCTACCTGCTCTGCGCCTGGCAGTACCTGGATCTGCATATCCTCAAGGTGGCGACCCAGCCCGAATACCGGCGCCGGGGCCTGGCGTCTTACCTGATCGAGCTCGCTCAGAGACACGCCAAGGCGTTCGCTGCCGATAGCGTCACCTTGGAAGTTCGCAAGTCCAACGTCAGCGCCATCGCACTCTACACGCAGTTGGACTTCAAAGCCGTGGGATACCGGCGTCGCTACTACGGGGACGGCGAGGACGCCCTGGTCATGACATGGCACGCGCCATGATTCCGATCTTGCGTCGGAGCAGCGGTGGGGGTAGACTGCTCCCGGTGCGTCACGAGGACGCGGAACGTTGAACCGAGTTCATAAACAGGAAAAGGAGGGATGCGATGAATAGAACACTGAAGTGGGCCGTCGCAGGGCTGATCGCCGTCGTACCGTTCGCCCTGTCGGCGCAGGCCGGAAACAACACCTACGTTGGCGCGAAGAAATGCAAGATGTGCCATCACCTCGAGTACACGTCGTGGCAAACGACCACCCACGCGAAGGCGACGGATGTCGCCAAGGCCTCGACCCAGCGTAAATTTGGTCCCGAATGCCTCAAGTGCCACGCGACCAACGCCGATGCCAACATGCCCGGCGTCCAGTGCGAGGCGTGTCACGGTGCCGGCTCGGCCTACAAGAAATTCCCCATCATGAAGGACCTTGCCAAGGCCAAGGCAAACGGGTTGATCATTCCAACGCAGGAAACCTGCAACCAGTGTCACACCGGCAAGGGCCATTCGAAAAAGGTCGAATTCAAAACGGCCATCAACAACAAGTCGGCGATCCACAAGTTCAAGCACCCGCTTGGGAAGTAAACCGGCTCGATAATCTCTTGCGAGTAATCGAAGAAGGGGCGCGGCCGCCGGCCGCGCCCCTTCTCGTGCCGCACATCCGGCCGCGAACGCGACCGTCGCAGCGGATGATCGCCGGGATCTCGGTGCTATCCTCTTCGAGCGGCGTGAGCGTCGGGTCCGCACGGGCCGGCGATGTCCTTTCATCGAGCGCGAGCGGCGTGACATCCGAAGGGGGGCGCGTGACGGACAACGGTGCACAGAGAGGGCCGAGGATCACGACATTCGGGCCCATCACCCGGATTGCGATGACCGCAACGCTGGCGGGCCGGCCCATCCACCACGTTTCAGCCTACCTCCTGGGGGATACGTTGATCGATAGCGGCGCTCCCAGGGCGGCGCCGTCGCTGCTGGCATGGGCGCGCACCCGGACCGTTCGCCGCATCGTTCACACGCATCACCACGAAGACCACACCGGCGGCGACGCGCTCCTGGTCGATCAGCTCGGCGTGGCCGTCGAGGCGCCGCCACGCACCGTCCCCATCCTCGAGGCCTTTTACCGCCTGCCGCTGTACCGGCGGCTCATCTGGGGCCAGCCGCGAAGCGTGATCGCCTCGCCCCTCGGCGGCCACGTCGAGATCGGCGGCTTCAGGTTCCAGGTCATCCCGACACCCGGTCACTCGGCCGACCACGTTGCGCTCTTTCAGCCCGACGAACGGTGGCTCTTTACCGGGGATCTGTACATTGCGCCCCGGGTGCTGTACCTGCGCCCGGTCGAGGACGTCCGCGAGGAGATGGAGTCGTTGCGCCGGCTGATCCGTTTGAAGCCCCGGATCCTCGTCTGTTCGCACAGCGGGTTCATCCCGGACGGGACGGCCGCGCTCGAAGCGAGGCTGCGACACTGGGAGTCCCTGGCGGAAAAGGTCCAGGAGCTGGCCCGGCAGGGGCTCTCCGCACGCCGGATCCGCCGGAAGCTCGTCGGGCGCGAGGGAGTGATGCGCCTGCTCAGCGCAGGAAACTTCTCCAAGATCAACTTGATTCGTTCGTTGCTCGAATGCCGAAGAGGAGGACAGGGATGAAGTCGTTCGTGGTTTCCGGTCGAGATCCGGAGAGCTTTGTTGAGCGTGTACGGGCCGAGATTGCCTCGCACGGGCTGGGGGAAGTTGTCTCGATCAGCCTGTCGGGTGATGAGCTGGAGGTGCAGATCTCGCAGTTCGGGACGAGCCGGCTCCGGTACGCAATTGAACCCGCAGATGGGGACTTTCGCGCCCGGGTCATCGAGGAAAAGATCGCCCCCGCACACCAGGCGTTCCTCCCGCTCCTCGAAGGAAAGCTCAACGAGGTCTTGCAACGCGTCGGCGCCACGATCGAGGCGGACGCTACGCCGGATTCTTGACCGGCCGGATCGCCTCGATCTCTCCGAGAACGTCGAGGAGCGTCTTCACGCGGGCCGACGAATCGTTGCCGGCCGGGTAGGTGTAACGCAGCCGGGCGATCCGGGTTCCGTCCGGGCTCAACGTGAAAATCACGGTTTCTTCGACCCGCCCCCTGCCGCTCATGTACTGCCCCCGCGACCAGAATGCCGTTCCAAGAGGTCCCTTCAGCTCCTGCGCTCCAAGATACTTTCCACCCGTGCGGGCCGTGATCGCCGCCTGGTGCCCGTGGACGGCGTCGAGCAGGTTGAGCCCCGCACTCTTGGGGAGCTCGTCGATGACGATCGTGCCGCCCACCTGCTCCTTGCGCGGCGCCAGGATGATGATCCCGGCGTTTCTCGAGGCGAGCTTCAGACCGTCCGGCAAACCGGCCAGCTCCAGGCCGAGGCTTCGCGCAGTGATGGCCTTGCTTGCGCTTGCGGGCGCAGTTGCCTTGCGCGCGCACGCAGGCATCCCGATCAACGACAGGACGAGAATTCCACCAACCAACGCATGTCTCATCGTCACACCCCCTGGAGCCACGCATTGTACCTCGACCTGAACCCGCATATCAGCGGACTTGCGTCGCGAGATGGTGCACGCGCCCGTCGGTGTGGCGTCTCGACCAGGGTGGGGTCAGCTCAGGAGATCTTCACGGATGTACGTGAAGCGGCCCTGGTTGGCCATGCCCAGGCGTTCCTCGAAGTCGTTGATCAGCCGGCTGACGGTTTCACGGCTGGTCCCGATCGAATGTGCGATCTCGGAGTGCGTGGGACGCCTGACGACGACCCATCCGTTGCCGAGCTTCTGGCCGTGATCACGGGCGAGGTCGAGGAAGTAGCGCGCCAGGCGCCCCGCGACATCCATGTAGGCCAGCGATTCCATCTTGGCGTTGGCCCGGCGAAGCCTCTGCGAGATGACCGCGAGGAGCTTCCGCGAGATCCGTGGATGCTGGTCGAGGAGCTGGTCGAAATCGGATCGCGAGATCGAGAGGAGCTCGACCTGCGTCGCCGCGACGACCGAGGCGGAGCGCGGTGCGGCCTCGAGAAGGCCCATTTCGCCGAAGATCTGGCCCTCGCCCAGCACCGCGAGGATCAGCTCCTTGCCGTCCGGGCTGGTGATGACGATGTTGACCTTCCCCTTGGAAACGATGTACACCGCGTCGGCGCGATCCCCCGCGTCGAAGATTTTCCCTTCCCGCTCGATGTGACGGACGTGGACGAGCTGCGCGATCGAACGAAGCTCGTCTTGATCGAGCCCCGAAAAGAGCTCGACGTTGGCGATCAGCTCAATGGTCTGCGGACTCATCGAGAGCCTCCCGAATCCAGCAACGGCATCATCGCTTGAAACACGGCACGCCCGCTGACGGGGGATGCCACCGGGATGCACCCGGCGGACGGAGCACTCGCCGTGCACCAGCGTGGCGTCCGCCGTCCCAGCATACGATAGAGGCGGTTAATGGCCGTACGAATCTCGGCTGGACTGACCGTGCGCGCGGGGAAGAAACGGTGTTCCAAGTCGTCCGCATCGAGGAGCCCGGCGCGCACGGCCGCGACGATTTCCCGCTGCTCGGGGAGCCCGACGATGTCGGGAAGCACCGGTACCGGGCCGGCCGCCATCGCCTGGACCTCGGGCACGAGATCGACGAGCAGGACGGCCAGCTGCGCCCGCGTCACATCTTTCGACTCGATGGCCTCGCCGACGTAGGTCGGCAGGTTCGAGATCCGCCACCGGTTCTTGGCCCGGGTCAGCATCGCATCTCGACCGGGGAACCCTGCGGGCAACGATTCGTACAGGCCCATCGCCTCGGCCCAGCGGTGCTCGCTCTCGGCGATGCGGCCGCGCATGGCGATCACCTTCGGCACGTCCGGAAGGCCCGCCAGGCTCGCCGCCGCCTTCGCGGCGTTCCCCTGTCCGAGGAGGGCGCGCGCCTTGAGAAGATGCGCATCGAGGCTGGCTGGGTCGAGCGCGAGAACGGCGTTCGCCAGCCGTGCTGCTCGGGGAAAGGCGCCGTCGGCCACCGCGGCGCGGGCCCGCGCGAGCCGCGCGGTGATCCAGCGATCTTGCAGGTTGGCGACCCGTTGGCGCCACCGCGGCGCGTTCCACAGCGAGGCACCGCGGCGGGCCGCTTCAAGCGCGGTTTTCTCGTTGCCGCTCCGCTCGGCCGCCACCGAAAGCGTCAGCCACGCGGCGGCGTAACCCGGCGCCTGTTGGACGATCCCCTCCAGGAGACGTTGTGCCGCGGCGGGATCGGCCGCCATCTCCGCCTGGGCCTTCAAGACGGTGGCCGCCACTCCCTCTCCGGCGTGTTCTGCGTGCGCCAGGGCGGCTTCGGGATGGCCCCCGGCGAGGGCTTTGAACCCCTTGGAGACGGCGTGCCGAATCGACCGTCCGACAACCGGAGCTCCAGGCCCGGCGAGCGGCGATGGGTATGGCACGAGCGCCGGCGGGGCCGGCCGGCGCGCCGTCACGACACAGCCAGCCAGAGCCGCAAGGCTCACGGCCAGCAGAATCTGCGCAAACCTACGGGCGATCGGCTGGAACCGGTTCGGCATAGGCACCTGCCGGGGCCACGCTGGCGATGGCGTGTTTGTAGACAAGTTGCTCGGCGCCGCGATTCTCGAGGATGATCGAATACCTGTCGAAGCGGCGCAGGACGCCCGTCAATCGTTTCCCGGAAATCAGGTAAACATGAACCGTCGTAGCCTCTTTGCGAAGCTGGTAGAAAAAAGGATCCTGGATGTTGATCGTTGCAGCGCCCGGCTTGTTCATACTTCCTCGCTTTCCTCAAGATGCTGGCTCCAGAGCTGGATCAGCTCGGCGACGCCCCCTCCTCCGGCCGGGGGCACCCAGTGCAGATCGCCCTCGCGCAGGTGACGCAGCCATGTGAGCTGCCTCTTGGCCAGGTGGCGGCTCGCCCGCTTCGTCGAGTCCTTCGCCTGGGCGAGGTCCGACGTGCCGTACACAACCTCGACGACCTGCCGGTAGCCGATCGCCTTCATGGCGTGTGCATCGGGTGAAACGCCCTGGGTCAAGAGGTGACGAACCTCCTCTACGAAGCCAGAAGAAAACATTGCGTCGACACGCAGATCGATTCTAGCATAGAGGTCGTTTCGCTCCCTGAGCGGCGCCACGATCAGGGCGTTGTACCGGCGGGTTTTCTCGTGCCGGCGCCAGTGCTCGGAGAGCGGGATGCCGCTCAGCGTCCAGACCTCCAGCGCGCGCAGGATCCGTTGCCGGTCGCCCGCATCGATCCGCCCGGAAAGATCCGGATCCACCCGTACGAGCTCCTCCCAGAGGGCCGCCGGATCCGACTCCCACGCCTCCTCCAGGCGCCGCCGGAGCTCCGGATCGCGAGGCGGGCTCGCAAACAGGCCAATCAGCAGCGCACGGATGTAGAAGTGCGTACCGCCGACGACGACCGGCGTCTTGCCGCGGGAGCGGATGTCTGCGATCGCCTCGTCCGCCGCCCGCACGAAATCGCCCGCCGAGAACTTTTCGGCGGGATCCGCGATGTCGATCAGGTGATGTGGGACCCGCCGCCGAGCCCCGGACCCCGGCTTGTCCGTGCCGATGTCCATCCCCCTGTACACCGCGAACGCGTCCGCGGAGACGATCTCACCGCCGAGCCGCTCGGCCGCCTCGAGGCCAAGCTCCGACTTGCCGGAGGCCGTCGGTCCGGCGACGACGAGCAGCGGGGGCGCGCTCACGGGAACGGCCTCCACCGCCGGGACCCCGGCACGGCGCCGCACAGGCCGTCGCGCCTCGGGTAGCGGTACGGAATGCCAAGCCGGCGCAGCCGTGCGAGAACGGCGGCGTGCGGATGGTGGTACGGGTTGAGGGGGCCGGCCGGAATCAGCGCAACGTCGGGAGCTGCAGCCCGGAGGAAGGACGTGCAGCTCGAGCTTCGGCTTCCGTGGTGAGCAACGATCAGCACGTTTGAACGCAAAAAGACGCGCCGGGCGGTCAGCCGTCGCTCGATCCGGGAGCTGATATCGGACGTTAGCAGCACCGAGCCGTGCGCCATCGTCACCCGCGCCACGAGGGACCGGTCGTTTTCCCGCCGGGGCAGCCCGCCGGGCGGAGGCCAGAGCACCTGGATCCGGTCGCCACCCGAGTCGATGACGAGCCCGCGGGACGCCGGTACCACGCGAATGCCACGCCGCCGCGCCTCGCGCAGCAGCGGGACGACGCTGGAATCGGCCATCATCCACCGCGGCACGATCAGCTGGCCGACGCGCAGGCTTCGAAGAATCGCCGGCAGACCCCCGAGATGGTCCTCGTCGGTGTGGCTGGCGATGACGGCTCCAAGACGCCGGACCGGCCGGTCCGCGAGGAGCCGGCACGCCTGCGCCCGCCACCGGCCCCCGTCGACGAGGAGCGGGCCGCCCCCCGCGGGGACCAGTGCGGCAAGGCCGTCGGCGACGGGCAGGAGCACGACCCGCCCGCGGGACGCCTGCGGGCGCACGAGCCACCACGCGGGGACCAGGATGAGCGCGGCCAGCCAGAGGACCGCCCCGGCCCGCGCCACCGTTCCCGGAAGTAGAGCGATCGTCCCGGCGAGGAGGAGGCCGGCAACGAGCCAGGCCGGCAACGAGGGCGCGGTCAGCATCATCCCCCGCGACACGCCGCCCGCGCCGAGAAGCAAACTCGCACCAACTCCGAGCAGCGCGAGCACCTGGGAGGCCAGCGCGGCCACGAACGGAGCCAGTAACGTCGCGGCCATCGCCAGCGCGAGCACGGGGAGCAGCAGGGGAAGCGCCATCAGGTTGGTCAACACGGCCCCGGGGAGGATCGTCCGGAAATGCCACGCGACGAGCGGCGCGGCGGCGGCCTGCGCGATCAGCGGAACGGCTACCGCGGCCCGCAGCCAGCTCGGACCGGGGAGGCGGGCCGCCAGCGGTCCCGTCCACCGGACGAGGGCGGCCGTGATCCCGACGGTCAGCTGGAAGCCGGCATCCGCGATCAGCGATGGAGATGCCAGCAGGAGCACGACCGCCGCGAGGAGGACCGCCGCCATCGGGAGGATTGCCCGGCCGAGCAGCCGCGCGCCCGCGTAGGCCACGACCATCAGCGTGGCCCGCAGCGCGGACGGCGCCGCCCCGGCGAGGAGCGCATAGGCGGGCGTCAGCACGAGCACCGCGAGACGCGCGACCGTCGGCGTGGCCCCGAGGAGGAGCGCCACGAGCCAGACGAGACCGGCCGCGACCCCCACGTGCA
>JAADFN010000023.1 GCA_013152895.1 Acidobacteriota bacterium | reverse complement strand
GGCGAAGACCGGCTCGACCGTAGACTTCCGTTGGGCGAGCGCACGTCTTGAAGAGGGATCGCGAAGCCGCATCCGTTGGCGATCGATGGCACCTCGGTGGGGGTTGATCTCGACCCGGCGGCCACCACGCGTTCCACGGCAGCACTCCTCTCGGTGTGGGCATACAAGTGTGTTCCTGTGAGGATCGTAGGTAAACCGCGAGGCATGAAACCGTTTTTGAATTGCCCGTTTTCTCTCCTGCGCATCCTGGAGCACTTCGGGGAGCCGGTAATCCGGATCGTTCTCGTTTGCTTCGAGCGCTTGTTGCATCTCGTCGATGCTCCGCTCGACCTCTGCCTCGACGACCGCATCCACCATGCGGACCGGATGATCGGTTGGAACCCAGTCGTCGATACACGGGGGTAGAAGAAGCAACTGTCGCCGTTCACCGCGACTCTCGTATGACACGAATGGCTTATAGTATTGATCGCGATATTGATCACTAACCTGCGATACAAACGCTATCATACTATTGAATATCGCAACCAGTGCACTTATGAGACACGCTCGTCTCGCCTGCCCGGGTGGGGGAACGGGCGTGTCGGCCCAGCACGTCGTGCGAACTGACAAAAGGGCTGTTGCCTCGGTACGGCACGCGATGACAGTGACATACGCGAGATTCCCCGTTGACCGGAAATACTTGTTCGTCGAGAGGTCAGGCGCTGTCGTCGCTGGGCGTACGCGCTGCGCCTTTTCTGCGTTTGGGTGGCGTGCCCGTGTCCCTGGTGGCTTCGAGCTCCGCGATCGAGCGTTCCAGCGTGGCGAGGCGTTCCTTGAGGCGCGTGATCTCCTCCCGCGCTTCACGGACCGGTTCGAGCCGGTCGAGGGATCTGCGCATCACCGAATCGACGCCGCTCTGTACGCGTTCGACACCGGTGGTCACGGTCCGCTCACCGAACCGGATGAGATTGTGCAACAGCTCGCTCGGCAAAAACCCCCGGCCCCGACGCCCCTCTTTGGAGATAATGTGGATCAGCGTTTGGGTCGTTACGTCTGACCCGTCCGTGTTTTCGATGACCCGGATCTCCTGCCCCTCACGGATCCACCCGGCGAGCTCGGCGAGCGACACGTACCGGCTCTCCTGGATATCGTAGAGCTTCCGGCTTCCATATCGCTTGATCGTGCGAACCATCTTCGCCTCCCGTCCGGAAAATGCTGCTCTGCAGCATTTTCTTGCCGCAGATTACCGCGTTGCGGCAACCATGTCAAGACAGGGACCTCTCGTCGAATAGCTTCGCCTTGCCCGGGGGGGCGTGGTCGCCCTTCCGGTGCCGTGCGAGCTGCTCGCCGGCTTCACCCGCGGAAACCGGGAGGCTGAAAACCGCGGGGACCGCGACTTCGAGGCCGTGGAAGGGTTGGCCCCCGTCACCCGGCCAGAAGAATTGCTCCTGGAGGCGAAGTGCCCCGTAGCGCTCGTTGTGAAAGGCGCCCGTGGCCGACGTTTCGGGCTCACCAGGGCTGGTCCGGGTGGTAGTCGATCCGGTTTTCGGGACCTTCCCAGACGGTGATCGTCAGGAGACGGCCGCCGAGCTCGGCGAGCGGTCCGGCGAGGCGGGCGGCGAGGACCTCGGCGAGCCGTTCGGCGGTGGGGGAGGGAAGCCCGATCTCCGGATGCCGGTTGAGATCGGTTCCGTCGAGGGAGGTCACGGTGGCGCGGAGCAGCGCGTGGACGGCGTCGAAGTCGGCCGCATACCCCTCCTCGTTGAGCGTGTCGAAGCCGGCCTCGATGGCGACCTCCCAGCGGTGCTCGTGGGATTGCTCGGGGAGGCCCCTGTAACGGACGAGCCCGTGGCTGGCGGTGAAAGAGGCGCGGCTATGGATGACCCAGCGGCTCATGACCCCTCCTGCGGTGCGGTCTTCTTCAGCCTCGGTTTGAGGATGACGGCTTCGCGGGTGACGCGGGCGAGGAGCTGATCGCTCCGGGGGATCGCCAACGCCGTCAAGAGGGCCTTGACCGTCGGTGCGGGGCCGTTTTCCTGCCGGAGGTTGAGCTCGACGCGAATGGCGCCGTCCGGGAGGTCTTCCCACCGCAGGACGGCGGGCTTGAAGTCCTCCGGGAGCGCGGCGAGCCGCGGTGCCGGGGCGCCGTCCGGCAGCTCGATGCGGTAGCGGGCGGCGGCCGCCAGCTTGCCGAGCGAAGGCGCGCCGGGCAGCAGGCTCGTCACGCCGGTCAGCCTGAGCCCGTCGGGCAGCTTCGCGTTGATACGCTCCAGGTGAGCCTCGCGCACGGGTGCTGTACAGTCGATGTCGAACGCCTCGCCAAGCCCCTCGTACCCGAGGGGCAGCGCCGGTCCCATCGAGAGACGGATGTGGGGGTTGAATCCGCCCGTAAAGCGAACGGGGATCCGCGTGGCCCGCAGCGCCCGTTCGAGCGCGTCCATCAGTTGGCGGTGCGAGAGGAACCGGGCGTCTCCCGTCTTGGCGAAGGTGATCCTGGCCCGCCTGGGCGTGGCTGGACTACCGTTGGCGTCCGTCTCATCCTTACGGTGGACGCGATCTCGGGCCGGTGCGGCCGCGGGAGCGGCGAGCGTCGCCGGGGCGAGGTCGATGTCGTCCCCGTCTCCCGGGATGCCGCAGTGAGCGCAGGCGCCCCACTTGCAGTCTCCGGTGACGGTCTCGTTCAAGGCACGTCTTCTCTCGGCCTTGAGGTAGCCCTTGCGAACGCCCGGCTCGATGATGTCCCACGGCAGCGTCGCCGTCACGTTCCGTGGACCGAGCTGCGCCTCGACGTCGACGCCGGTCTCGGCACAGGCACGCTCCCACGCCTCGAGGTCGAGCTGATCGGACCAGCCATCGAAGACGGCGCCCAGCTCGTAGGCGCGTGCGATCGTTGCCGA
This sequence comes from Acidobacteriota bacterium, assembly GCA_013152895.1. Taxonomy (GTDB): domain Bacteria; phylum Acidobacteriota; class Thermoanaerobaculia; order Thermoanaerobaculales; family Sulfomarinibacteraceae; genus JAADFN01. The sequence continues at coordinate 14,192 of JAADFN010000023.1, read as the reverse complement.
GAGGGCACGGCTGCCGCGGGAGAGAAGCGCCTCGAGGGAGGCCTGGCGCGGATCGTTCCACGTCATGCGTGCGCCACGTACGCGGCGGAGCTCGTCCCTGAGCAGCGCGATCTTGCGCTGGAGGGCTTCGACCGGGCCGAACGCCTCCCACTGGAACGGCGTCCACGGCTTGGGAATGAAGGAGCCGACCGAGAGCTTGACCTCCACGCGGCGTCCGCGCACCCGCTGTCCGAGTGCGACGAGCTGCCGGACGAGCGTGGACAGCTCGAAGAGGTCATCGTCGGTCTCCGTGGGGAGCCCGATCATCGCGTAGAGCTTGAGGAGGTTCCATCCCTTGGCGAACGCCGCTTCTGCGGCCCCGAGGACGTCGGCGTTCGTGAACGTCTTGTTGATCACGCGCCGTAAACGGTCGGAGCCAGTTTCCGGGGCGAAGGTGAATCCCGACTTGCGGACGCGGGCGACGGCGTCGGCGAGGTTGACCGAAAACGCATCCGCCCTGAGGCTCGGAAGGCTGACAGAGACGCGGCGGTCCTGGAACCGGGCGGCGAGCGCTGCGACCAGCGGCGCGATCTGCGAGTAATCGGCCGAGGAGAGGCTCAGCAGGCCGACCTCCTCGAAGCCGGTCTCGTCGGACTGGCGCTCGAGGCGATCGGCGACGACTGCCGGATCGTGCTCGCGGACCGGCCGGTACCAGAAACCCGCCTGGCAGAACCTGCAGCCGCGCGTGCAGCCGCGCATGATTTCCATGCCCAGGCGATCCTGGATGACCTCGGCAAATGGGACGATCGGGACCTCCGGCTGGTCGGCGGCGTCGAGGTGCGGGACCCAGACCCGGTGAACGGGCAGCGGCGCGACCGCCTCGATGGCGGTCCAGGCACCGCTTTTATCGTGCTCCTCGTACCGGTAGAAGCGGGGGACGTAGACGCCGCGGATACCGGCCAGCCGCCGCAACAGCTCCAACCGGGACGCCCCACCCTGCCGCGCCGACCGGATCGTGTCGAGGATGGTGTCGAGGGCCGCCTCGGCGTCGCCGACCAGGATCGCATCGAAGAAGTCCGCCACCGGCTCCGGGTTGGCGGTGCACGGTCCACCTCCCAGGACGATGGGCTCGTCCTCGGCGCGATCGGCGGCCCAACGGGAGATGCCGGCGAGCTCCAGCAGGTACGGAAGATTGATGTAGTTGAGCTCCGACTGGAGCGTGATGCCGATGATGTCGAACTCGCGCACCGGCGTGTACGACTCCAGCGTGTAGAGCGGGATCCCGTGCTCGCGCATCATCGCGGCCATGTCCACCCATGGCGCGTACGTTCGCTCGGCCAGCGCGTCGGACCGCCGGTTGACGAGGTGGTAGAGAATCCGGGACCCCTGGTGGGACATCCCGATCTCGTACGTGTCGGGGAATGCCAGCGCGACGTGGAGCGCGACGCCATCCCAGGCTTTCCGGACAAGGTTCCTCTCGAGCCCGAGATACCGGGCGGGCTTGACCACGCGGGGAAGAATCTCGTCGAGCGCCGCCCGGACCGTCTCGGGCGGCGGCGTGTGCTCCGGCATCGTCCGTATCCCTTCGCCCCGCGGCCCGTCTGTCGGGGTCGACCGGGGACGCCATCTTACAGTCAATTGACCGGTCTGTGGGTTTGTGGGCAACCGGGCTCCTGCCCCTTTTCGAACGGCCTCCACAGCCTCAACGACGACGAGACGATCATAGTGGCCACCATCAGGAAAACGGGGTAGGTCCACCCCGGGTTGTTCCGGGCGGGTTTTCGTAGCAGGGCTGGGAAATGGACGTTGAGTTGTTGCAACGGGAGGCGGAGCGGCTGCGCCGGCCCTCTGGCCTCGAGTTGCAACCACGTGCGACCAGGCCCGTGCGGAAGATGGGCTAACTCGCAGCGATGATTGCGGTGAAGATGTCGACGATCTCGGGATCGAGCTGGGTTCCGGCGGCGTTGCGGAGCTCGACGGCGGCCTCGGTAGTGGTCAACGGTTCGGCGTAGAGGGTCCGCGTGGTCATGGCCGCGAAGGTTTCGGCAACGGCGACGATCCTGGCGCCAAGGGGGATCTCCTTCTCGCCGAGGCCGGCGGGATAACCCGTTTTGTCCCAGCGTTCGTGGTGGTGGAGAACGGCGTTGGCGATCTGGCCCTTGTACGAGTGGAGCTCGAGCATGCGGGATGCCAGGACCGGGTGCTGCCGGATGCGATCGAGCTGGTGTTTCTCCAAAGGCCCGGGCTTGCGCAGGATGGCGTCCGGCAGCAAGGCCAGGCCGAGGTCGTGGAGAAAACCCGCCGTCTGGATCTGTTTGATGCGGCCGGCATCGAGGTGCAGCATTCCGGCGATCATCGCTGAAAGCTCGGCGACCTGGAGGGAGTGGTGCGGACCGTGCGGGCTCCGCTCATCGAGAGACCGGGCGATGAGCCCGACCGTTTCCCTGTGAGTCGTCAGGGCGTCCGAAAAATCCTTTGCAATCTGTTCCGGCCCGGAGACGCTCGGGGGCGGCACGGGAGGAAGATAGCGATCTTCGGAGGTGAGCCAACGCCGCCGCGGCGCGTTGATGAGCTCGGAGACCTTCTCCCCGAAGGCGGCGAGGGTGAACGGCTTGGTCAGGTAGGCGTCGGCACCGTTATGCAGGCTCAGACGGCGTGTGGCCAGGTCGTCGCGCCCGGTGACGATGAGAATGGGGACATCGACAAGCCCGTAGAGGAACCGGATGCGGTGTACGGCGTCGAGGCCGGAAACCCGCGGCATGCTGATGTCGAGAACGATGAGATCCGGCGTGTGGCGCGAAATGGACTCGAGGGCCGACGCTCCATCGGTCACTGCCGTGACGCTGAACCCGCGGTTGGCCAGGTATTCTCCGAGAGCGTCAAGGATGGCGGGCTCGTCATCCGCCACCAGGACGGAGGGTTTGTCTTCGGGATGTGTGAGGCTCATGGGGGGAGTCTACCACGCGTCGTGTACACTACGCCTCATGAGACTTGTTTTCTTTGGGACGCCTGAGTTTGCCGTTCCAACGTTGCAACGGCTGGTGACGAGTCCGCACGAGGTTGTGCTTGTCGTTTCCCGGCCTGACCGCCCCGTGGGCCGCAAACAGGTGCTGACCGCCCCCCCAGTGGTTGAGCTTGCGAGGCGGCTCGGGCTCCCGGTTCGTCAGCCGCGGAGCCTCAAGGGCGAGGCGTTCGCCGGGGAGCTCGCAGGGCTGAAGGCCGCCATCGGCGTGGTGGTCGCCTACGGCAAGCTCATTCCAGCCAGCGTGCTCGATGTCTTTCCCCGCGGTTTCATCAACCTGCATCCGAGCCTGCTCCCGAGGTACAGGGGGCCGTCGCCGATCCAGTGGGCCCTCGTGCGCGGGGACAAGGTGACGGGCGTGACAACGATGATGCTGGATGAGGGGATGGATACCGGACCGCTGCTGCTCCAGAAGAAGGTGCCGATCGAGCCGGGCGAAACCGCCGAGGAGCTGGCGTCACGTCTGGCGTCCTTGGGTGCGGACCTGGTCTTGGAAACCCTCGACCGGCTGGAGGCCGGAACGATCGAGCCGCACCCCCAGCCCGAGAAGGGGGCCAGTGTGACGCCGATGTTGCGCCGGCATTTCGGCGAGATCGACTGGTCGATGACGGCCCGCCAGCTGGTCAACAGGCTGCGCGGCTTCACGCCGTGGCCGGGGCTGTACACGAAGTTCCGCGGCGGCCGCCTCAAGATCCACGGCCTCGAGGAGGCGCCGGATCAGCCCAGGGGAGACGAGCCCCCTGGAACCGTGCTCGAGGCGGATGCTTCGGGCATCGTGGTGCGGTGTGGACGTGGCACGGCTGTACGTGTGACCGATCTGCAACGGGAAGGGAAACGCCGCATGCCGGCCGACGCCTTTCTGATCGGCGAACGGGTGGCGAGGGGTGAACGTCTCGGCTGACCGCGCCGTTGCGGCGCGGATCCTCGTCCGGGTGGAGGGTGGGGCGTTCGCAGCCCGTTTGCTGGAAGGCTCCGGGCGTCCCGGAGTGCGGGCGCGGGTGCTCGGCGTGCTCCGCTGGCGCCGCCTGCTCGACGAGGTTCTCGGTACGTTCAGCCGCCGCCCGGTGGGCAGGCTCGATCCCGAGGTACGGGCCATTCTCAGGCTTGGCCTGTTCGAGACGGCGAAGCTCGGGATCCCCGCGGCGGTGGCCGTCGATGCCGCGGTACGTCTGACCAGGCGTTTGGGCAAGACGTCCGCGACGGGCCTTGTCAACGCGATCCTCCGGCGGGCGGCCGCCGCGTTCGACGCGGTGTCGCGGGAGGCGTCTCCCGATGTTCGTTTTTCGCATCCCGCATGGCTGTACCGGCGGTGGAGATCGAGCTTCGGAAGCCGCACGGCCGAGGCGATCATGGAGGTGGACCAAACCCCTGCGGGCCTGTGGGTGTGGCTGTCCGGCGGCGAGAACGGCGGACAGATGCCGGAGGCCGCCGGACGGCTCGAGCCGCACGCGTGGTGCCCGGGCGCGTTCCGGGCGCCCGACGGCGCATCCGCCGTCATCCGGGCGGTCCAGGAGGGACTGGCGTACGCGCAGGATCCGTCGTCCCAGCTGGTCGCGCACCTGGCGGTAGCCCTCGCCGCGGGTGTGGAACGGCCACGGCTGGCCGACCTGTGCGCCGCTCCCGGCGGGAAGGCCGCCCTTGCTGCGGGCCTCGGTCGGTGGGAGCGGGTGGCCGCCGTGGAGCTGCGGATCGGGCGGGCGCGGCTGATGGCCGGGAACCTGGCGCGCCTCGGACGGCCGGTGGCCATCGTGGCGGGNNNNTGAGCCCGCTTGCGCCCCGGAGTTGGGACATCGTGCTGCTGGACGCGCCGTGCTCGGGGACGGGAACGCTCCGGCGGCATCCCGATCTCCGGTGGCGTCTCGAGGAGGAGAGCATCGGTCGCCTGGCCCGCGCCCAGGCCAGGATGATCAACGGCGCCTTGCAGCTCCTGGTGCCCGGCGGCGTGTTGTTGTACACGACGTGCTCTCTCGAGCCCGAGGAGAACGAAGACCTGATTCGTGGAATCGGCGGCCCGTTCAAGACGGTCCCCTTGCGCGGGTTGGTGCCCGCCGGCTCGAAGCCGGCCGGGACGGCGGCGGGCGGCATCCGTCTCCTGCCGGCGGCCGATGCGGATGGTTTTACGTTTCACGCGTTGCGGTACGAGCCGCGCTGATTGCGGTACAATCCACCCTCATGAAGAGATGGATTCTCATTCCAGCGGTTCTCCTGCTCGCGGCGCTGGCTCAAGCCGCGCCCCCCGCCGGGAGATTGATCATCCTCGGGTTTGACGGCGCCGATGCGAAGCTCACCGAACAGTGGATGGCCGAGGGCAAGCTGCCCCACCTGGCCGAGCTGGCCAAGATTGGCGGCTATGCCCGGCTCGATCCCACGATTCCCGCCCAGACGCCGGTGTCCTGGTCGACGTTCACCACGGGCCGCGACCCGGGCGGAACGAGGATTTTCGACTTCCTCGTGCGGAACCCCGAGACGTACATGCCGTCGTTCGCCGTCGTCAGGGAAACGAAGGCGAAGTTCCTCTGGGGGAGATCGAACCCGGTGGTTCTGCTGGGCCTCGGGGTGGTCGTAGGCTGGCTGGTCTTCACCCTTCTCATCGCGGTTTTCCGCCGCAAGAGAGCGTGGCTCTGGGCCGTGGTTCCGGCTCTCGCGGTCGGGGCGGCCGGGTACTGGATTGGTGCCAACTGGCTTCCCGTCCAGGTGCCAAAGGTCATCAACAACCGGCAGGGGACCCCGTTCTGGCAGGTCGCAGGCGAGCACGGCGTCACGGCGATCGTTGGCCGGATCCCCGTGACGTTCCCGGCGCGTCCGTTTGCCGGGGGCCACCTGTTGTCCGGCCTCGGGGTTCCGGATGTTCGCGGCCGGATCGGCAGCCCGACCTTCTACACGTCGGATCCGTTCTACCACCTCGGGCAGGGTAACCAGTTCTCGATCGATGTCATCCATCTGAAGAAGGTGGACGGCGTCATTCACACGACGATCCCCGGCCCGCCGAACCGGCTCTTCGGGCGGCCGCCGCAGATCAATGCGCCGCTGACACTGGCCGTTTCTGCCGATGCGAAGTCGTTGACCATCGACACGGGACCGCAGCGGGCCACGATCAAGCCCGGCGAGTGGAGTCCCTGGATGTCTGTGATCTTCCGGTTCAACCCGCTGATCAAGATCTACGCGATGGCGCGGTTCCGCCTGCTCTCCCTGAGGCCCAACGTCAGGCTGTACCTGACGTCGGTCCAGTTCGATCCCGATCACCTGCCGGCGGGTTTCCTGATCTCCGCTCCGGCGGACTGGGCCTCGATCCTGAAACGGGAGGTCGGCCCGTACAAGACCACCGGGTGGGCCGTCGATACGTGGGGCGTGACCGAGAAGGTCGTCAATGAAGACGTCTTCATGGAAGACGTCTACAACACGGAGTCCGCCTACAGAAAGATGCTGGAGCATTTTCTCAAGGGGAACGAACGTCTACTCGTCCAGTATTTCGAGTTCACCGACCGGGTCGCCCACATCCTCTTCCGGTTCATGGATCCCGGGCATCCATACTACGACGCCACCCGGGCGGCCAAGTACCAGAAAGCGTTCCTGAAAACCTACCAGACGATGGATTCGATCGTCGGTGAGACGATGGCGCAGCTCAGGCCGGGCGACACGCTGATCGTCCTGTCGGACCATGGGTTCTCCAGCTGGAGATGGTCGTTCAACATCAATACGTGGCTGGTCAAGAACGGGTATCTGCATCTGACGGGGGGTGGGGGGAAAGCCCAGAACCTGGAGACGCTGTTCGATCAAGGTCAGTTCTGGCCGAACGTCGACTGGAGCCGGAGCCGGGCGTACGCCCTGGGGCTTGGAGGTCTCTACATCAATCTTCGGGGCAGGGAGGCCCAGGGGATCGTCGCGCCGGGGGAAGAGTATGAAAACCTGAGGCGCGAGCTGGCCCGAAAACTCGAGGCGATCGTCGATCCCAAGACCGGGCGGCACCCGATTGCCAAGGTGTACCTGCGCGAGGAGATCTACCACGATTTCGATCCGAACCTGGTGCCTGACATGATTGTCACGACATCGGAGTACTACCGGATTTCGTGGCAGAGCGCCCTCGGCGGGATGCCCGCTCATGTCTTCATGGACAATATGAGCCCGTGGAGCGGGGACCACTGCACGATGAATCCGTCGGTCGTCCAGGGAATCCTGTTCGCCAACCGGCCGCTGGAACGGCACGAGGTCCACATGATCGACGTGTATCCAACGATTCTCGGTCTGCTGCACGAACAGCCGCCGGAAAAGGTGGCCGGCGTGCCCTTCTTCCATGTGTCGGTCAAAAAGTAACCTGCGTTCCCTCACACGATCGTGCGTTATCTTGGCCATCGTTGTGCCGTTGCTGGTTCCAGGAATCGCGCCCGCCGCCTCCAGGGGCGGGAATGACGGTCCCCCAGCGGCGCGGGACCTGCGGCACATCAGGAGCCGGATTCTCCAGCTCAACGCAACGCTGCGAAGGCTCGATCGCAAGACCCTCGATGCGCGCGCCCGGGAGGAACGGCTGACGGCGCAGCTCCAGCTCGCCAAGACCCGGGTGCTGGAGCTGGAAGCCGTCTTGCGACTGAGCCAGAAACAGATCATGACGCTGAGGCAGGAGCTCGGAACGATCGCCCACAAGCTCGAGCGGCGCCGGGAGGCGGTTCGCGTGAACCTGCAGATGGCGGCGCTTCTCGGGCGGCCGGGGCCGCTGCGGCTCTTCTACGATGCGGCGCGGGGCGGGGATCTCGGCCGTGCCATCGGAACGGTGGCCGTGTTGACCAAGGGCCAGGTTCGTTTGATGCAGGAGTACAGCGAGCTCGAGCGTCAGCACAACGAGAAGCTCGGAGAGCTGAGCCTCGCCCTGACGCGGGCCCAGGGCGAGGCGGCCGGGCTCGAGTCCCGGCGGCAGGAGCTTGCGCGAGTGCGGGACCGGGTCCGGAGGGAGCGGGCCAGCCTGGAGCACCGCCGGAAAGCCGCCGCGGTGCGCCTGGCCGATCTTCAGAATCGGGAGGCGGCGCTGGAGCGGCTGCTGAACCTCCTGGCCAGCCGCCGCCGTTTGACGGGCCAGCAGGATATGCGCAGGTACCAGGGGGCGTTGCCGTGGCCCGTCGATGGAACGGTGGTCGAGAGCTTTGGCCGCCACCAGCTTGCGACGTACGCCAGCTACACCGTGTGTAACGGGATCCGCCTCCGCGTTCCTGGACAGCGGCCGGTCAAGGCGATTTTCCCGGGCGTCGTGGCCTACGCACGATACTTCAACGGGTACGGAAACATGGCCGTCATCGATCATGGCGCGGGCGTGTACTCCCTGGTGGCTGGACTTGCTACAATCCTTGTCCGGCGGAACCAGAACGTGAGCATGGGGACCACGCTTGGTTTGAGCTCTCCGCCGAAGAAGGGTGGCAACGTCTACTTGGAGATCCGGGTTGATGGCAAGGCCGTCAATCCACGAAGATGGCTTCGGCTGAAGGGGGGAGGATCCTGAACCTCGTGAAAATTCGTACCATTTTCCTGGTTGTTTCGCTGACGATCGTGGTTCTGTTTGCGTCGCTCGTCATGGCGGGCCGGAACCGGAAGGACGATCTGTACCGGGCGCTCGGCAACCTGGCCCAGGTCGTCCATCTCATTCACACCCGGTATGTAGATCCGGTCAACCTCGGGGCGCTGGGAGAGGGGCTCGACGCCGGCCTCGTGGAATCGGCCGACCCACGGGCCGCCGTACTCGACGATTCGGAGGTCGCAGCGTACCAGACGCTTCTGAAGAATCCTCCCCCGTTCGGGATCGTGCTCGGTCTACGGTTGGGCACGGCCGCCGTGCGCCAGGCTCTCCCGGGATCGCCGGCGGCCGAGGCGGGTTTGAAGGAGTGGGAGATCCTCGAGGAGGTTCAGGGCTTGCCGACGCGGGGCATGCCGCTGTGGCGGGTGCGTCTCCTGCTGGCCTCGCACGTCAAGGCTGGCAAGAAAATCGAAATGACCGTTTTTGGGAGAAACATCGAGAAGCATCGGAAGGTTGAGCTCACCCCGGCGCCGTGGAGCCCATCCGTTGCGACGTCCAGCATGGATGATGGCGTCCAGGTCGTCACGATCACGAGCCTGCCACGGGGCGCCGCCGGGAAAATCCGGGCCATCCTTGGTCACGGACCCCTGGTTCTGGACCTGCGTCACCTGGTGTGGGGACGCGAGGACCAGGCGATCGCCGTCGCCGATTTCTTCACCTCGCAAGGCGTTCTTGGCATTTGGAAGGGCCGGCGGGCCGGATCCACAACATTCCAGGCTCATCCGGCGGCGTTACCGGTTGAAAGGCCCATCGTGCTGGTTGGCGGGGATACGGAAGGCGTTGGCGAGATCCTTGCCGCGGCGCTGAACAGGGCCGGATGCACGGTCGTCGGGACGCCGACGGAAGCCCACGCCGATCACATGATGCTGATTCGCGAAAAGGGCCTCACCCTCCTTCTTCCCGTGAGCCGGTGGCTCGCCAGCAACGGCAAGCCGATCGATGCCGATGGCGTTGTGATCGATGAAAAGGTCGATCTTGCAGGCGCCAAGAAGGGGTCGGATCCCGTGCTGGACCGTGGGCTCAAGCTGGCCCGGGGCATCCGTGCCAAGGCGGCGTAAGAAACGCGCGGCCGCGCCACTGGTGGCCAGGGCGGCAGTGATCGCGGCCGTTCTCGTGGCGCTGGCCGCCGTGATCTGGTGGGTCGCGCGGGGACACGCGCCGGTCCCCGAGCCAGCTGCCGTCGCGAGGCGCGAGTTCGGCGTCACGCTGAGGGAGTTGGCCACGCGACGGGGCGCCGTTCGCATCGACGCTGACGATCCGATCCGAAAGATCGGTGGAGTCTTCGTTCGCACGTGGCGCATCACGTTGCCGGACGCACGCCGCGTTCGAGAGCTCGCGGATGATCTCAACGCCGAAGCGCCGAGATGGCAGGCGCGCTTGAAACGGGAGACCCCGGGCGGTCGCGAGGCGGCACGGCTCCGGTTTTCACTCGGAATCGAGGCGTTCGATATTCACCTGGGAACGGCCGCGAAGCTTCGTGCCGCGGCCGGAGCGGTTGCGAAGCGGGCCGTCCCCCGCCCATCGCCTCGTCCCACCCTGGAGCCCAACGTCCGCGGCCGGCTGGCGATCATGCTCGACGACGCCGGCCTGAGAATGGACGTCGTGAAGCAGGCGGCCCGGTTGCCCAAGGCAGTGGCCGTGTCGATTCTGCCGTTTCTTCCGCACTCGGTCGATGCCGCCATCGTGTTGCACCGTGCCGGCCACGAGGTGTGGCTCCACCTTCCGATGGAGCCGGTCGGCTATCCACGGGAAGATCCCGGGCCGGGGGCCGTCCTCGTCACGATGTCAGAGTCCCAGGTGCGCTTCACGGTGCGTTCGGCGCTCAACAACGTCCCGTTCATCGTTGGGGTGAACAACCACATGGGCTCCAAGGCCACGGCCAGCCTCAGGGTCATGACGTGGGTGATGCAGGAGATCGCGGCGCGGCGACTGGCGTTTATCGATTCACGGACCACGGTCAAGACGGTGGCCGAGGAAGCTGCCCGCGCCCAGGGAATCCGGACGGGGCGGCGGAACGTTTTTCTGGATAACGTCCAGACGCCCGATGCGATTCGGCGCCAGCTGGACGAGGCGGTCTACGATGCCCGCAGGCGTGGGCACGCGATCGCGATCGGACACGTGCATCCGGTCACGATCCGGGTGCTCGCCCGGGAGCTTCCGAGGTTGCGTGCGCGCGGCGCCGATCTCGTGCCCCCCTCAAAGGTGGTCGAGTAAGCCTACCCCATCAGGCGTCGCCGCCGGGATGCGTGGGCCGGGTTACAGTTGGAGCCCGAGACCGCCGCCGAAGAAAGTTTCCCAGATAAGGAAGACGCCGAACCCGATCATGGCGATGCCGAGAATCGTCAGGAGACGTTGCTGCACCTTCGGCGAAAAGATCTGCCGCCCGTGGTGAAGCGCCAGGACCAACGGAATGTACCAGGCGAGAACGCCGGTGATAAACGCCAAGAAAACGAGGGTGAGGCCGAGGCGGCCCCATCTCCGGGCCGTGTGGACGAACGCCGTGCCGACGGTGGTCCACCAGATCCAGTAGCCGGGATTGGCGATTGGGATGAGCAGTCCCGCGATAAACGGGCCGTGGAGGCTCTGCTCGCGGGCGGCGAAGCGCTGGCCACGTTTCGAGACGAGCTTGGACGCGTCCTTGGGCGCGGCGATGATACTGGCGATCCCAGCGCCAACGAGGAGGAACCCCGCAATCTCGACGATGTATCTCGATCCGCCGATGCGATCGAGCAGCGGCTGAAACCCGAGCGCCAGCGCGAGGAACGCGATGATGTCGAGCAGGACAACGCCGCTGAGGCATGCAATCGCCGCACGCGTACCCTTGGCGACGCCGAACCGGCTGGCCGTCAGCGTGCTCGGGCTCGGAACGATGACCGTTGCCAGGCTGACGAAGAACGCTGTCACGATGACGGCGGGCAGCGACGTTGCGTTCATTTTTCTTCCGGCGGGTTCTGCCGTTTCCGCTTCCAGAGGGTTCCGTTCGGGGTGTCTTCCAGAACGATTCCCTCACGGGCAAGCTGGTCCCGAATGGCGTCGGCGGTCGCGAAATCGCGGTTCTGTCTGGCCGTGCTGCGTTGTTCGATCAACGCCTCGATCCTCGTTGCCTCTTCATCCGGGAGCGCCCCGGCGTGGGCGGGGAGGATGTCCAGGACGGAGTCGGCCTCGTTCAGCGCGTGGGACAGGGACGTGCGAACGTCTCCAGAAATGCCGCCGTGGTCGAGGGCCGTGTTGACCTGGCGAAGCAACGTGTGAAGGGCCGCCAGGGCCCGGGCCGTGTTGAGATCATCGGCGAGACCGGCCCGAAACGCGGCCCGGAACGCCTCGATTGCGTCGATGGAAAGGCAGCCGGAGCCCTCCTCTGCGGGCGGAGTGGTTTCGATGCGTCTGAGGGTGTTTGCCAGCCGTTCGGTGGCCTGTTGTGCGGCGTGGAGGCCGTCGAACGTGAAGTTGAGCTTCTGCCGGTAGGGCACCGAGAGCAGGAGATACCGGATCGCGACGGGATCGTACCCGCGCGCGATCAGGTCGCGGAGGGTGAAGAAGTTGCCCTTCGATTTGGCCATCTTCTCCCCCTCGACGATCAGGTGCTCGGCGTGCAGCCAGGTCCGGACGAACGGCTGACCTGTCGCGCCTTGCGACTGTGCGATCTCGTTCTCATGGTGGGGAAAGATGTTATCCACGGCCCCCGTGTGGATGTCGAACGTCTCTCCGAGGAGGCTCATGGACATCGCCGAGCATTCGATGTGCCAGCCGGGGCGTCCGGGTCCCAACTCGGTCTCCCACGATGGCTCGCCCGGCTTGGGGGCTTTCCACAGAACGAAATCGCGTGCGTCCTCCTTGTCGTACTCGTCGGTCTCCACGCGTGCGCCCGCAATGTTCTTGTCCAGCCGAACGCCGGAGAGCTTGCCGTATTCCGGGAACGTCGCGATGCTGTAGTAGACCGATCCGCCCGAACGGTAGGTGTGGCCGTGAGCTTCGAGCCGCTTGATCAGCTCGACCATCTGTGGAATGTACTCGGTCGCGCGGGGGTAGTGCTCGGCCCGCTGGATCCGCAACGTATCGATGTCTTCGAAGAATGCCTCGATGTACCTGTCGGTCAGCTCCCGGAGCGGGATACGGGCGGCGTTGGCGTCGCGGATGGTCTTGTCGTCGACGTCGGTCAGGTTCATGACCTGGGTCACCCGGTACCCGAAGAGCTGCAGCGTGCGGCGGAGGATATCCTCGAAGATGAAGGTTCTCAGGTTGCCGATATGGACGTAGTTGTAGACGGTCGGTCCGCAGGTGTACATGCGCACGTGATCCTGCTCGAGCGGCTCGAAGCTCTCCAGAGAGCGCGTCATCGTGTTGTAGAACCGCAGCCCCCCCATTGTCACCTCCGCCGGAGATTGTACACGGTTCGCCCCGGTTTCTCCGGCGTCCGGACCCGGCCGGGGGGAGAATCTCAGTGAGCCCGGAAGGTGAAATCGAGCTGCTTGACCATGCCGAGACGGGTCTCGAGAGCATCACAGGCGGCATGATCCGAGCGCACGTTGCCGCAACGCTTGTTCCAGATATCGACGCCGTTTTCCTCGAGCCGGATGCCGTAGGCCGCCGACCACTTGCGATTGAACAGGCGCATGGTGAGCGTGTGCTGCCCGCGGGTCAGGAACCGGTTGATCTCAAGAGGGCCGATCTTCTCCCGGTAGCCGGCGGTGGCCAATCTCCGTCCATCGAGGAGAATATCCAACTGATCGTCGATGTTATCGGCGATGAGTGTGTACGTGGCCGAGGGGCGCAGGCGGCGTGGAACCTCGGTGACCGTCGTTGGAGGTAAAGAGGTCAACGCTCCAGCGACATGGAGGGCGGTGAAAAGGGCGTCGCCCCCGGTCGGCGGGTGCAGCTCATCTCCCGGCGAGCCAACGCGCAGCACCAGCCTGCCGCGCTCGATATCCCATCGGTGCAGAACGGTTCCTGCCGGGATACCTCCGCAGAAGATTCTCAAGGCCTTGTCGGTCAGAATCACCGCCAGCCGAACGGGTTTTCCAGCGGAAACGGTGGAACCAGCGAAGAACGTGTTCACCGTCCCAGCGGGGAAACGCTCAACATCGATTTCGTGCTGCCGCGGCGAGATGGCGACGAATGTCCAGTGGAGGTCGTCCTCGAAGATCTCCATGCCCCCGGCCCAGCGGGTTCCGCCACTGGTGAGCGTGACCGCCACCGAGGAGCCCGGGCCGATCATGGAGCCGGTGTTGAAACGTCCCACGCTCTGGGCCTTGCCGGCAACGCCGTCGTTGGCGAACGTCCAGGCGCCGGCCAACGGAGCACCCAAGGCTCGCCATGCCGTTTTATCGTGAAGACGAATACCCCAGACGAGCGCCAAGATCAGCACCGCCGAACCAGCCATGGTCATGACAACGTGCGTGCTGACGGAGCGTTGCCGCGGGGGTGAATCATCGCAAGGGTGGGTAGCCTCGTCGTTGGGCTGGAGTGGGGTTGGATGTTCCGATTCTCCATGGGCTGTCTCAACCCCGGTGGGGGCGCCTGATTTGGCCAAATCCAGCGGGATCACGATGTGCCTCCCGGAGCTGGTCAGACGGACGGTGGCATCGTTGGACGTTGGGAAATCGTGAACCGGACGTCCCATGAGCCATGCGTCGA
>JAADFN010000022.1 GCA_013152895.1 Acidobacteriota bacterium | reverse complement strand
GCCCGGGGCGGGGCGCCAGCCCCGGCGGGATCGACCTTGAGCCGGCCGGCACGCTCGCGTGCAGGACGGGTCAGGGTCGAGACCGCGGGCCTGCTGCAAGCAGGGCCTCCCGGGCGCTGCCACGGTCTCCCGACGAACACGAATGCCGGTCAATCGAGAGTCTCGGGTATGTCACTGTCATCGCCCGTCCTGGTGAGGCCGGACCCCCTTGTTCATCCGCAGACGTGGTGCTGCTCCTGGGGCATGACGATGCTCAGGCGCCCCGGATCTTCCGCGCGGTTTGCCGGGCCTCGCGGATGCAGTCGTTGACGGAGACGCCGCGGTAGAAGGAGCCGGCCAGGTGGATGCCGGCGGCCTCGGCCGCGGCGGTTGCCGCGGCGACGCGATCAAGATGGCCGAGGGTGTACTGGGCGATGCCGCGGGGGTGACGGATGATCCAGCTCCGCTCGGGGGCGGCGCGGCGGCCGAAGACACGGGCGAGCACGGTGTCGACGCGGTCGCGGACGGCGTCGTCGTCGAGATCGAGGCTGGCCGGATCCCGGGCGCCGCCGAGCATGGTGCGCAGGAGCAGGTGATCCTCCGGCGCCTGGCCGGGGAAGATGTCGTGACAGTAGAGACACCCCAGGATCCCGAGCGGTTCGACGCCGGGGACCAGGAAGCCGAAGCCGGAGACGGGGCGCCCGAACACGAGCGCGCCGGCGTAGGAATCCATCACCACCGTGATCGGCGCCGTTGGAATCGATCGCAGCGGTTCGACGGCCTCCGGCGCGAGCTCGCCAAGCATCTCCGCCGCCGCGTACGCCGGCGCCGCCACGATGACCGTCTCCGCGGTGATCTCGACGCCCTCCCCGCGCAGCAGGTACGCACCGTCCCGGCGGAGGATCGACCGGACCGATGCCCCGAGGAGAAGGCGATCTCCAACTCGCGCGGCGATCGCCCTGGGAAGCTCACCCATCCCCTCCCGGAAAGTCGTCAGCGTTCCGCCGGGGCCGCTGGGACCGCCGGAGGACTCTCCCGTCCGGCGGGCGGCCCGGGCCTTTGCGATCATCGCCCGCGTCAGGGACCCGTACTCGGCCTCCATCGCGGCCATCTTCGGAAACGTCGCGGCGAGGGAAAGTTCCGTCGAATCGCCCGCAAAGACGCCGGTGACCATGGCGTCGACCAGGATACGGGCGGCGCCCCTGCCGATGCGCCTGCTGGCGAAATCGAAGACCGATTCGTCTCCGCCGGGGCGTTTGCGGGCCAGCGGCTCGCCGAGCAGCCGGAGCCGGGCGCGCAGCCCGAGCACGCTGGAGGCCATGAACGCGACCGGCGATAGGGGAATCCGCCGTAGGCGCCCTCCCCGCACGATGAACCGGTCCGCCGAGGCGTCCCCGGCGCGCACCAGACGATCGCCGAGACCGGCGGCCCGCGCGAGCTCGAGCGTGTCCGGGGCGTTGTCGAGAAACCCCTGGGGCCCCCATTCCAGGATGTGACCGTCCTCGGCGAGCGACCACATCTTTCCTCCCGGCCGGTTCGACGCCTCCAGCACGGTGACGTCTTTGATCCCGTGATCGTGCTCAAGCCAGAAAGCGGCGGCGAGCCCTGCGATTCCTGCCCCGACGATGGCGACCCTGTACTTCACGATGCTCCGTCCTTCCGCACCGGCAAATCATACAGGCTCCTGCCGCCGTTCGCAGGACCATCCCCGGTCATTGCTTCTGTCGCGCGACGACGTGATGCCGGACCGCGCGTATCCCGACAGCGGACCCCTTTCACCGGGCCGATCGCACCAGGTCCTGCAAGCCATCGCCGACGAGCGCCAGGGCGATGACGAGAACGGCGATGGCGATTCCTGGAAACGTCGCGAGCCACCATCCCTGGAGCAGCACCTTGTGCCCCTCGGCGACCAGCGAGCCCCACGTCGGCGTCGAGGGGGGGATGCCGAGCCCGAGGTAGGACAGCGTCGCCTCGGCGAGGACCAGGTCCCCGAGGCGCAGGGCGGCATCCTGGGCGACGGGACCGACCAGGTTCGGGGCGTAGTGCAGCTCCCAGATCCGCCACCACGGGCTCCCGGCAACCCGGGCCGCCTGGACGAAATCCCTCTGCCTGAGAGAGAGCACCTGGCCGCGGACCAGCCTGGCCAGCCCCATCCAGGAGGTCAGGCCGAGCACAACGACCAGCGTCGAGGGGCCGGGCCGGAAGAGCGCGACGGCGAGGATCAGCAGGAAGAGGATCGGGAATGCGAGAAAGGCATCGACGAGGCGCATGAGAAGCGTGTCGACGAGCGTCCCGGACGTGGCCGCTGCCAGGCCGATGCCGCCGCCGATCACCAGCGCGATGGCCAGGGCGAGCGAGGCGACCGCCAGCGAAATCCGGCCCCCACTCAGCGATTCGCGCAACAGGTCGCGGCCGAACCGGTCGCTTCCAAGCCAGTACCGGTGCGGGAAAACGCGCGCGATCTGCGCTGTCTCAATCTCGATCCGGCGATTCCCGGGACCGAGCACGGCGATTGCCCGCGCGCCCTTCTCGACCCGGGGCGACATGTAGACGGCGCCATTGCGACACTGGACCACCGTTACGCGGCTTCCCGGGGGCAGGAGGGCCGCGCGGGCCGGATCCATCCCGGGTAGCGGCCGGAGCAGCCACGGGCCAACACCGCAGGCCAGGATGATGAGCCCAATCATCCCGAGGCCGGCGGTCAGGCGCAAAGGCGCCGCTTTCAGGCTCACCGCGGGCTCCGCGCGCGGGGGTCGACGAGGATGTAGAGCACGTCTGCCACCAGGTTTCCGGCGATGACGGCCGTGGCGCCCAAGAGCGTGACCGCGAGGATCACGGGGACGTCCCGGGCCCAGGCCGCCGTCCAGAGCACCCGCCCGATCCCCGGCCAGGCGAAGATGACCTCGATGACCAGGGATCCGGACACGAGGAACGGTATCGCCAGTCCGAGGAGCGTGACGAGCGGCAGGAGGGCCGGACGCAGCGCGTGGACCAGGAGCACCCTGCGGCGGGACAGGCCCCGGGCCCTGGCGGCCAGGAGGAAGCGCGCGTCCTGGATATCGAGCAGCGTGGACCGGAGATACCGGGCGGTCCCGGCCGCCCCGACGACGCCGAGCACGCCGGCAGGAAGCACCAGGTGTCTCAGCAGATCAGCGAAGCGGGCACCGCCGGACGCACCAATGGCGCTGACCGAGTGCATGTGCGAGGCGGGCAGCCACCCGAGGATGACGGCAAAGACCAGGATCGCCAATCCGGCCAGCCAGAACGAGGGCATCCCGTAAAGACCGAGACTGAGAACCGTCGAGACCCGGTCGAACCAGCTCCGTGGACGGGCGACCGCGATGACGGCGAGGAGAATCCCGAGGATGAGGTCGAGCGCCAGGGCCGTGCCGGTGAGCAGCAGCGTCGGCGGCAGGGCCCGCAGCACCACGCGGCTGACCGGCTGGCGGTAGAGGAACGATACGCCGAGATCCCCGTGCGCCAGGGCCTCCAGCCATCGGACGTACTGCACGCTGACGGGCCGGTCGAGCCCGAACCGCTGCTCGATGTGCGCGCGCGCCTGGGGCGAGAGCTGCGGGTTGTCGATCAGGTCGGCGACCGTGCCGGGGACGGCGTGCACCGCCACAAAGGTCAGCGTGACGACGAGCCACAGGAGCGGAATGGCGAGGAGGATCCGGCGAAGAATGAGCCGGGCCATCGGCTACGCTCTCTCCCGGGCGCCGGACGGGCCGCCCGTCCGGGCCGGTCCGGCGGGTACGATCATCGGCGGGAGCTCGAAACGGTCCACTCGTCGACGTTGAAGTACGCCGTTGCATCGTTGATGACGGCGCCTCGAATCCTGCGGTTGATGCCGTCCAGCCGTTGCCCCTCGTACAGGAACGTGTACGGCTGGTCGCGGTGGACGATCTCCTGGAAGCGATCGAGCAGCGGCTTCTGAGCCTCGGCGGTTTCGGTGGCGGCGAGCTGATCGATCAGCCGGTCGACCTCGGGGTTGGAGTAGCCAACGTAGTTGTACGTCGGCGCGCCCGGCGGAGCCGAATGCCAGAGGGGGGCCGGATCGACCTGTGTTCCCTCGCGCCAGGCGCTGATATAGGCGTCGAAGTCGCCGTGCTCCAGGCGGGAGAGCATCGTGCCCCACTCGATGAAGCGTACGCTGACCTTGATCCCGATACGGGCGAGCTGGCTGGCGGCCATCTGGCAGATATCCTCCCGGATCTCGTTGCCGGCGTTGGTCATGAGCTCGAAGGCGAGCCGTTTCCCGCGACGGTCGAGTATCCCGTCCCCGTCGGTATCGGTCCATCCGGCGGCGGCCAGCAACGTGCGCGCCCTCGCCGGATCGTACGGGTACGGGACGAGCCTGGAATCGAACGCCCACATCGTCGAGAGTACCGGTCCAACGGCGAGGCGACCGTAGCCACGCATCACCGTGTCCAGGATCGTCCGGCGGTCGAGGGCGAGCGTCAGGGCGCGGCGGACCCGCGGATCCCGAAAGAGCGGCCGCCTCGTGTTCCACCCGATGTAGCCGTAGCTCCGGTCGGGGAAGTGAATGAGCCTGACGTGCGGATCGCCCCGCAGCTGGCCGGCCTGCCGCGGCGGAATACCCTGCATGAAGTCGATCTCGCCCGTGCGGAGCTGCGTCAGCAAGTTGCCCTGGTCGGGAACGATTCGCCAGATGAGACGGTCCAGAAACGGTCTGCCCTTCTTCCAGTACAGCGGGTTGCGTTTGAGAACGAACTGCTGTTGGGGTGTCGCCGAGGATAGCTCGAACGGCCCGGCGCTCAGCGCGAGCGCGCGCCAGTCCTGCCTGTCCCAGGCCGCATACGGGATCGAGCCCCAGGCGTGGGCGGGAATGATTGGACCGTCGTTGGCATCCATCAGCTGGTACGGGTAGCGGTGGGTGTAGTGGAACCGGACGGTGTGGGCATCGGGGGCGTCGACCGACCGGATCTTCTTCTTCAGGCTCTCGCTCTCCCAGCCGATCTCGGGCGAGATCCTCGTCCGGTAGCTGAAGAGCACGTCAGCAGAAGTCACGGGCGTCCCGTCGCTCCAGCGCGCGCTCGATCGCAGGTGGAAGGTCAGCGTCAAGTGATCCGGGGAAAACTCCCAGGAGCTGGCCAGGTTCGGCGTAAACGACGGCGGATGGGCCCGGTAGTCCACCTGCTCGATCGCCAGGGTCGGATAGAGCAGGCTCAACACGTCGTCGCCCAGCGCGGTCTCGTTGAGGTACGGGTTCCAGTTATTGATGCCGGAGAGCGCGCCGATGACAACCGTCCCGCCGCGTCCCGGCGCGGCGGCGCTCCCCGGTTTCTCCACGGATCCCGGCGGATGACCGCAGCCAGCGGCGAAGGCGAGAAGCATCCCGGCGACGAGAATCGTTGAGCGTTTCATCCGGACCATTCTATGCGGACCCGGATCGGGCGGCGGGGATGTTGTACCGCTTGAGCTTCTCATACAGAGTCGACCGGGAGATCCCGAGGATGCTTGCGGCCCTCTTGATGTTACCCCCGGTTGAGCGCAGCACGTTGACGATATGCTCCCGCTCGATGTCCGCAAGGGGACGCAAGACGGCATCCCGCCCGTCGGCAAGGTTTCTCGGGAGATGGCGCGCAGTGATCTGCCCGCGTCCCGCCAGAATGATCGCCCGTTCGAGGACGTTTCGCAGCTCCCGGACATTCCCGGGCCACGAGTAGCGAAGCAACAGGTCCCGGGCTTGGGCGCTGACGCCGGTGACCGAGCTTCCTGTCAACGGATTGAGCGTCGCGATGAAGTAGCCCGTGAAATCGTCCAGGTCCTCCAGCCGTTCGCGCAAGGGAGGAATCAGAATCGGAAACACGTTGAGGCGGTAGAACAGATCCCGGCGAAACGTTCCTTCGTCGATCATCTCTTCCAGGTTGCGATGCGTCGCCGCGATGATACGGACGTCGACCGGGAGCTGGCGCACTCCACCGACCCGCCTGAAGGTGCGGTCCTCGAGCGCCTTGAGAACCTTCGCCTGGGCCTGCAGATCGAGGTCGGCGACCTCGTCGAGAAAGAGCGTGCCGCCGTTGGCCACCTCGAGGAGCCCGGGCTTCCGGGCGTGGGCGCCGGTGAATGCGCCCCTCTCATGTCCGAAGATCTCGGATTCTGCGAGCTGCGGCTGAATGCTCGCGCAGTTGACATCCACGAAGGGGCCGGCCGCCCGCTTCGAAAGACGGTGAATCTCGCGCGCCAGCATCCCCTTGCCCGTGCCGGATTCGCCGCGGAGCAGCACGGAGGCATCGGTCGGGGCGACGCGAACAGCCTGCTCCCGGACCTGCGCTATGGCGCGACTCGAGCCGATGATGCGCGGCATCCCGTCCGGCGCGGATGCCCGTCGTGTGGCGATGATGTCCCTGTAGGTCTCGACGTGCTGGCGGTTCCGATGTTCCTGGAGCCCTCGCGCCACGATCTTCACAAAGAGAGCCGGCTCGACCGGCTTCGGCACGAAATTGTCAGCCCCCCGCCGCATGCTCTCGACGACCGTTTCGACGTCGGAAAGGCCCGTCATGACGATCACCGAGATGATCTCGTCAATCGCGCGGATCTCGTCGAGAAGCTCGAAGCCGCTGCCGTCGGGCAGGGTCAGATCCAGCAGCACCAGATCCGGCACGCGCTTGGCCAGGATGCCGCGGGCCTCGGCCAGGGAGTACGCCGTCCTCACGTTGGCGCCGTTGGTGGAGAGAATCTCCTCGATAGCCGAACAGAGACCCGGATCGTCATCGACGACCAGGATGTGTCCCTTGCACGCTGCGGACGCCCCAGATGCGGTCATGCACCCCGAGTATACCGCGCATCCACAATCCCATCGGCGCAGGCTGCTCTCGTGACGTTGGGGCGTTACAGAAAAAAATGAGCCGCTTCCGGGGGGATGGGAAGCGGCTCACCAAGAGAGGGAGCTCGTCTCAGCGACTCGTACCTTCTGAAAAGTCGAGGAGCTGCCGGGCCGAGCGGGACTGGCCGGAGGTATCGGTCACGGTTAGCATGACCTTGAATTCCAAGCCATCGAGGGGGAAGGTATGCTTGATCACCACGTCTTTGCGGCCTCTGACAATCGTACCGTCGTCGAGGTTCCACTCGTAGGACACGATGCCCCGGTCGTCGGTGGAGCCCCGCGCATCCAGGGTGCACGCACGTTTTTCGCAGTTTACGCTGAATACTGCACGGGGTGGCTGGTCGACCCCGGCCTGGATGAAGCCCGTATAAAGCAGGCCCGTCGGGGAGCCGTAGCTGTCTGCGGGGATGACCTGGCTCGCCTCGTTGAGAAGATCCCATGTGATCTTCTCAACCCTCGCGCGCGGAAACTCGTTGAGCTCCATGGCGGCGGCACCCGCGACGGCCGGTGCGGCGAACGACGTTCCGCTCATGACGGCCGTCTGGGTATCGCTTCGGCCCCAGGCCGTCTTGATGTTCTTGCCTGGCGCGAAGGCATCGACGCACGTGCCAACGTCCGAGAAGAACGCCCGTTGATCATCGATGGTCGAGGCGCCGACGGTGAAAGCGTCGGGGACGCGCGCCGGCGAGACCAGGCACGCATCCGACGCGCCGTTGCCAGCAGCCACCGTGGTGAAGATACGGTCCTTGATCATGGCTTCCAGAGCGTCGTCGAGCGCCCGGTTCGGAGCGGTCGTGATGCTGATGTTGGCGACGGCCGGAGCTTTGAAGTTGGCGGCGACCCAGTCGATTCCAGCGATCAGCTCGGAGACGGTTCCTCTCCCGTTGCGTCCGAGAACGCGGACGGGATGCACGGTAGCTCCCTTGGCAACCCCGTAGGTTGTGCCGGCGGCCACGGCCGCGACCGCTGTGCCGTGGCCGTACCCGTCTTCGGTGCCGAGGCCGTCATGAATCGCGGTGAAGGCGTTGACCGTGTCGACGCGTCCGGCCAGGTCGATGTGCGTGCTGCGGATCCCGGAATCGATAATGTAGATGTTGACGCCAGCGCCGGTCTGGTTGTACGTGTACCTCCCGTCGAGCTGGTTCGTCGTCTGGTCGATCCGGTCCAACCCCCACGAGGGGGCCGGGCTCTCGATGCCCGCCGGGAACGTCACGGCATCCTGGGTGATGTAGGCGACGCGCGGGTCGTCAGCGAGACGTTCGGCCTCCGAAGCGTTGAGTGTAACGGTGAATCCCTTGATCGTGTGCGTGTAGCGCCGCCCGGGATGGGTGTTGAACGGTGCCGTCATCCGTCTCGCCAGAGCCGCCACGGTGGGATGCGGGGACATGCCGGAAGGCTGAAGCGCCCCGGGCTTGAGAACCACGATGTACCGTCCTGGGATTGCATTTTCGACGTGCAGCACCTTCGCCTGCGCCGTCATCGCCATGGCGATGACGCCCACCGCGATAAGGGTAAGAGTGATGGCGCTCTGTTTGGTTGATCTTGTTTTCATGACCTTTCCCCCTTTTCTTCAGTCCCTCGTTCCATTGCACGTAGAGCAAGGCACATGCCACACGGCCGGGGGTGTCCACAACTCTTTATATAGCAACATGTTACTTCTGCTACCACGTTCTTGACAGAAGCAGGTCATGATCGGATTCCGGACATCGTTGTGCGCAAGCCGGCCGGACGGACCAACTGCGGCAACGTCTTTCGGACGGAGGGCTGGCCCGTCCGGTTTCCGGACATAGACCGCACATCTCACGGACGTGCGCCGTGAGACCACGGAGATTCCCGTCGGTGCGGCGTTTCGACCACGGTTGGGCCGGCTCGTGGCACGTCCTCGGCGCCGCCGCTGCGAGAAACACCACGGCTGGCAGGCGTCTCCGCCGCAGCAGTAGGAAGCGAGTGAGAGACGCGGGAGAGTCTCCCTCGCATGAACACGCGTGCGCCAATCCGGGCTACACTGTCGCGCGACAAGATGATGCACGCGAGGAGGCGGTCATGGCGCAGCACGCATTGATCTCGGTTTCAGACAAACGTGACGTGGCGCGGTTGGGCAGCGAGCTGGTCCGGCTGGGCTGGAGCTTGATTTCGACGGGTGGGACGGCCTCGGCGCTCGAGCGCACCGGCTGCCCCGTGACGCGGGTCAGCACACTGACCGGATTTCCGGAGATTCTCGACGGAAGGGTCAAGACCCTGCACCCGAAAGTTTTCGCCGGTATCCTGGCCGCACCCCGAGAGGATCACGCCCGGCAGCTCGACGAGCACGGGATCGTGCCGATCGACCTGGTCGTCGTCAACCTCTACCCGTTCCGCGAGACGGCGGCGTCGGACGGTGTGACGGCTTCCGAGGCGATCGAGCAGATCGACATCGGCGGTCCCAGCCTGATCCGCGCGGCGGCGAAGAACCACGCGCGCGTGACGGTCGTCGTCGATCCGTCGGATTACGAATCGCTGCTGGAAGAGCTCGGATCGGGAGGCGTTTCAGACCAGACCCGGCGGCGGCTCGCACTCAAGGCGTTCCGGCACACGGCGGCCTACGATGCCGCCATCTCCGCGGCCCTCCCCGGGCTTCTCGGGGAGGGAGACCGACCGACCGCGGCCGTTGCCGAGGCGTTGCTGGCAGCCGAGGAAGTCCCCCTGCGGTACGGCGAAAACCCGCACCAGTGGGGGCTGCTCGCGCGGTCGCCCGGAGCGCCTGGACTGGCCGGGGCGCACCAGCATCAGGGTAAACCGCTGTCGTACAATAACCTGGGCGATACGAGCGGGGCGTGGCGGCTCGTCTGGGACCTGCCCGCTCCCGGCGCGGTTGTCATCAAGCATGCCAACCCGTGCGGGGTCGGCCTCGATCCCGACCCCGAGGCTGCTTTCCGCAAGGCCCGGGCCACCGACCCGATGTCCGCCTTCGGCGGGGTCGTCGCCTCGAATCAGCCGATCGATGCGGCGTTCGCCGAGGCCGTGGTCGAGCAGTTCGTGGAGGTGGTCATCGCGCCGGAGATTCCGGGGGCGGCGCTGGAGGTCTTTTCACGCAAGAAGAACCTCCGGGTGCTCACGGCGCCAGGCCCGG